>NZ_CP085012.1:0-3601 GCF_044795995.1 Ureibacillus chungkukjangi | reverse complement strand
ACAGTGAATCTTTATACTTTGTTAGATGTAGATACATTAGACAAAGTTGTTTCAATCGGAGGGAAATTTAAAGATTTAACTGAACGCAAAACTTATGATGTCGAAATTACAATCAGAATGAGTGCTGAACGATTTGAAACTAAAAGTGGCGAGAGAAAATATTTAGATGTTGCTAATACTTTCATTTCTAAATTTGAAGAGGTGGCTAAATGACATATCGCAAAAATCAGTGGGGTTTTTATGATGATGATGTTGTTAAAGTAAGTGGTTTACCTTTTTATGATTTAACAGAAGGAGAAGAAGAAACAGGTATAACTATGGATTTGTTTACTAAAACAGATTTAAAAAATTTGGGTTTTCTTTTATCCAAAGAAGAACAAGAAACAATGATTAGAGGGTTTTTGATAATATCTAAGCGTCAAAAAGGATGGGCTGCTTTATATAATCTTCAAGAGATTATGCTATTAAAGCTTGGATGGACTTATAAAAAGTCTTAGAAAAGGCGAAGCGTTGGTTTTGGTGATTAGGCTGGTTCTTAGTGTGTGTGTCTCCCTCCAGATTAAAGAGACACATTACACGCTATTAGAACTAGCCTTTCACCATTTAACCAACTTGGTTTTTTAAAAAATTTACAATTAAAAGAAGGACATTTAAAATAAAAAGCGAATTACTTTCATAGTGCTAGCAAAAAGAAAGCATAAGGAGGCAGTTTAATGTTCCAATTAAATGCTCGTGTACCCGAAGAAACTAAAGAACAATTAGATGTGATTGTTGAACATTATCGTTCTCAGGTAACTGTTGGGCGTGTTTCGCAAAGTCATGTACTTCAAGACATTATTAAAAAAGCGTATGAAGATATTAAAAACAAAAAATAGAAAATTAGATATGATGCTAATGCAAGGATGAGCGTTAAGAAAAAGTTTTTTAAAAAACAGGTTTTATCGTTTTTTAAAAAAGTTTTTTAGCCCTTGTATTAGTAAGAGGATTTTCCACCCTCTTGAATGTCTTCAAATGCCATATTTGAAGACCTGCCTAACGGCGAGTGGGAAGTTTTTTGGTGGAACCTTTTTTTCAAAAAAGGTTTCGGTCTGTCTTGGTAAGTAATTACGAAATCACCGTCCACTTTTTGAAAGGAGGTGAAGAAAGGTGCTATCGAAGGAACAACAAGAATTAGATGAAAAACTTAGAATGATTAGGGCTGAACGCTATGCGTGTCAATCTGTTGCAAGAAAAGCATTACCGAACGAGAGAGTTTCTATGTGTCTAAGAAGAATTAATGGTTCGGATGTGCAAGTGCTGAAACATAGAAAAACTAAAAAAGCATTTTATAATGGTTTATTGGTTTGTGGGAGTGTTTGGAACTGTCCAGTATGTGCAGCAAAAATCAGCGAGAAAAGAAGGAAAGAGTTACAACAAGCCTTTAACTCTCACCGAAATGAAGGTGGTCATATTGCGTTATTAACTCTTACATTTAGTCATAAAAAGTTTGATAGATTAAAAGATATATTAGATATGTTTTCTAAGGCTACTCAAAAGTTTATGAGTGGACGAGCTTTTCAAAATATACGAGATGAAATCGGAATGATTGGAAGGGTAAGGGCTTTAGAGGTTACATACAGCGATAATAATGGATTCCATCCTCATGCACATATTGCTCTTTTTTATACCAATGATGTAAATCTAGAAAACATAGAAGATGAAATGTATCTTTTGTGGGAAAAAGCATGTACTAAAGTTGGTTTGACTGTAAATAGAAAGCACGGTCTGACTTTAGAAAATGGAGAAAAAGCAAATGATTATTTAAGTAAGCATGGAACATGGGGAATGGACCAAGAGTTAACTAAAGCACATATTAAAAAGGCTAAAAATGGTTCGTTAACTCCGTTTGATTTTTTGAGGAAATATATCGAAGAAGAAGATGAAAAATGTCTGATTTTATTCAGAGAATATGTTGGGTGTTTTAAAGGTAAACGTCAACTTCAATGGTCTCAGGGTTTGAAAAAAAGATTTGTATTAGAAGAAAAGACTGATGAGCAATTAGCAACAGAACAAATCGAAGAGGCTGATGTGCTGGGGATGTTAGATTATGAAACTTGGAAGCAAATTTTAAGATATGATAACAGGTCTTACTTTTTGGACTTATGTGAAAAATACAGTTTTGACAAAGCGGTAACTATTGTAAAAGACAAAAAAATATATCCTCAACTGGCGGAAGAGGATATACAAAAAGTAAAAAAATAATTTGATTACTGTTATTATAATCTCTTAAATAAAATTTATAAACTAAAAAGAAAAATCCTCTAAATATTATATTTTTGTCTGATTAAAGTCTGAAAAAAATATGACTAGGAAATGAGTGATAATGATGAAAATATCTGAAATAGTTGAAAAATTAAACGGAGAAATTACTATTACAAAAATGGCTGAAGAATTAGGGGTTTCAAAAGATACTTTAAGTCGTCGTTTAAAATCTGTTGGTTATCATTACAACAATAAAGGAAAAGCATATGAATATAAGGGTGAGTTATCGGAAAAAGAGAACAATGATATCCTAGAATTTAATGTTTTAATTCCGAAAAAGAAAGAAAATATTTCCGAAAAAAATCAGATTAAAATCAGTGAAATGGAAAAGAAAGAAAAAAATGATTTTCCTCTTACTGATGAAGAAGTAAAATTCTTAAAAGAGTTATACAAAAATCATAATAAAGATATTGATTTGAGTTTAGAATTCGCAAATTTACCACTTAAAACAGTGACTAAGAAACATTCAGTGGAAATAAGCGATAAAACTTTTAATGAATTTGAACGATTTTCTAAAAAGATGAAAGATAAACGATTATCTAAAAATGATTTAGTAGAGATTGCATTAATTCGATTTATGAGAGATTTTAATTAAAGAAGATAAGGCTGCCATTAAGTTGGTAGCCTTTCTTTTTAATTAAGATTTGTAGATTTGAAGATAATTCCATATAATTGTTGATATATCCAAATTATGGAGGGGAAATATAATGTCTTATTTTGATAACTTGATTAGTTTGATATTTGATGGGGATGCATTATGGATTTTATTAGAACTTTTATTTGTAACATCATGTATTTCAACCATAATATTAATTTTAAGCAAAAATGAATATATTTCATTTCTTTCATCTGCACCTATTTTTTATTTAATATGTTATTTACTTTTCTATGAATCGCATTTAATGCTTATTATTTTAGCTATGTCAGTACAATCGATAGTTATTAATCTTATTAATCTTACTCAAAAGGTTCGTAATAAAAAAATAGATAGAAAGATTGAAATGTTAGAAACTAAAAAAACTAATTAGAGGAACCATCCTTACGATGGTTCTTTTTTGATGAAAAAAAGAAACAGAAATACCTCATTTTTTAATTTTTAGAAGAAAGTAAAGGCATCCGATCGGATGCCTATTTAAAAGTTGAAAAAAGGGGTGTTTTGTTTGTTTTAAAAAAAACAGTAAAAAATCTTGTCTTTTTAAAAAAGTAGTTTATCATTTCGAAGGTTTTTAACCTAGGAGGTGATTAGATGAAATTTACAATCAACAAAAAATTCATTTTAGGTAAGGTTGAGGAAAAAGGA
>NZ_CP085011.1:0-8234 GCF_044795995.1 Ureibacillus chungkukjangi | reverse complement strand
AACGAATTTGTAAAAACGGGTGGTGAACGCATAAAAATGGAATTAGGGTATTTTTCAAAAGATGTAGCAGAACAAATGGAAGTGACAACCTCGACGCTGCGTAGATGGTCGATAGAGTTAGAGAAACAAGGGTATGTCTTTTCACGCAATGAAAACGGTCAACGCGTTTATTATGAACACGATTATAAAGTGTTAAGAGAATTAAAGAAATTGCTGGCTAAGTCAGTACCCTTTGAAAACGCAGTAAAGTTAGCAATAACAACGGTTTCGGAAGATGAAAATATCGCGAAAACGCCTAGCGTGAATCAGGGAATCGTGCGTTTATCGCAGGATGAATTGCAGAGCATAGTTAAAAAAGCTGTGGAAGAAGAACGCGAGTTCATTTTAGAAGCTATTGATGCAAAGTTAAATAATTATATTGAGCAGCGAGATCGGCAATTGGTAACTCAATTAAAGCTGGCAATGGAGCAAAAACAACTTGAAATGCAACAATTGACACCGGAAAAAAAAGGCTTTTGGTCGAGAATATTTTCACGATAGAAATAAAAAACACCCCAGAAAAGGGGTGTTTTTTATTTCTATATAAATCTCTATTATGCCTTTCTAATACCTATTATTCTTAGACCCATCTTCTTATTAATTTTTATTGCTGTTTTCATGAATTCAATTGCAATTTCTTCATCTGATAATTCTTCTAATTTTCTTCTTTTCTTTTTTAGAAACATATTTTTTCCCTACTTTCTTTATTTTCAATAACTACCATTACTATATTTAGTATTTAAAAGGTTTATACTCATATATTTATAAAACGGACTAAGCTTTAAAGAAAAATGGATGTGTAAATGAATTAAATTAATGGCATGTTAACCTGGCGCTAAAAGGCTTGTCGTAATAGCTGTATGGAGAGTTCTGCTGCGAAGGGATAAATACTACCTTTTCCGGAAAAAAAGTCTACAAGAGGTTTTAAGAATGTTTTTGCTGTGTTATAAATAAAGTAATAATTATTTAATAAATATTAAATAATTTGTTGAAAAGCTAAAAAAACTCAAGCAGCGGCAACTACTTGAGTGGATGATACAAGGTCTTTTTAGCCTTTCAATTATTATAAAACTTTCTTATAGTCTGCTATTTAGCAGACTATTTTTTTTTGATTTGAATGCTTATTTCGAACTTATTAAAAAAATCAATAATGAATGCAACAGTTAGTGCGATCAGCAAAGATTCGAGCATGTTATCACCTCCAGGATTGAAGGCGTCAAAGCTAATCCTTATATCTTTATTGATTATATCCATAAAGATATATCATTTCCAGGTAACATTTTTTTAGAAAAGGTAGATTTACTAGGTGGCAATTAGAGAACTAGGTTTGGAAAAAAAATTTTTTGGTTTTTTCTTGATACTTTAATTACTACAGCTAAAGACTTATTTTCTATTATCTTTATATTATTTAATAGATTAATTACTTTTATTATATTTGCAAACCCCTAAACCCCTAGAGTTTCAAGGGTTTAGGGGTTTTATTGAAAGAAATATTCCTATTTATTGAAAGAAATACTCCTATTTATTGAAAGAAATACTCTTAATCTATTGAAAGATGTTGTTTTTTAACTTTCAATAGATTAAGATGATAAAAGGAATATTTTTCTTTCTTTTACAAGCTATAGGGGGTATTTTGTGAGAAAAAATGAAAAAAAAAGTTTAATAAATTATGAAAATAGCATTTCGAAAAGTAATGAATTTTCAATGGCAAAATTAAATCAAGGATTAACATTAAATCAAATGCAGTTGCTTGCATTCGCTATCTATTCAACTCAAAAAAACGGTGTAACTGAATTTCGAAAGGCTGATTTTGAAAAAAAGTTTAGTATAGATCAATATCGGACAGATGATGCAAAGAAAGATTCGCGACGTATTTTAAGTTTGCAAGTTGGATTAGAAGATTTAGAAGATGATACATTTGAATATTGGAATGTATTCCAAAGAATGAAGTATTCTGGAGGACTTTTTAAATTTGTTTGGTCTGAAGAAATGGTCCCTCATATCTTAGAACTGAAAGAAAAGTTTGTAACCACTGATTTAACTATTACTTCACAATTTAAAAGTGGTTTCAGTTGGACGTTATATGATTATTTAAAAGCTCATTATGGTTATTGGCATAAAACCATTTCAAAAGACGCCATTATGCGTTTATTTGGTGTTGAAACAAAAAAGACTTATCAAAATAATACAAGTTTGTTTAAACAATATGTACTTGATGCTGCAATCGATGAAATTAACCAATTTACAGAACTTGATGTTCGTTATAACGAACAGAAAAGAGGGCGTTCTATTATTGGGTTTGATTTAATTTGGTCTAATGGTAAAACACTTGTTAGTGCGACAAAAAAGCAAATTAACGAATTGAAAATATTGATTGATACAGTTTTTGAAGATGTTTTTCGCTTTACTAATTTAGATGAGCGTGATGATCGAGAACGAGCGATTCAACTTGTACGTCAAACAGAGGAAATGAAATTATACATAGAAGAACCAATAAGTATTACAAAAGAACGGGCAAATGAGCTAATTGAACAAGCGAATTGGATTTTAAAAGAACTTCAGTCATTAATTCAAAAAGAAGAAAAGAAAAATACGATGTTTTATAACTGGCTTGAGGAAAGAGCATAATTACCTGGTTGTAAAATAAAAAGGAAGAGGAGTAAGCTTTCGCTTACTCCTCTTCCTTATTTACCGGGTTCATGACCCTATCAAACAACTTTCAATAATTTATGCACCTAAAAGCGCAACGGACTCTTGGCCCAAAAATAAATTTCAACGTTACCCATTATATTAAATCTAATTTAAAAATGTCAATTCCTAGCAGTGTGAAAATTCTAGAAAAAAATCAAGGTTCCTGCTTAATCTACCACTTTTGAGGGATTTTTTTCAACATTCGAATCCTTTTTCTCTAAATCAAGATGTTTTATTTGGTCCTTTAAATCTTGATTTTCTGCACGCAATTGCTCAAGTTCAAACTTCAAAACTTCCATATCGGTATTTAATATTTCATTTTGCTGGTCTAACTCAATGCACTCTTGGTCTAATTTCTCTGCTATTTCCAAAACCTCAGTTAGCTTATTTTGAGATTCCTCAGCTAAAATCTTCAGCTCCTCATAGCCTATGCTAGTTTGTTCATAGGTATTAAAAGTAAATTCAGCCAATAGCTTCATCAAAGCAATATCAATTTCTTTCAATTTCTCATTATCTGATACCCTACTTTTAAAAGGCACTAAGATACGTCGCTTCGAAATAAAGCGTAACTGTTCAAGTTTAATAGTACAAGGATTAGGCATATTTCCGAAGTCCTTATCACGAGCTGGTAAACTAATATGGTAAGATAGACTATCATTATAAATGCTAGGTGAACTTGTAATTGGGGCAACAATTAAATCATTACCAGATTCAGCTAATACAATCGCAGGGTGATCATACGTTAATTCATTACCAAAATGCCCATAAAAATCGATATAAAGAATGCTGCCCTTACTATATGCTTTTCTTAACGAATGTTTAGGTTTTTCTTTAAGTAAAGTTTGATTTATGTAATTTGAATACCCCATAATCCAACGAATTCCATCTTCTAAAGGCTCATCCAAATACTTCTGCCCAAAACGTCCCTGACATTCTAATAAAGTTTTTAATAGTTTTACTTCATCAGATACTCGTTTTCCATCACTTTGCGTAGTACCAGTATGTTCATCTTTTTTTATCAACCCTTTAAAATATTCCCTATGTTGCATAATTTCACCTCCCACTATGTTTTAGTACTAAAGTCAGGAATTCCATTAAAATTCCCAAATAACGGAATAGAAACAAGTATAAAACAATCTTCTTTAGAATGTCATTAATATAGAACAATTAATGGGTGGAGTTCTGTATATTCATACCGACATATTTAGTTGACATAAGACCCAATAGGGGAAGCTGACCCTTTTCTAGGGGGACTTTTGCATAAAATCCTGTATATTCTACGCAAAAAAAGCAAGCCAATTGGCTTGCTTTTTCCATTTTAATATTTAGTTAGTTTCCTTTTGGCGAGAACGATTATTGAATAATAAATAAGCGATAAAATATAAAGCGAGAAGGATCAGCAAAAGAAAAAAGGCATCATTCTTAAATTCCGATATTGTTTCTAAAAGGCTTAATCCTCTACCGTCTTCAATACCATTTTCGAATAGTGAAAATGTAAAGTGATCTAATGTTAAATCTGATAGGACAAGTAAACTTAAATAAATAGCACTGACAATTAGATTAAAAGGTAATCTAAATTTTGTTTTTAAATCTAAATTTTCCAATAAGATAACGAATAGTGTAAAAGAAATAACTATTAGTATTAGTTCAACTAAACTAATATACATCGTGTAATTCAGTATTAAAAATACGCTTACTATAGCCAGGTTTATACCAATAAGTATGAATGATTGTTTTTTTTTCAATTTTCCACCACCTTATTTATTTAAATTCGATTTTACCATATTTATAATTATGATTTATTTTTGTGTTATATATATTACATATTATTTAAATTATGTATATTTTTGGTAATATAAATTAGATTGGTCATATAATCTAGGAGGTATAGGAAAATGAAAAAAAAGGCACTTCTAGCAACAATAGCAGCAACAAGTCTTACACTATTCACTTTATCTACAAACAGCGCTTATGCATGGAGTTATTCTGATTACAGTAAAGGAAGTTATGTGCCTAAATCCGGTAGTGGATCACAGGCAATGATTTATGATGGGACTAATCATTATTTGCAATCTACAGTTAATTTCAAGTTTGATAGTACAAATGTTACGAATATAAAAGATTATAATAATGGTGGCGATAATCCAGGCACTGCTTGTGATAATGCATCTGCATACGTAACTTTGGATCAAACGGCTAAGGCTGATTCTGGTAATTTGGAAATTTCCGCAACTCAAGTTACGACTAATCTTCCAAACCCTAAAACAGATGTAGAAGATAATAATTTCATTGGTTCAAATGATGAATCAGAAGTTACTGTACTTGGAACTGTAGCTTCTAGCACAGCATATTGGATGGCAACTAAGTGGAAAGATCAACGTGATGGTGATTCAGGTGATAGTGGTAAAATCCAAGCTCAATTTGCTATGAGTAAAAAAGGGCTGAGTGACTATAACAATTGTACTCAATCCACGGCTGTACAACATACATTTACTTACGGAGATAATAGAGGCACATTTGCTTCTATTCAACCCCTAAAATTAAATTTAGCAAGTACAAATACATCAGTTGAGGCCGATTTAAAGGCTATTGCAGAATATAAAGCAATAGAAAATTATAAAGCAATAGAAACAACTGAAACAGGTATTTCAACATACAAAAATAAACAAGAAGAACAACTAAAGGCTTTGAAATCTAAAAAAATAAACGATATTGCAGTCACAGTTACATTTTCTGAGCCTTTAAGTTTTGGTGATGTACAAGCTCTTGTACATCAACATAAAATTGATGTTGATGTACAAGCTCTTGTACATCAACATAAAATTGATGTTGATTTATTGCAAGCAAGAACGATTGATAATAACGGAGATAGAATCACTCACACTATTGCAGGAGTGGAGAAAGCCTTTGAACAAGATACAGATAACTTCGTAGGATATATCAATTTACAGGGATACATTTCATCAGATGCTATTTCTAGCTTAGAATTAAATGAAAAGGTTTATTTAGCTGATGTTAGTGGAGATAATAGCGTTACTAATTTAGAGGAAGATTATTTTGCTATACCTCTTACATGGAATTTAGAAGATTTAAACCAACAATAAAAGGATTAAATCTTGCAAAAAGCACTCCGATTTGGAGTGCTTTTTGTTTAGGATTTCCCAAGTTGCAATCAATTAACTTGCTGATACAGCATAAATAGAGTGGAGAATAAGGTACCTACTGCCACAATAAATCGTGCATTCAGTTTTAGCGTTAAGTCCTTGTATTGTAATTCCATTGTAATTTCCTCCAGTTTAAATTTTGAAAATTTCTCGCATATCTCTTTATTACTAATTCGCCTCATTTTAGGATTCTCACAGGCTGCACTTGCAGCCCATCATCAACCCGTCATATTCGGAATACTGCACGTGCAGTACATATGTTAGGCATACTTGGTAAGTAATTACGAAATCACAGTCACCTTAAAGTAAAAAAGAGCAGCCGTTTGGCTGCCATGGATGAAAAACTAAATAGTAAAATCAAACAAAGGGATGATCGTGTCCTGGTTCATCAATTAAAAGAAACTTCAACTGAAAAACAATTGGAGCTGCAGCAATCGAAACCGGTTTTTTCAAAAACCTATTTTCCAGGTAAAGTACTGATTTCCCATTGATATAACTAGCTTCAATACGGTTCGTATACAAACTCAAAACATGCTGTATTCAGTCTAAACCCAAGTGCGAAGCGCTTTTAAGAGTGGTAGTATACCACTCTTTATCCTGCACGTTGTGTTTTAGGACCCTTCAGGCTAAATGTGCAACATTCTTATGGCCATCAAAATACTGAAGGTGTGTAGATGGGCACTCCCCCAATGAACACCTAAAATTTCAGGGTGTATAAGTGGGCACTCTCAAAAAATGATGTGATATAATTTTGAATATAAATAGCTTCTGGAATGGAGAGTTAAGCATGAATGAAAATGGATTGAAGTATCCAATTTGGGAAGAGATTTTAATTATTCCAGATACAAAACCTGAAGTTGAATATGTCGTAAGTTCTGAAGAAAACAGCAAAGATCAATAAACTTAAAAACAAAAAAGAGACTGCCTTTATGGCAGTCTTATTGTCTTTAGACAGATCAGTATTCTTTTAAACCGATTCGATTAGCCCAGGCTATTAAGAGCTTATCGTCAATTCTTTTTGGTTTATAACCAATTCTATCAATCAAAATTTCTTCAACGAGATTCACATAAGCTGTAAAACGTTTATAATCGTCTTCTGTGAGGTTTTTAAATTCAAGGGGTACTTCTGTATCGTTTGAAAGCTTTAAAGCCATTCTGAGTAAATTAAAAGCGTCTGAGCGTTGTTTCCGAACTTCTTTAAGTAGTTTTAGAAGATCATAAGTATGGAAATTATTTAATTCTTTATAACTTTTGAAGCCATCAAAAGTTATAAATTGTTTCAAGCTAGGTCTTTGTTTAGTGAGTTCTGCTTCACATAATGTGCAACGGATCTCACTATTTTTATTTTCTGTTTTGCAATACAGGCATTCCATAATTGTATCCTCTTTTTATCCTCTTAATGGGCTAGCGTGAACGCTTATAGATTGGCTAAAGCCAATCAAAAACCTCTGTTCAAGGTATCTCTCAATACTCTGATTCACGATAAATTTTATTGGCTTCTGGAACACTCGTCATATCAAATCCTGAATAAATCGCATTCACGAGCTTTTGAATTTTATCTTGAGAATAGCCCAGCTTCTCTGCACCTTTTATGGCATATCCCAAACAAGCATAATTGTCCCATTCTGATTCATTCCCAAGAGAATTTAAGATCGTTTGACGAACAAATTTCGAGCGATTGCCGGCTGCTTTCTCATCTAACCATTCCCAGTTCTCTTCACTCAATGTAACGGAGATTTTTTTAGTTATCCCTAAACTTGGCCGACCAACTTTATTCAATTCCACAACTGAAAACAATCCTTTTGGCAATGATCTTTCTAATTCTTTCAATTCATCTTCAGCTTGTTGCCTTGTCTCATGCTGAATTTCTTCCCCAAACGTTTCATCCATCGCTGTACTTGTACAAATTTGACCATCTCGTCCACGAATAACAAACATTCCAATCACCTCTACTTTAAGTTACTTTTAATATTACAATTTAGGTAACTTAAAGTAAATATATTAAAGTAACTTTTATTAAAAATAGTTAATAGAATCCCTTTTAAGCATTGCTATCAGTGAGTTTTCTACAACTGGATTCCAAATAACATTTGAACGGAATACCCACAAGCTCACCAACGGTGGGCTTTTAGAGTGGATGGAATCCACTCTTTATCCTGCACTACTAATTGGCAGCAAAGCTGCCAATTAAGTTAACTCTCCGAAAGCTAGTCACCCTAGTATAGTTAGTTTAACTTAAACTAACTTAAACTAATTTAATTTAGTACCTGTTCTTAAGAAGTGTAAATAGAATTCTTTAACCTGTTTTTCCTTTAGATTAAAGGATTCTATTTATACAGA
>NZ_CP085010.1:0-348770 GCF_044795995.1 Ureibacillus chungkukjangi | reverse complement strand
CAAACAGACTTTTCTAATACAACAACAGAGTTAAAGGATCAAAAGTATTTAGTCTACGATAATACAGTGATTAGTGGAAGCCAAGTGGTAAATGCTTTACGTAAATTCGAAAGTGAAGGGAAATCACAAACTTTAGGTCTTTACGTTGAAACAGGTAAAAATTCAAATGGCGCTGGAACATGGTACTATTCTGCATTTGATAAAGCTTCAGATTCAATGACTGCTTCTAGTACAACGGATTTATCAAATACAAAAGAAGTTACGAATGCAAAATACATTAATCCAAGCGGTATGTTTGATGCTGTAGTTGAACGTGACTCTAATGGAGTTATCCGCGCAATTAAATTTGTGCAACAATAAGCCTACTTTTTAATATTCAAGGGGGGACATGGAATGCCCTAAGAGAAAGGGCATTCCACTTATTCATGACGAATCCAATTATAAGTATGTATAAATACGTTGTTTCTCTTTTACTTTTTCTTGGTGCTTTAGCCTATACAGTGTTCTCTATAACGGAAACGCAATCAGCATTTGATGAACTCCCTACGCACCAAACAGTCTATAATGTCCAAACGCAGATCCCCGAAGATGTGTATTGGACGGGTGCTCAAGTTGTAGGAAAACTGTATCGACTAACTGAAGATAATGTACCTGTCGTAGTAGATGGGTTTACTTATCTAACAGATAAAGAAGTGAGAGACAATCAAAACTTAGTAAATTTAGATGCCTTATATAAAAGGAAATTTTCCTTTAATGACAAGGGTGAAATCGAAAGCATTTACTTTACGACGAAATGAACTTTTTCAACAAATAGGAGTGAATAGTTATGCTGCCAAATCCCATATCTGCTGTATTTGCATTTATTTTTTCAGCATTAATCATGTTATATGTCCCCGCGTATCAAACCTTTGAAAAACAAGAGGATCTAGCTTATTTAAATACCCAAAATGCCGTTACTAATTTTGTAGATAACGTTCGTATGAAAGGGTTTATTACTCCCAAAATGTATGAGGACTTTCAAGCTCAATTACATGGAGTTGGCGATGTTTTATATGACGTAGAGCTAGTACATAAACACAAAATTTATACCCCAGTCTATACAAATCCAGAGGATATAACGACTTTTACAGATGAATATAGAGTCGATTACGAAGAATTTTATTGGCCGCAAATTGAACCTTATTTATTTTCTGATGCTAGTTCAACTGATTATGATAAACGCATTTATAAATTAGAAGAGGGCGATTTTTTTGAGGTGTATGTTAAGAATAAAACAAAATTCAAATCAACTATGCTGTTCAACTTCTTAACAGGTTCTGTAGGTGACGATGAAGCAGTGGTAATTTCAGTTCCCTATGGGGGGATGGTGCTAAATGAAGATTACTGATTTCTTAATCATCTTTTTCATTCTGTACGTTCCAACATTATTTTACATTGAAGCAAAGGCAGAAAATACTCAAACCTTTGTTGAATTGAATCAAAAGCATGAAAACTCAATGACCGTAGCTGCTCAAGATGCTGTGAATGTGTTAAGGACCAACGTCATTCCCAAACTAGAGGTTGGCTATGATTCCTATAAAATTAATCCTGTTGATCCGCAACCAGCAATAGATACATTTTTACAAACATTAGCTCTTAATTATCAAGTAAATGATTCTGTAACGGTGGATATGATGTCTCGTTATATCCCCGTATTCGCAGTCGTTGATTATGATGGATTGCTTCTAAATGTTTATCAAAAATATACCAATGAAGACCGCGAACAAGAGCTTGATAGAGTTTGGTTGCCGAAAATCCCGTTTTCTTACAATGATGATGAGGGAAATATTATTAATTTTACGATAGATGAAGATATAGAGGTTTATGATGTGCAGTTAAACGAATGGTTTGAAGGGAAACGGTCTGAATTAGTACAAGAGGTAACCGTTCCTTTGCTTAATAATGAAACAGACTTTGAACAAATTAGGAAAAGAACTATCGTTGATACTTTACAAGAAAATATTGCTTTCTATATTAATGAACATAATGTCTACACAAAATACTTAGATGTGACTTATCAGTTTATGATGCCACTTATCGCTGAGGAAGATTGGTACAACACTGTAGATGATGTTTCTATTCTTGCTTTCTTCCAAGGTTATCCTTATCAAATGGCCGATCAAGTGTATCATGAATATGCATTTGTAGGAACACGACTTCATAAAAAGGAATCTATTGTGGCAGGTATGGTAGACGGTCAAAAAAGATTCTGGTACGAATCATGTAATTATCCTTATGTTGCGGATGAAAAGTACCCAAATAAAAAAAGTGCAGCTGCTGCAGGATACAGTGAACTGTCCTGTTTAAATCCATAAAATAAGATTTTTTTAAAGGGGAGAGTAGAAAATGGTTCTTTTAACTAGAAAAAGTGTTAATGAAAACATTAGATTACCTATTGCTCGAATTTCGTTTAAATTAGATGCAAGTGTTTTTAAAAAAGTAAATGACGAACTGGAGCGCATACCAAATACCTATATCACACGCAATACAATACATGATGTAATTCAAATCATTCATAATAATGTATTTGTTTTATCAACTGGAGAAATCGTTCAAGACTTCCCGAATAACCGCGCGACTTTAACATACGGAAAACTCATAATTAAAGATGATGGAGTAAAAGTATTTTCAGTAAACGGTATCTACTTACGCAAAGTCATGAAAGGACAAATGTTAAGTGTGTACGAGATTATAGAAACAGAAAATGGCATGCTCTTATATAAAATCAATGATAGAGAAGTAATTGCAGTTAATCCGAATGTTGAATTTATAATGGGTTATTTCAAGCCATCAAAACCGTTTACGGCAGTTTATAACGGCAAGCCACTGAAACTAAATGTGAATGAGAAATATGCTTTTAAAGCAGTCAGTGGTATGTCGATCGCCTTAAATGACCAAGAAAACTTTTGGATTGACCTATCTGCTTATGAAGGAGATATCGAAATAGTCTAGTACCTTATTTTTAAATTGATAAATGAGTGAACGTTTAGTATTATTATAGATAGATGGTAACAGTACAACTTTATAAATTAGACGGGAATACCCCGCTTTAATCACGATAAGAGATAAAGATTATTTCTTTATTTATCTTATTGTGTTTGAAGCGGGGTTTTTTATTTAGTTTCTTAAAGTATGTTCCTATTTGATTATTAGGAGAGTGATAGACTATGTCGTCTTACCAAGAGTTCAGAGAGGATATTATTAACCGAATTAACGAGGTGGAACCTTGTAGATATTATCAAGAAATGAAGTTAAGAATTATCCATATCGCAGACGACTTATTAAGACAACAACACAGTATAAGCATTAAAGAGTACAAAGCCTGTATTGATAAAGCCATTCAGTTATATGAATACCCTTCATTTTTGGTTGGGTTACATAAAACTGTAAATGAGTCTTACAAAGAATTTTCATGTGATTTTGGTGTAATAAAATTATAATATTATATTTTAGTGTACTCATTTGGTATATTATGTTATAATATAATTAGAATATATTACTAATTTAGGAAAGAGGTAAAACCACATGATGAAATTTAGAAAAACGGGCAATAAAGTACTACTATCAGCTTTAGCATTAGCGGTTGCAACACCAGCTATCTTTATTCCAATGGATGCTCAAACTGTTGAAGCAGCAACAAAGTATGCTAAACAATTTAAAGATGTACCATCTACATACGTGTACTATGACATTATTCATCAAATGGCTGCAAAAGGAATCATTAATGGCTATCCTGATGGGAATTTCAAACCAGCCGATAAAATCAGCCGTCAACACGCAGCATTACTAATTAATAATGTTACGACGTTAACACCGAAGGTTGCTTTAAAAGCATACAACGATATTCCTAAGACGTATCACTATTATGAAGACATTATGATTCTGCAACGTACTGGACTAATTAAAGCTGATTCAAAAGGTAACTTTAATCCGAATCAAAGTTTAACGCGTGGAGAAATGGCATTATTAATCGCTAATGGCTTCAATTTAACAGCAAAAGGTCAACACCCATTCTCAGATATCTCTAAAACTACGGATGTAGGTAAGGCGGTTTCAGCACTTTATGAAGCAGGTATTACAAGAGGTTATGAAGATGGAACATTCAAACCGAATGAACCATTATCAAGAGCTCATTACTCTGTATTTTTAAATTCAGCATTGAAATACAAAGAAAAATTAGAGAATGAAGTAACAAATCCAACTACACCAACTACTCCAATAAATCCGACTACACCAACTAAACCAGTTGAAGTGCCGGAAATGAGCATGGATATGACGTTAGAAGAGTATGCGGTAGCTGTTAAAAATAACGAGTTATTTGATATTACTGAAGATGTTGTAATTAATGAATATACTCAAGCATTCTTTAATAACCCTCGTTATAAAAGAATCCTTGTAGAAGGACAAGCATATGTGAAACAAACAAAGCTTCAATACAAAAATGCAATTGGTCAAATTAGCCTAGAAGAACCAAATCATGTGACAAATTTAAATGGTGGATTTATGGCTACATCTATAGCTGTTCTTCCTAAAAATTCGGGAGAAATTCATTTTAATTTAGATTTCACCGATGAAGTAGCAGTTAATCTTACTAGACAGTTGTTTAAACTTGCATATCCTGAATTAGATGTTGACCAAATTATTTATGAACGAGCTAAAGAAGCTAGAGAAGCTTATGCGATTGAAAAAGACATTCCTTCATATCAACGAGAGTTTAGTGGTAATTCTGGTTTTGTTTATCAAAATGGGTATAAATTAAAAATTGGTACCAATTCAATGATGAACTACTTCTGGATCGAAGTTTCTAAAGAATAGGAGAGATACAAAAGAAGTGAAGAAGTGGCTCAAACAAACCTTAATAACAGGTATGGCACTTCTTCTTATTCTTTCGACGACCCCTATAAATGCTTTTGCCATGATTTCCTTAGATCCCAGTTCTGTAGATAGTTCTACTCCTTTATCGGTTAGTCCGTCATTACAAAGTCAAAATACTTGGTATTATGACGGGATGACAAGGATTATGAACGATACCACAGGAGATGAGATAGGTGATGCTTATCGTTATCGGGATTCCTATGGAAATACAACTACAATGATAAATCCTGGTTCTTTAGGAAATTGGGTTGATGCATTTGGTGGTAATCGAAATGACGTTATTGCTATGTATTCAAATGGAACAATTCAGACATATCGAATGAGTCCTCCTTCCCCAAAAGTTGCATTCGACCGTTTGAAAATAGACGATGTAATCAGTGCTTCAAGTGCCACTTACAGATATGCAAACGGGATGATTTATGTAACTGTACCGGAAGGGAATCCAAAAATAACAAAGTTTAAAATAAGAGAAGTGCCTGAAAAGGCTTGTTATTACATCAACGATACAATCAATATTGATATCGAGGTACAAGAATTTTTAGCTTCATCGTCTACAATTAAAAGTGTAGAAGTATATCAAGAACCTACAGGTTACGCTCCATCAACCTTAAAATCATGGTCAAACGTAACAACAGATTCAAGTGGTAAAGCTACTTTATCCGTCCCTTTTAAAATAACTTCTAAAGAAAAAGTTAAATTATATATACGGGCATCTGATTCTTTAAGTCGTTTCGATCAAGATACAGTCAGTCTTCAACGCACTGTAGGTAGTGTTAGTCCAGTTGGGTTATCTATTGAGCTGTGTGGGGAATATAAAGCATTTACTGATGAAGGTACAATTCCCTTTTATCAACATAAAAATGAATTAAGTGACCCAACATTAATGTTTGGAGAGAATTTCTACCGTGCTGACGATACATCACCAACTGGTGAATATGTATTAGGTAACTATCGTTATCCAACTATTTACGACGGGAATTGGAACAGCGAATCATTAAGAAGCTCCCTGAATTCTTCTTTTACCGTTAATTATCCATTCATAAAGAATGGAGGTTATGATAGAACGTATATTAAAGCAGCTTATCAGCCACACGGTTTTTATCATATGATTAATATGAAAGGCGATACTGCACGTAATGTTATTGATATAGACCGCATTTCTATGGACGATTGGAAAACTGTTTATAACGGAAATCCGGAGTATATGGAGGGTAATATGCCAATCCATGATATAACAAACACAGCCTCCAAAATATCTTATGGAGATGGTTATTACTACATAGGGGAGATTGCAGAATTTTCCGGTGGGTTAGCTGATAACGTAAATGACAGAGGTGAAACATATAACGGAATCAATCCAACACATTTACGCTTTGTTCGGACTTCATGGCCAGATATTGGTATATTCAGTACAGTACAAACAACCCATAGTATAGGAACGCCTATTAATTTCAGATTTGATGGTTACGAATATGTATCACTCGATCGTAATGAAGTTTCTGCAATTATCACAATTAAGCTAAATGGAACAGAAGTAGGTACGGTAAAACATAACCTCAAGTCTGATAAGAGTAAAAAAAATAGTGCTAAACCCACTGAAGAACAGGCGGGGAAATTTGCAACAACTAGTACTACTGCAACATTTACCCCTACACAAGAAGGAACATATACTGCAGAGTTAAAAGTTTTAGATAAAGTAATGCGTTATGCTACTAAGTCTATTACGTTTACAGTAGGAGAAGGTGGAAGTACACCAACTCCAGGTGGTGCTTGTTTAAGAGAATTTGTTCCTACGGGTAACGGTTCAACGGTTGCAGGTACTTTAACGAGCGCCTCCCCATCTGGCAGCATTTCTTCTAATGATGGTCAATTTAATGTTGTACAAGGAATTCCATCAAGTGAATACTTGCGCGCGGATGCTTCAAGTGAGGAATATTTGCATGACTTTAACTTTACACAAAAGAACGGTAATGTTGTTTTCAACAATATCGCTGCTGAAAAGACATTTACTTTAACATGGACAGAAGAAACAACTTCCACTGGTCCTGACGGAAAACCTGTAACCGTTAAAACCCCTAAAACCGAGACACAAGTGGTGAAGGAAACGGTAAGTGGTATTACAAGACCCTATTCTTATTGGGAAGTAATGAAATATAATATTTGGCAGTTAACAGATTCACAATTTACGAATTATGCTTTGCCGGGCGGAAGTTTAACAATTCCTTCTGGAGTAAGCGTTTCTGCTAATGCTACACATAGCGACGTAGTAGAAGATCATGTATTTCCAGCTGAATGTCCAAGTGTAGTATTACCTGCTCAAACTATTGCGGGGGGTACAACTAAACCACCGGTACCATCTATTACAGCAGAAGCTAAATCGTTTGCAGAAAGTAAAATTGGTCAAAACCAAGTACAAAATGATTCCGCTACTTTTAAAGGTTCTACAATCATGAACAATAGTCGTACAAGTGTGAACGGTCCAACACCATCTAGTATTACATCACCTTCTCGAGTGAGTATGTCGAGAACAGGTTTACAAATTGAACCAACCAAGACAAACTATTGGCAGTCCCCAAGCACTGGGATGACTAATTATAGTGTAGTTTTCTCTCTAGATAAATCAGCAAGTAATAAATCTTTCTCATTTGCTGTAAATAATGTTACTGTCCATACACCGACTGTCATTTATGCTACCTCTTCGGATGATAAGGAGCATGATCAAAGGACAAATCCGCCAGCACGTTCAACACCGACTAATTCGGACACTGAACGTCACGCGTATGTACTAGATAGACCATTTACAGTATCTCTACCAACAACTGGTCAACATCGAAACATACCGGGTTATGGACAACGAGACTATTCTAAATACATTAAAGGGAAACAAGTTAAATTCCCATTCGATGTATATTCAGAAACAAAACAAGCCTTTTATCCAGCGAATACGTGGATAAATGTACCTGTTAATATCGAATCTATTAACTTCTTTATGCCTGTATGGGTTCCAGAAGGGGAATATACAGTAGAGTTTCGCTCTCTAGCTATTAATGCCCTTTCAAGTGGTGATTTTGGCGGTTCAGAACCAGAGGCTAATGTCACTATCCCTAATGGAAATGTAGAAGGTCATCAATCAGCTGCACATGTTGCAACTGACACAATTAAAGTTGATGTAATTGGTAGATTGTACGATTTCCATGTAACAGATATTACGGACTATAATTGGCAGTCCGTTTTCCGCGAAAGTGACGGAGTAACACCTACTGGCAATAGCTATTGGGTAGGTTTAAAGGGAATAGATGGAGATCCTAGAGGGAACACTTCACTCTTTACATTACCTATTCGACAAGGTAGTCATTCAGAAGGTTATAAAAATGTTGCTACGAAAACAGGATATACTTTCAAATTCGATTTGAAGACGAAAGGCGATATGTTTAGTTCAACAGATGGTATACGAATTAAACCAACATTCTACTTCGTTAATAAAGATGGTTCAAACCGACAAGAAGTAGACTTGTATTATCATAATGATGAAGATTATTTTGTAAAAATCGGTTCAGAAGATGATAAGGTTTATCGAGAAGTGCAGTTAAATCAGACATTGAGAAATGTTCCTGAAAACGATCTAATTGCAAATGCTGATTACTATTATCGCCATGCAGGTGACTACGGTTTAGAGGACTCAGTAGATGATTATTATGCAACCTCATTTAGTAGACAATATATAAAACGTATTAGTAAAGAGGATGTAATAACTGGCCCTTACTCATGGCAAATTCTAAACTGGAATCTACGTACTTTTATTGGACCAGAGGAAAATGAAGTACCTTCCAATACAATGGTACCAGCAGAGGATATAGTTGCAAAAGAACAAACATGGTACGGCGAATATAGTTTACCAGCTAATGTTTATGTCACAGCTAAAAATACAAGTATAAGTGATACAGCGTTATTAGGTTCATTAAATGAAAATCATCTAAGTTTCCTACGAGATGGCTACATCATTGTGAATTTTGATATTGAAACGATTCAAGAAGGGGATTTAAACAATCCGTATCTTCAATATATAAACGGTGGGTTAATGAATCAATGGTCTGATATGGAAGGATATAATAATAGCTTTGTTGATCCATATGGCTATACATTCAATCTACTCGATGGAGATGTCATCTTTTATCATGGCGACCAAAATTCAGAAATGGACTTCAATTCTTCTGTCACACATTAATACGAAGAGAGAAGACTCTGGGATGCCCCAGAGTCTTTTTTAAATGAACAAGAACTACAGAAAGGAATGAACTTCAACATGCAGTTTTTTTATGATATTTCCATACTACCTTTATTAAATATGGCATTGATATTAGCCTTGCTAACCTTATTTTCCACACATTTATATATCAAAACGGGCATTAAGACAGATTTGTATTTAGCTATTAGTTTTGGAATCATCTTTTTATTACCTCTCACTATTTATACTGCAAATGGAGAGGTTGAATTTTGGAGCCGACCTTATCACTTAGCGGGACTGAGTAGTTTATTAACTATTTTGGCTGTATATTGGCTTGCCGAGAAAAGAACATTGTCAGAACGATTACCGTTAATAATATTAACGGCATTTATTGCTCTATTAACTCTCCTACCTTCATTCATAGGAGGATTAGCATTTGGATTAGCTTATTTGATTTATTCAATTTGGTTATTTTATCGAAGACAACAAGGTTATGATTCTGAACTAATCCGTAGTCTATTTTTTATGGTAATTGCCGTATGTGTCTTATTAGGTCAGATCACTCAATCCTTAGCGTTTATCTTCCTATATAGTTTAGTGTTATTATCTTTACTTATCTATGAAACATTGCGATATTTTGATCGAGTAGTTTTATTAGTAAGAAATGCAGGAATAAGTAGTATAACGGATAATTTAACAGGCTTATTTAATAAAAGTTATCTATTGAAGAAAACAGCCCAGTTAGTACAACGGAAAGTACCTATTAGCATCATCTTTGCGGATATAGATAATTTTAAATCATTGAATGATACAAAAGGCCATGAGTATGGAGATATTATCTTAAGAGAAGTGGGAGGGATGTTAAAAGAAGTCTTAAATAATAAAGGACTTAGCTGTCGTTTTGGCGGTGAGGAAATGGTAGGCATTGTTACTAATGGTGATGCTAATAAGTTAGCAGAGATTTTTAGAGAACGAGTTGAAAAAGAAATAGGAGTAACGGTTAGTGTTGGAGTAGCTCACTCAAATGAATTAACTCAAGAGCCCCTAGAAGATTTACATAATCGAACAATAAAAAAAGCTGATTTTAGAATGTATGCAGCTAAAAATAATGGTAAGAATCGTGTTGTTTTAGATGATTCTCTTATTTCTAAAATATAATATTAACATTCTAACAAAAGTATTCCTTGATATTTTAATTATAAACTCCCTTTCAATTTCCATTTTATATATAATATAATGGTCAATTTTTACTATTAATATTTTTTTTTTATTGTTTATAAGTGTTCATTTGTAGTATAAATATATATAACCTAATATATAACTAACAGAGATTCAGATTATCTAAAGATAATTTTACTAAAATCTTCAGTTTCTGAACTCATTATCTCTTTATTTTAGTTCTTACTATAAATTCAAATCTTATTTATTCATTATTTATATATACATTTGAGAGGAATTGCGGTTTATGAAAAACCAATTTATGAAAGAAGAGTTTGATTCTTTCCCTAGAATTGAAAAGACTTATAAATATCAAAGGACTAAGGATAGTTCTATAGAAATGTACGATGTTCCAAGTTTTATGTATCTAGCGTACTTATTTGAAGAAGAATATGTTTATAAAGACGGGAGTATTTTATCTGATGTTAATATTATAGATACACGAGATGTCTATATTCGTGTTCCTGTTAATAATATTCCGGAAGAATATAAAGTTCTGGAGCAATTTGAGGATGGACAAACGACTTATACACTTACAGAAGATGAGTTTTTACTATTAGCTGACGAAACCAAAACAGATGAACTTACATTTATGACATTTTCAAAATCCGCGTAATATCAGGATACTTACAATACTATTCCTACGATTGAAAAAAAGTACAATTATTAAAATTGTACTTTTTTTCATTGATTGGAAAGTTTTATGTGTGCTAAGATAAAAAGGTAATTCTTTTATTTTTTCTTTTTGCTAACCTTATTGGTTCAGCGCAGCAATTAGCACATTACAGCCTTTGGGTTGAAGTTTAATAGGATAATAGATTATTTTCTCTTTATTGATAATCTATTGAAGATTCCTATATCACTTCATCTCAAAGGCTTTTTTTATTTGCTGATTGAGAATAAGATTTTAATACTTTAAGGAGGGCAGCAAAGCAATTTGTTTATAAAACTACAGCTTATTAGAGGTAAGAATTTATCACTATCCATTATTTATTATGGAGGTTGATAAATTCTTTTTTTATTTATCACACAAAGAGGAATGATTATTTATGACAACAGCACGAGTAAATATGGTTATTCGTATTGAAGAGGATTTTCAATCACTAACAGAAAAACTAAAGGCTCTATCATTTACTTTAAATAAGAGAGGGGCACTCGTTTGGACCAATGTATTTGATAGGTCACAACAGCTCTTTATCCAGCCTTTAGTCGAAGGGAGTATTAACTACAATATCAACTATATCGGAAATACTGATAATGTATCCGCGATCTTATTACGTGCGTTAGACACGTTTCAAACTCAAGTTTGCCAAGTACATTACAATCTATTTCTTGATGATTATTCAGTTGTGGCTTGTACTAAAAAAGCAAAAAAGAAGTGGAGAGAAACAAACCCGCGCATATTTGATTGTTACATAACTAGGGATTTTAAGGACCTAACTTGTCTGTTAATGGACGATAAGATTACGTTCCATACTCGTGAAGTAAAAACTCTTGAACGAGTAAATAAAGCGCTAGAACAATGTGTACAACAAAGTGAATGTTTCATGGAATTGCAACCGTATGATCTATTTACGTTCGAGTCGTTTATTCCAGAGCAAAAGTCGGGAGAGGTTTTATATGCATAACACAAGTAACATGATGAGTTTAATTGAAATGATTGCTTCATTTAGAGATTTCTTAGGAGCAGCCGATTTTGAACTAATCGAGTTAGAGGATTGTAGCAAGGTTGATGATTTCGCTGAAAGCAAGGGCAATCCCTATGATGAAACATCCAACGCTTTTAAGAAGTGAGATTATCAACCAAACTTACAAAGCACATTACACATATGGAGGATTTTTGAAATGAACTCAATAAAGGATTTATCAAACAATATCAAAGCTTTTGAAACTTTCATCATGAATGGCTCTTTTGCTGAAAAACAACAATCTGAAAAGAATTGTAAGGCAGCGAAAGAAGCATTAAAGTCAAAACTTTATCATTCTGAAGAAAAGCGACACGTATTTGAAAAACATGGTATGGTCGCTAAGTTTGTAACAAGTGAAGTCAAAGATACAGATAATTTCGGATTAATTGAGGATATCCTTAATTACATTCGGTCTGAAGCTCTTTCACAAGTAATTTCTTTCAATAAAAAGTACTTGGAAGCAAATGAACTTATGGATATAGTTGAGCCCTATCAGTATGACCCCACTTATTATTTAAAAGCTACGTTAAACAAGAATGGTCAGAGTTACAATCATTCTCTTGAAGAAGATTTTCATGAACAAGATATCGATTTTTTGTTGAAGTCGGTTAAATCCTACAATCAACAATTCGATACCCTTTAAAGTGAGTACAAGCTTCTTTTAGAGCCTTTTCACGCTATGCAAGATAAGAAGGTTCAAACCTCTGTTGGAAGTATCTCAAAGGTTGAAAATAAGCCTGTATGGGACATCCACCGCATAGTAAATGAATTAGGTGATAATTTTGTAATGAAACATGGAGAGGTTAAACTCACAAAGTTGCAAGAATGGATTCAAATTGGTGCTTTTCCAAAAGAACTATTATCAGCTCATCAACAAGTGGTCGATATCGGATTAAAGTTTGTGGTGATGTCACTTGAAGCTGAAAATAGAGCATTCAATGCGTATCAATTTAGAAGACGTCAACTTAGTGTTTAATAAATACAAATTAGAGGCATAAGGAGTCACATTTGGTCTATATCTGACCTAATGGGCTCCTTTTATATTTAGGAGGAAAACATAATGACAAACACTACCGTATCTATTCAAACTTTACCAATTATCTTTCAAACTTCAATCACAAATGAATTACGTCAAGCTGGTATAAAGGGTGAGAATCTAAACCGCGCTTTATCTGGCCGTCTTTGTGATATTGAAGACACAATTGATATTAAAAAGTATGTACGATATCTCGGAGATAAAGAAATGAATCAAGCAAAACACTTCAAAGGCCGATTATCTATCGGAGATGAACTGTACTTCAATGAAAAGTTAGCCGACCTAATCTTTGATGAAGAACTAGACCATGACTACCTTTTAGTTGTTACTGAAAATGAAGAACATGAAGTAATCAATGCAGAAATTCATTTTTTTAAAAAACCTGCTCGTTTCATTTCATATGAAGATGACCGAATTTACTATCCACCATTTTGTGAACTAACTTCAAAAGAGTTAGGCTGTGATACCGCTTCATTTCTATTTTGTGCGAATGGAGATGGCGAGGAAATTTCAACTTTAGCTGATGGCTATTATGGCGAGGTTTTCACAATAGATGGAGGAGAAGAGCATTTATTTCTATTAACTGTTAGTACGGATGCAACTAGTTTAAAAGATTTTAAACATACCATCCAAGCAGTTTTAGAAAGCGCTCAGTAAAGGGAGGAATCAATGAGATGAACACGATGTTTAGTACTGAATATTGCTACGGTATTTATGCTGAAAGCAAAAAAGAGGCATTTGAAAAGGCAAGAAAAGTAATTGCTCATAATACAAGAATGGATTGCTCGGAACGTCAATTTGTCGAGTTTGAAAATCCTCAGATTGATAGCTTGAATGAACGTGAGCGTTATATCGAGCTATTAATTAAATCGAGCGAAATCTTGTAAAATCATCATCATCCTATTGGTTATTTTCAAACTAAAATTCGTAAAGTGGAACGGACTGAAATAGTTGGCACTAAGGTTGAGAAAACGGGTTCCAATTTAAAAATTGTCACAGCATTCCAGTTAGATAATCAATCGAATTTGTTTCGTAATCAAGGGGACATTTACTTTACTGAAGATGAGGCATTAATTGAAGCAAATAAAATTGCTATCAAAAAAAACACAAAGGTAATCATTAACAAAGTTCAAGTTTTAGAGAATGGAAGTTTTAATCAGGTGGCTGTAATTTCTCCTGAAGAGAAAAATCATTACGGCGATGAAGAACTATTCTTTTTCTTCGGTGTTAATGAATCAAACCTTAAAAGATATTAACTACTACAAAATTAGAGGGTTAGGAGTGTTAGAAAATGACAAGAACACGCGAGGAAAAAATTCGATTCTGCATAGAAAGTAACTTTCACATAGGTGGTAATGATAAAGATTTTGATAAGAAGTCTGATGAAGAATTAGACGATTTTGTAAATTGGTATCAATCAATCTTTGAAGAAGGTGAAATTGATGAAGCAGTATAACAAGAAACTTATTGGCGATTGAATTAAATATCTTAGAAATAGAGCAGGGATCCAGCAAGACGAGTTAGCACATATTCTACAAATGAGTAGAACAAATATCAGTAACTATGAGAGTGGGCGTGTAAGTCCTCCTAGTACTGTTATTTTCGCTCTTGCTGAGCTTTTCTCAGTTTCCGCGGACTTCCCCTATTAGGAAGAGAAGATTCATTGATGTTACACCCAATGGAGAAGGAATTAGAAGAGTTAAAGGCTGCACTAATTGAAATTAAAAGAATTCTTCACAACGTCAATAACGAAAAACACATAGAAGAAACTGAACAATAAATACTACTAGACTTAAAGGAGTTATTAATTATGACAAGAGTTAAATTTGGAGTTGGCACATATTCTTACGGATACGTAAATGGAAAGAGATATTTTGTTGAAAATACTGCCGAACAAATAGCTGCATTTATTATGAAATATCGCTATGACGATAAAGTAATCGCAAGTTTATTTGGCGAATTAGAGATTAAAATAATGGGCGAGTTTATTGATTTTTGTCAAAATCAATATTTATTACAAGAAGCATTGCTACCAGTATTAGTTCCTATGCAACAAGGTAGTCTAGAGATCCCTGAATTTGTTCCTTATCGAGATGATAATTGGAAAGTAAAGAATGTTCGTGTATTAGCACAAACAGGAGAGTTTTTTCTAGCGGATCTTGAATATATTGATAGAGAATGTAACGTAATTCGTATTAGCGAAAACTTTAAGAATGTAGCTAATTTAATTACTGAATATCCAAAGTCAATTAGTGTAGAACAGGCCGTTAATATTGCTATTGAACGTGAACTATTATAGTACATTATCAAACTGTCATTTCTCTTTAGAAATGGCAGTTTTAACTTAGAAGGCATAATTACAGATACTTAATTAGAGGAAACTACTAATCAAAAACATGATTAGCTAGATAAAACCAATTGGAGAGAATTATTTATGAACAATTACTTTATTATTACAAACTTGAATGGTAATGACTTAGGAGAGTACGGTTGGATTGTTGAACACGATTCAGAAAAACATCTTAATGAGGGTGACATGATTGAAGCTGCAGAATATTTTTCCGGCACTGGATCAACAGCTCTTGTTCATCGTAAAGATTTATTGGAGATCACTGAAGAACAATACCATGAACTAAGCGAACTGATTAGTAAAGGTGAAGATACTACTGACTTGCTACAATCAATTATCGGTCCACTTTAAGAATCTGAATATAATACATTATCAAACTGTCAATCTTAAACAGAATTAACAGTTTGAAATTAAAAAGGACATTATTAACACTACTATTTTATGATATTCTAGAAAATAGATATATTACTATAAATTTACAACAACATCATGGAGGAACATATGAATAACAAACTACTATTAATCGCAGCTCTCTCTACACTTTTATTAACAGCTTGTGGAAATTCGGAACAATCAGATGTATCGAAAGAAACTAGTGAAGATGTAAAAGTAGAAGTTGCAACAGAAGAAGTAAGTACAGAAGAAGAGGCCCAAACGAACAATGAAACTCTTAATGAAGTTGCAAATTCTGGATCATCTAATGACGGAAATAATATAGGGATTGATGCAACAGGAGATTATAAAATATATTCTCTACCTAAACAATTAAATGAAGAAGTTTACTCGACTGATGAAGACGGTTTTAAAATTTATGATGAAGGATCCAATGCAGTGCACGAAAACTTCCAATATAACATCACAGGAATTGAAAGTGTAAAGTATTTAGAAAGTGAAGCTACTAGTAATGTTTTACGTGCGGATGATGGCGAACAATACATAATCGTTCAGATAATTGCTACGAATATTGGTGATCGTGTTTCAAGCAGTAGTTCATTTGATAAAATACAACCAAAGTTATATGTGTATGATGAAAATGGAGAAGTTTTAGATTCTGCAGAAATGTCAGATGAAACGGCTTTGTATTATTTGGAGCAATACGACCAGGAACAATTAAGTCTTGGCGGTATCGAGAGAAATGCCTTTGTACCATATGTTTTAGCCTATTCAATTAGTAGTGATGTACCAGTTGGAAGTCAACTTGTCTTATATCAACGTTCAAATATCTCATATAAAGGTACCGAATATAAACTACCAATTGCGAAAGTGCAATAATAGAAAGAATAATATATCTCATTTAAAATCCTGTGTATGCAGGATTTTTTTATTGTCCAATTGGGGAAGGATTGTTTAATAAAAAATGCTTTTTTATACTTGAGATAAACCTTTCGATGATTGTCTTGATTGTACAAGTGACATACAACAGTATTATTTGATAAAAATTTGGTAATATATTCAAAAGGAGATATTTAAAAGGAGTGAATTTCTATGTTACCAATTGAGTATCGTATTGAAAATGAAGATGAATCAGTTACTCTTGATTTCAAAAAAGAAGCGTATGGCAAAAAGACTGGGGAATTTTTAAAAGATGTTGCTGCTTTTGCTAATGCATTAACAAATGATTTAAATCGATATATAGTAATTGGAGTTAAAGATCAAAATGGCATGAAGGAATACTTTAATGTAAATCGTAATGATATTGGTGATGTATCAAACTTTCAGCAGTTAATTGATCAAAATATTGAACCTAATATTCCAATTAAAATTAAATATGTAAATATAGAAGAAAACGAATTAGCCGTATTTGAGATTGGCCCTTGTGATAATCCACCTTATGTTTTTAAAAAAGATTATCCACCAACTAAACAAGGGATAATTTATATTAGAAACGGTACTTCTACTCGATTTGCAAAACGTCAAGAACTTGACTTAATGTATCAACGAAGAGACAAAGTTCAAAGTAAAGATATTTCAGTCGGATTTATAGATGCCATTGAATCTTCTATTGAATTACGTGTATTAAATTCAGGGGAAATTAATAATGCACCTTCTAATATAAGAAAAAGAGCAATAGAGAATGAAATAAAACATAGAAAATCACCCTACTATATGAAACCCCTTGTGATGGCTTCTGATTTTAGCATACTTAGGAATGAAAAACCTTTATCTAGATTAGATGATTCGGAATTACAACAAATGTTATTAGATGTAAAAAAAGAGTTTATAAAGAATGATAATTATTATTTTTACGAAGAAGTAGGTAATCGTTTTAATTTATTCATACATAATCAAGGAGCAGAGCCATTAGTCGGCTGTACGATTAAATTGAAGGTTCCTATAGTCAATGGACTTAAAATTGCTGGTGATGTCTACGATGATCCAACAGACTTCTCCAGAATTATTACTATGCGTAATTTTGTACAATCACAATATCCCCAAGTTGGAAAAACTGAAAATATGTATATAATTACAGAAAAAATTGCGAAACTCAAACACAAATTAACAACAAAAGTGTTTCTAGAAGATATAAGAATTGTTTTTCTTCCTGAATTCGAAGAAAAGGAAATAACAATCCAATATGAGATTTATGCTGATAACTACCATGATGTAATAAGTGGAGATTTATCTATCAAAGTTGTTAGAAATTAAGCAATTGAGCACTTTCCTAGAGTTGAAGTGACCCCAAAAAGTTAGACATTATTAAGTTAAGCAGCTTCGGAGGATTGAATTCGGTATTGTACCGGACTCAATCCTTTTAATTTTCCTTTAATCCGTTTGTGATTGTAATATTCAATATCAATTCAAGTTCAAGCTTGAAGTGATTCATACTTTCAAATTCTTGCATATATAATAGTTCAGATTTTAATAGGCCAAAAAAGTTTTCAATTACTGCATTATCTAAACAGTTACCCTTACGAGACATACTTTGGGTAATGTCATTTTTTTTTAAGGCATTAGAGTATTCTTTCATTTGATAATGCCAACCTTGATCAGAATGTAAGATAGGGGCATCTCCTTCGGATAAGCAACAGAAAGCTTTATCTAACATTATCGATACAAGTTTATATGTAGGTCGGCTTTGAATATTATAAGCGATGATTTCACCATTAAATAAATCTAGTACTGGGGAAAGATATAACTTTTCACCAAATAAATGAAATTCAGTTATATCCGTTACCCACTTTTCATTTGGATTTGACGCAACGAATTTACGACTAAGAATGTTTGGCGCAATTTTACCTACACTACCTTTATAAGAACGGTATTTTTTCATACGTACAAGCGATTTTAAACCCATTTCCTTCATAAGTCGTTGAACAGTTTTATGATTAACTAGGAAGCCTTGATTACGTAATTCTAACGTTATTCGACGATAACCATACCGTCCCTTGTGGTCGTGATATATAGTTGAAATCATCGATTTCATATCGTCATATTTATCAGGTTGGTCAAAGCGACTTGTCCAATAATAATAAGTACTACGCTTAATACCTGCTAACTTTATTAATTTTTTTATACTAAATTGATCCCTTAGTTCAAAGACTACTTGTGCCAAGTCTTTCGTTTTAATTTTCCCTTCTCTTGAACTAAGGAATTCAACTTTTTTAAAAATGCATTCTCCATACGTAGCTGTTCATTCTCTGCTCGTAATGCCTCTAAAGAACCTTCTTCAAAGTTTTGACTTTTACCTTTTTTTGAGTTGTCTTTCTTCAACTTTTTATGCCCCTTTTCCTTAAGAAATAGGGTATCCACACTTACGTTTTTAAGACTAATTCGCCATTTTCTTATTGTACCTGGAGTAGGTAAATTAAAATGTACTGCAGTCTCTATATCAGACAGCCTATTCTCGTTCATATAATTGAGTATATATAGTTTATCTTCAATAGAATAACGTGTATAGCTCTTTTTCAAGGATTCTGGTCCATGAAGATGATATTTTCCAATCCAGAAATGTATCAATTCAGTATTAGTAAAATTAAGTGATCTAGCAATTGAAGTAATACCTTCATCACCTTTTTCAACACGAAAAATCGTATCCAATTTTTGTTCAAAAGTAATCCTTGTCATATAAAAAGAACCTCCAAATGATAGATTTGGTGTCTAACATTTGGGGTTCAGTTCAGAATTAGGAGAGGGTCTTTCTTCATGAATAGGGCAAGATTGTTGAGTAACACTAGAAACAATATTGTGAAGATGTGATTAAAAAACGCTACTCTAATAATTATAGTTAACATAAACATTATATTTGGAAATAACTTGAAACTTTTATTATTAATTATCGTACCTAAATATAAGCACTAATATTATTTTATAGGTGGTTGAACATATGTACGATAAGAAAAAGGGGATATTTCAAGTTCTTGTAATAGTTTTAATGATATTACTAATGGTTTCGGCGTTTGTTTTACTTTTCTCAGGACATTACGGTGTAGCGTTAGTCTTATTTGGAATTTGGATGGCGCTTTTAAGTTCTATTTGGATAGGAACTAAGAATTTAGTTTAAGTAAAAGTCTACTTAAAGTGTATGCTGCTGCCAAATCAATTAACTTGTAAGAATTCCGTATTGTCTAAAATCGTAACTTATATTAGGAAAGCGAGGGGTTAATTATGAAGTTAGGATTGAAAAATAACGAGGTTGTCATTGTTCCTTTTGATAAAGAATGGAAAGATGAATTTAATAAAACAAAAACGGAAATAATTCAAAATACAAATTTAACTCCAACTCAAATTGAACATATTGGTAGTACGTCTATTGAAGGGATTCGAGCTAAGCCGATTATAGATATTTTAATAGGTGTTGATAGTCTTACAACACTTGATAAAGCATTTTTTAAAGATCTTCAAAATATAGGTTTTTACAGATTAAAGGTTGAAAGGCCAAATGAAATTGTTTGTGCTAAATTTACTGATGAAACATTTGAGATAAAAACACATTTCATTCATATTGTTGAGTTCGAAAAGGAAAAATGGAACCAAATGCTATTCTTTAGAGATTATTTAAATATTAATCAAGATATTAAGGAACAGTATGAAAACTAAAATGTACCCTATAAGATGGACACTTTAAAAAAAGTCCTTCTTGTAGGGTACTTTTGTTTATAATGAGAAAAAAGATGTTGGAGCGGAATTAGAATGACGAAAAGATTATTAACGAAAAAAGAACAAGAACTGCTAAAAAGAAACCCTTATGTAAAGTCAGTCAGCGAGAAAGCGATTACCTATACCGACGAATTCAAACGTCATTTTATTGCAGAAAATGAACAGGGGAAGCTACCTAGAGATATCTTCGAGGAAGCTGGCTTAAGTGTGGACTTAATTGGAATGGATCGTATTAAAACAGCGGGGAAACGCTGGCGTGCAGCCTATCGTAATTCTGGCATTGTAGGTTTACAAGATACTCGTAAAATGAATTCCGGCCGACCTTCTGAACGGAAATTAACCCCAGAAGAAAAAATCGCCCGTTTAGAAGCGAAAAACCAGTTATTACGTGCAGAAAATGAACTACTAAAAAAGCTCGATCTACTCGAAAGGCAGATGTTGAAGAAGAAATTACAATCGAAACGAAACTAAAATTTGAATTAATCCACCAGACGCTTCAAAAGTATAAACTAAAGCGTATGGTGAGCTATCTATGTAAGGTAATGGGTGTGTCTCGTTCAGGGTTCTATCATCATTTTGATGAAAAATCAGCGCAAAATCGCGCCAAACAAGATGAAGCAGATGAAGTGGTGAAAGACATCATTTTAAAGGCGTATCATTTCCGAGGACGTAAAAAGGGAGCACGCCAAATTAAAATGACGCTTCAAAGCCAATATAGCATCACCTATAACTTAAAGCGGATTCGCCGCATTATGAAGAAATTTAACATCATCTGTCCAATTCGCAAGGCAAATCCTTATCGAAGAATGGTCAAAGCGACGAAAGAACACCGCATTTATGCGAACGAATTAAAACGCAAATTTAAACAAGGTATAGTGGGTAAAGTGTTATTGACAGACATCACATATTTGCCATATCGAAACGGCAAACGTGCATATTTATCAACGATTAAGGACGCTGAAACGAACGAAATTCTAGCTTATGAAGTGTCATCTTCTTTACACTTGGACATCGCTCTGAATACGTTGAAGAAATTAAAAAAACATTCGCATTTAGCAGAAGATGCCTTTATCCATTCCGATCAGGGTTTCCATTATACAAGCCCGATTTACCAGGCATTGGTGAAGAAAATGGGTTTAGGTCAGTCTATGTCACGGCGAGGAAACTGTTGGGATAATGCGCCTCAAGAATCATTCTTTGGGCATTTAAAAGATGAAACAAACTTTAGCAATTGTGAAACGCTTGAAGAAGTAAAACGTGAAATCAAAAGTTACATGACCTATTACAATCATTATCGTGGGCAATGGAATTTAAAAAAGCTGCCGCCTGCAAAATACAGACAGCAGCTTCAACAAGTTGCCTAGGCTCTTTTTCAAAATGTCCTTTACAAAGGGTACACTTTAAACCTAAAAGAGTCTTTTTTTAGCACAGACCTAAAAGGCATTAATTCATATACAGATTATAAAGAGCAATTTGTACAATCTATCTTTGAGCGAATGACAAGTAAGTAATTCACAAATACACAACAAGTCCTAAGAGCGATTTGAAAACGCTGAAAATTTCAAACTCCTGTTAAGAGAACACTACGCTAAGTTTTAAATAACTAATTAAACAACGACCATATTCAACAAAACCAGCTAATAGTTGTCAATCCACCGAAAGTATGGTTCCGTATACGGCAGTTCAATTAAGATGAATAACGCAAAGTTTTGTAACGAAATTCAGACTTTTCAGCTATTGGATTTCCCATTAGGAATTGCCAAGGGTTCTGTGTAATATGGGGCTTTTAGAAATGCGCCAGTACCCTTTTCGGGTGTTTCCCCACTCGTATGCTTTTCCATGTGGAAAAGCATACGAGTAAGATTTCTGACCCTTGTTCGAGGTTTCTTCCAATTAATTCATAAATTTCTATATAGGTTTCAATTGCTTGTTTCCGAAAGGTTCCTTTACGGATTTCTTGTTGAATTTGAGCAAGAGCTTCTTTTACTTCTCGCTTAGTCTTGAATCCACTACGAGTAGTAGTTTTTTCTTTTTCTGTTAATGGATCGGTTCCAATATACACGTGAAATTGATAGCGTGTCTCATTGTTTTTTAGTTGATGGGTTTTAATTGTAAATAAATCCTCCCTCTATAAATGTTGATGTACCAACGGTTTAAGCCATTGGTAGTGCATCAAAAAAATATTTTTCGACAAAGTTTACTATAATATTTTCATATTATGTGAATCTATTCCAATACATGGGTACGCTACGCGGTCACTACTGGTAAATGTTAGTAAGTAGTGCTAGGAATTATGTGATGCACAATGGATCTCTGCGTAGCTTATGATGACGTACCCTCCCATGTCTCTGGGCATCTGTGTGCCTACATTCCTTCGTTCGGTCTAGTCATAAGGCAGAGGCTAGCGAAGCTCCTATAGGGACTCGAGGTCGAATGGAAAAAATAATGCCAGCTTCTCCGTGTCATCCTGTTGTCTAGGTCTATCAAGGGGATGTAGAACTTACATAGCCTCTGCGAGACTAGGAATATCCTTCATCATTCGCTGTGCGTCAAACGCTTTGTGCTTGGTGCTAATTCCGTGTAAAACTTTTAGTAACTTTCCGCATAGAACCACGATGGATTGCTTCTTACGTAACGGATTAACCTGACGGTTAGTGTAGTACTCATGTAGCTTTCTAAAGGCTTCATTGTGGCGAATCATTGGCATCATCACTCGGAAAAGGAGGGCGCGTAGTTTTCTTCTACCACGTTTAGATATACGTTTTTGACCTTTGTGCATACCGGATGAGTTTTCACGTAACGTTAATCCCGCAAGCTTAATAATTTGGCGTGGATCATCGTAGTGTGAGAAGCTTCCGATTTCAGCTAAAAGGTCGACAATTGTAGTATCGCCTAGTCCTGGGACCGTTGTGAGCCATTCGTATTCCACTGTTGTTTTAACAAGGTCAACTAACTGCTCTGTGATGCTTTCTATTTCTTGTTCTAACTGATTGTAACGGCGGACGAGTGTGGCAATTTCATAACGGGCCATCTCACATCCTTCTGTTACGCCGATAGAGGTAGCTGCGACTTCGATTAGACGCTTTGCTTTCGGTTTCTGAGGAGATTTCATCCCCTCTACTTTTTTGAATAATACAAGTAGCTCATCAACCTGTTTCTGATGTAGGTCGCTTGGGAATGGGGTGCAATCAAGTGCAGCCAGTGCCATTTTTCCGAACTTCGGAAATACTTGTGTAAATTCAGGAAAATAGCGGTCTAGCCAACGAATCATCATGTTCTTAACAGCACCGAATTCCTCAACTAACTTTTCTCGAAACGTGGATCCTACTCGGAGTTCAGCTTCCATGGCCTTCAAAATACGTGGGTAGCTGAAACGTCCATCCTTAACGAGTCTAGCGATTACAAGGGCATCCTTACGGTCGTGTTTGGTAGGTAGATTATCATCTAGCTCCTTTGAACGCTTGACATGCATAGGATTAGTCATGACAAGTGGAATCCCTCGTTCTTGAAGAAAATAGGCTAAATTGAGCCAATAATGGCCCGTAGGTTCGATTCCAACAATGACTTCCGTTTTCTCGGATTCTGTCATAGCTACCAAAATCCGTTTGTAGAAAAATTCAAAGCCATCTCTGGATTGTGAAACTGAGAAAGATTTTTGGAGCACTCGTCCTCGGTCATCTACAAAGCATGCGTAATGTGTACGTTTTGCAATATCGATACCGATTACAAGTGTTTTTTCGGTGACTTGATTAATTTTTTGATTTTGTATAAAATCCATTATGGAGTCCTCCTTGGTTACTAAATTAGGGGTCAATTTCTGCAGATTTTGACACCCCGTATCATACCAAGAGGGCTCTTTGTTGTTCAAGTCCCCGAAAATCCTTCTAACAGGAATGCTCCTGTTTCGTGCTTACGGAGACAAAGAGGTTGTAGTAGTAACTACTACTTAAGTTTAATTAGTATGTTTAATTCTGGCAAATAACAAAATAAGCAAATAACACTATTAGCGATATACATAATAATCCTCTAACAAAATTAAACTGATTATTTGACATGGAAATGATCGATAACTTCCAGGATAAAATATGATTGATAAAGACAATTTTGCTACATTATACCTCAAGGATAATTTCTATATTGAGCTTCGTATGCATATTAATCCCTTGTTATTATATCTACTAAAGTGAAGTAAATCACACAAAACGGAGATGCTAGGACACTGGGAATTCCCACAGATAATGATAGAGTTATTCAGAATGTCTGCGAAATTATATAACGTATTTTCGATTAGTAGATTTTCCAATTTTTTTGTGCTTCTTAAATATATTTTACGGTAATGAATTTTAATTATTATCATAATAATTACAGAATTTGGATAATTTGTGATATTATATTAATTGGAGGTGAAATAAATAAATTAGTATATTCTGAAAATTTATTATTCTAAATAAGAATGGAGTTTATCATGTTAGAACTGTTTAAAAACAAAAACTTCTCTTCTTTATTCTTCGGTAGACTGATGATGAACATAGGAGACAGCATATACTATGTGGCAGCAACATGGTTAGTCTATGAATTAGGTGGTTCGGTCTTTTATTCGGGGTTAGCAGGCTTCTTAATTTTGATACCTGAGTTGTTTAGCGTCTTTATCGGTCCAATAGTTGATAGGTATGATAAAAAAAAACTGCTTATGTTTTCTAGTGTAGGGCAGAGTTTATTAATATTGCTTATTCCATTCTTATCATTACTTGATACTCTTACTGTTACTATTGTTTTGGTAATAATGCCTTTGATATCATTTATGAATTTATTTACTTATCCCACCCAAAATGCACTATTACCTCAAATTGTTGAAAAATCTAGGATAATAGACGCTAACTCTGCAATGGCATTTTCATATCAGGGAATGAACTTAATTTTTAATGGATTTGCAGGGGTACTCATTTCAGTTATAGGAATTATGAGTGTTTACTATTTAAACTCTATTGTTTTTATCTTATCAGTTATACTATTTGCTAGTTTGAAATTGAAAAATGGCAATAGGGTACAAACAAAAAAGCAAAATTTTAAAGGTACTTTCAATGAATATAAAAGCGATTTAAGAGAGGGAATGCAATACTTTTGGAGACCTAGTTTAATAAACTTAATTCTACCATTAGTTTTAATTAATTTTACATTTAGTGCTACATTAGTCGTATTCCCCGAGTTTGCTGATGTTTCAGGTGGAGTTCAATATTATGGGATTTTAATGGTTTGTTATGCAGGTGGGATGCTAGTAGGATCGCTCTTAACTTCATTTATTACAAAAAAATATAGTATAGGAATATTAATTATCTTTGGTTTTGGAATATCTGGGGTCTCCTGGGTATTGATAGGACCATTTTCAAACTTATCGATTATCCTATCTTGCCTACTCTTATTTGTTGCAACTATACCAATAGGATACATCAATATAATATTAACCTCATATTTTCAAACTATATTGCCTCAGAATATGATTGGGAGAGTCGGTACTATAATCGAGAGCGTTATTACAATTGCAATGCCGATTGGCTCTTTATTAGGTGGTTATTTAGGCGCTAGCTTAGGTACTACATTTATCATAATGTTAAATGGGTTTATAATAATTATAATGTCAATTTATTGGATGTTTAATAGAACTCTTAGAGGTTTACCTAATATTAATAAATTAGAAGAAGAGGACTACGAGACACAAAGAATATAAGAAATATTGTGAGAGAAGGGGATACTATGAGTTCATTTGTAAACAAAGTGGAAATTTCAAACACTCAACTTCTACATAGAAACTTATTAGTTGAAAAGTTTAAGGAAATGGGTATTAAACAAGGTATGACTATAATAGTTCACTCATCTTTAAGTTCATTAGGTTGGGTTTCAGGAGGAGCAATAACAGTTATAAATTCTTTAATGGATGTTGTTACAAAAGAAGGTACAATTGTTATGCCTGCACATTCGGTTGATAATTCTGATCCTCAGTATTGGGAAGCTCCTCCAGTTCCCAAAGAGTGGTGGGAAACAATCAGGGACACTTTGCCTCCATTTGATTTACAAACAACCCCAACATTTGGATTAGGTATAATTCCAGAACTATTTAGATCCTGGCCAGGAGTGCTTAGGAGTAATCACCCTATGTATTCTTTTACGGCTTGGGGGAGACACTCAAAAAGTATTGTTGCGGATCATTCACTCAACTTCGGATTAGGAAAAAAGTCCCCTCTTGGTAAATTATATGAACTTGATGCGTATGTTCTTTTATTAGGAGTGGGTTTTGAAAATAATACTTCTTTTCATATGGCAGAATATCAATTGGAAACTAAAAATATAATTACTCAAAGTTCTGCTATATTGGAGGATGGAGAGAGAGTTTGGAAAACCTACAAAGATATTGATTTAGATCCAGATGACATATTTGAAGTTTTGGGGGAAGCATTTGAAATAAGGAGTCCGGTAACTACTTACAAAATCGCGAATGCTAAAGTTAAATTCTTTAAACAAAAAGATGCAGTAAATTTTGCATTTGATTGGTTAAAAAACAGGTAAAGGAGAGAATGATAATGGAACTTGAAAAGTATGACATCTTTGCAAACTTCTACGATATTTTAATTCCTGAACCTCCTGGTTTAATTGATTTTTATTTAGAAATGGCAAAACCATATCAAAATATACTTGATGCTGGATGTGGAACAGGTACGCTTGCTTTGGAACTTGCTAAGGAAGAGAAACATATATTAGGATTAGATATTTCTAGCGATATGATTGATAAAGCATGTAAAAAAGCCAAAGATTGTGGTTTGGAAAATATAGTTAAATTTGATACTGGTGATATAAAAAACTTGAACTTAAAACAGAAATTCGACTTAATAATACTTTCAGGAGGGGTATTTGAATTTTTACTTTCTATTAAAGATCAAGTTAAAACTTTAATGACACTTAGAAGTTTATTGAATAATAACGGGAAATTAGTATTTGATGTAATTGTTCCACCGACAGTTTGTCCATTTGAAGATAGAAAGAGTGATGTAGCAAAACTCCCTCATAATATTTTGGGAGAAGGTACTCATATTTATTCCTGGCATGAGTGTAAATTTAAACATTTTCATCAATTGGTTTATACAAATCTATTCATAGAAATTTATGGTCTCGAAAAAAAATTAGTTGATAAATATAATTTTAATTTTATGACGAGATACACTACACCGTCAGAAATGATGCATTTACTTTCAAGATGTGGGTATAAGATTGAATCCAAGTATGGGGATTTTTATAAATCTCCATTAAAAGAAGATAGTGAATTTATGATTTATGTGGTTTCCCCTGTAAGCTAAAAAGCTTTTATTTTAGAATTGAGGGATGCACTGTTTTAGAAGTACGACAAATTTAAAAAACTCCCTATGTTGAATAAAGGAGTTTAATACCAGGAAATGAAACGCGCTCCAAGTTTTGTATAGTTTAATAAAAGTAACCTTGCAGCTTAAGTAGCGATTAGATGACTTCATTATTCTACCGGAGTCATCTATTTTAAATTCTATTGTCATCTTGACGCATTATGGACTCATATAGTCCTTAAACCAGTTGTTTTAATTCTTCAAATGTTTATGTTTCTTTATAGTCCATCTCATCTTATATATGAAAAAAGAAATCCATTGGTACAATATCAATACAGTTGCCTCTACGGACATAGATTGTTAAATAAAATAGATTTTACTCATAAAATAACTTCCGTTTCAATTAATTATACTTAAGTATAACGGGCTTTTTCCATAGAAAAAACTCGGAGAGGGGGACTTTGTAAACGCTAAAATAAAATGGACAGATATCGCTAAATAAGATTGAACACTTTCGCCAAAAATAACCCTTATCCTTTATACTAAATTGGTAGTAGATTGGTAATCGGGGGCATGATGAAAGGTGAAAAAGAAATTGATGTTATATTTAGCAATCCAACAAATGAAAGAACAAAGATTTACTGTAACACAGATTGCAGAACAGCTTAAAATATCTCGAACGACGGTTTATAGCTATTTGGAAATGTCGCCTGAACAGGCTTATGAGTGGGCGAATACATTAAAATCCAGAAAGAAAAAATTAGACCCTTATAAAGATTGGTTAGTCGCTTGGCTCAAAGAACATCCTCATTTAAGTGCTGCACAACTGCATGATTGGTTACTAGAACGTCATCCTAAATTGGTTGTTGGAGAAAGTACGATGCGCATGTATGTCAGTGAGTTACGAGAAGAATATCAAATTGAGAAAACCAAAAAAGTTAGGCAATATGAGGCCATAATCGAACAGCCAATGGGAAAACAAATGCAAGTTGACTGGGGAGAAACTCGTCAAAAAACGAAAGAAAATACTGAAGTGAAACTGTACTGTATTTGTTTTGTATTATCGCACTCTCGGTACAAATATGTAGAATGGCAAGATCGACCATTTACAACACGCGATACGATAAGAAGCCACGAAAATGCTTTTCAGTATTTTGGAGGGATGCCAGAAGAGATTGTCTACGACCAAGATCATTTAATAACAGTCAGTGAAAATGCCGGGGATATTATTTTAACAGGTGAATTTCAATCCTATAAACAACAACGTAAGTTCAGAATATATTTATGTCGTAAAGCAGATCCAGAATCGAAAGGTAAAATTGAAAATGTAGTGAAGTATGTGAAAGGAAATTTCGCAGATAGCCGTATTTTCACTACTATAGATAATTGGAATGAACGATGTATAGAGTGGCTGAAACGTACGGGTAATTACAAAGTACATAACGGTACAAAAAAGAGACCGACAGAAGTGTTTCTCCTCGAAAAGCAACACTTAAAGCCAGTCTCTAACCCACTCTCAATAGAGAGTAACAATACAATTAGTATAACAAGAACCGTTAATAAGGACAACACCATACACTATAAATCTAATCGTTACTCTGTCCCACTGGGAACATATAGACCAAGAGGTCTAAACCTTGTTTCAATTGAAATGGCTGTAGATGAAAGCAATCAGCAGCAACTGGTGATTAAACGAAGTCCTGATGGTGAAGTTCTAGCGAAGCATCGTCTTGAATTAGCCAAAGGAAAATTAGTCAAAAATCGAAATCATGAACGTGATCGTTCAAAAGGTATCCAAGCCTATAAAGAAACAGTGATTCGCCAGTTTAATAATACTGAACTAGCGACTACATATATTAATCAGGTCCTAGCTGAGTATCCTCGATATAAAAGGGACCAGCTGGCCATCATCCATAAAACAACCAATGATTATCCAGATTATATCGATGAAACCCTAATAAAATGTGTTGACGAGCATTTCACAAGTGCCAATGATTTTCATGATATTGCAAAGTATATAAGCAAGATTCAAAGCAAAGAACTACCAGTTCCACCTCTCGAATCGAGTAGGTTAAAAACAAGGAATATCAAAGTAGAAACACGTTCTATCAGCACATACACAGATATTTTAGGGGGTGTCATCTCATGAATGATGGCTTAGAAAATCTACAAAACTATTTTAAACAACTAAGATTAACAGAAACAGCCACTGAGCTGCCTAATATATTAAGAAAAGCGGAACAGTCCACATGGACTTATCGGGAATTTATTAAAGAAATCGTTGAATTCGAATTAACTAAACGTGAAGAAAAGAGTATTGAAAAACGAATGCGTTGGGCGAAGTTTCCTTATATGAAAACGCTGGAACTATTTGATTTATCTGATCAAACCTCTTTAAACGAAAGGCAATTAAACCAACTAAAAGAGCTAAATTGGCTAGAGCAACAATATAACTTAATTCTATTAGGACCGCCTGGTGTTGGTAAAACCCATTTGGCCATAGGATTAGGAATTGAAGCAATTCAAAAAGGATTTAACGTCATGTTTGTGACTATGGGTGAATTAATCAATCTTTTAAAAACCAGAGAATTTACACGGAAATCACAGGTGCAATTAAACCGAATTGAATCTTCTGATTTAGTAATTATTGATGACTTAATGTACATGGCAATGGATTCACGTGAAGCAAATCTATTCTTTCATCTGATAAATCATCTTTATGAGCGTAGCTCAATTATTTTGACTTCTAACAAGAGTCCTGATCAATGGGGCGAATTATTGGGAGATGAAGGTATAACTACAGCTATTTTAGATCGCATTTTACACAGAGTAGAAGTTGTACAGATGAATGATGATAGCTATCGAATGAAGCATCGTCAAGGTATGTTTTAACATTAGCAAATGGGTATAAGGAGATTTCATTTAAATGAAGATTTTAAATATAAATGAAGTAAGAGAAATCATATTAGAATTAGGTTTAATCTTGTGACCATCAAAAAGTTGAGAGCTGGTTATCGGATGGCTCTATAAAAAATATCCAGGATGGCAATCTTTACAAGATTATTGAGCATGATATCGAAGATTTCATATACGACACTTTGTGGATTGGTTCACCATATGAAAGAGGAATCAATAATGAAACGAAGATCGATAGATTACTTGAGGAAATTGCCTCTTTAAAGGCGAAAGTATCCAAACTTCAAGATGAAAAGCATGAATTAGAACTAGAACTTGGCAAGATGCCATTTTAATAATTCTTTCTCCTACTTCTACAAAGGAGTGGGAGAAGAATCAACGAAATTGTTCAAAATTAATTAGCAAAATGTGTCCAATTCTACTTGACGCTTACAGACTTTTTTTAAAAGTGTCTACTATTCGGCGTTCTGTTCGAAATCAAACATAGAGGTGCTTTTTCTATGAGAATAAACGAATATTATCTAGCTAAAAATTAAATGAAGACATAGCAAACAACCAGTCTCCGGTAGTGAACCGACTTCTGGCTGTTTAGAGTTTTATTAATCTTAATTCTTATAACATACTTAGTCCTGTTAAACTGAGATGTTTTTTCCAATACTTTCAGTAGTAATACTTAAATTATTGAAATCTACGATACATTTATTCCCTAATGATTTAGGAATAATACCCATTAAAAATAAAAGTATATCATATGACATGAAGGAAGAAAGAATAGAATTTGTGGCCCCTAGAGAACCTTTAATCGGATTTCTCTTAATATATTTATTAAGTGTGGTTTCATCAATAATAGAAAAGTCTTGATCATAGATTTCTTTATTAAAAAGGGGACCCCAAGTTCCTTTACTTATTCCTACCTTTCCTGATAAAAAGGGAATATTATTTTTCTTACAAAAATCCAAGATTATGTTACCAATATATATAGGAGTATCAGCAGCGTTAATAATTATATCAATCTTATTATCATAAAATATTTCCGATAAATCACGTGAAGAATTAATTAATTTTTTATATGTAATAATCTTTGCTTCTGAATTAATTGAGTTTATATAACTTTGAGCAACATCAATCTTATTATAGCCTATTGACTCTTTTGAATAAATGTATTGCCGATTAAGGTTATCAATTTCTACCTGATCATAGTCTATTAGAACAAAGTTAGAAATACCAGAAGCTGTGAGATTTTGGAGAATAAGACCACCGACTCCACCTAACCCAATTATTGCAACACGAGCATTGCACAATCGCTCTTGAAGAAGATTAGGGTTTTCGTTAAATTGTTCAAAATAATATAATTGTTTAGAGTAAAACTCATGAGAATAGTTATTATCCCATTCCTCAATAAGTGCCTCATTGTTATATAGTTTTTCAATTAATATGTTTGCCGCGGTAGTTCCTATACAATATTGTAGGTCACTTACAGAAGCTCCACCTTTAAGTTTGTTTAAAAAGTTGACAGAATTAGGAGTTTTAGAAATTTTTATTGCTAGTTTATTTACTATAATTATAGATTCTTCATTATCAATGATTAATATATGTTCTTTAAGTCTAATTCTTTTATTTTTCATAACATCCTCTTAAATTTTTTTTGAAATTATAAGCTCCCTAAACTTTTAGGGAGCTTATATCTTAGTAACGCGTAAGTAAATTAAGTACGACCAATCTCAACTAATTGAAAGTCAAGAGTGATTTCCAAGTCAAGATCCTCTAGATTTAACTCTTCTAACTTTAATTCTTCTAGATTCAATGCTTCTAAATTAACAGAGTTCTTTTCCATGATAATACCCCCTTTTGTAAATATTAGGAATTATTGATAATTAATTCCTGTGATGTTATTATATACCTGAACATTATAAATTTTCAATAAATTTTTATAATTTAATTTTAGGAGAGTTGGTAATTTGAATAGACTTAGATGTAAAAAAAAGGATAAAAGTAAAGTTTCTATTGAGATAGATTCTCAACCAATTTCTATTAATCCTCTTAAAACTCTTGATTATAATGGAAAATTAATTTGTAACACCTTATATGAACCGCTAAAACATGGTGTGAATTGTAAAATTATAAGTAACGATTGTTTAAATGAATATACAATAGAAATCTTTCAAGATTATTTTGAGTCTAAAATTACTGCAAACAACTTTGTTCAAGCTATTCTTCTACATTTAAATAAACAATATAAAAGTCCTTATATTAAAGATTTTCTCCAAATAAAAAATGCAATTCTTTATTTGATGGGGGAAAAAGATATTAATACGCTAGGAATTGCAATTATTTCAAAATATTCATTTAGGATAGAATTAGAAAGAACATGTAGCTATTTTCTCAATATTTTAGAAAGCCCTTTTTTAATACCAATAAATGGACAAAATAAACCTATTAATAATGGACCCTACACTATTTCTGATATAAGCAATAAAGAAATAAATTTAATAAGGAATAAAAATTACTTTATCAATGATGTATCAAATGTTAAGAACATAAATTTTTTGTTAAATAATAATATAAAAGAATCTGTTGATTTGTATAAAAATCATTATTTAGATATAACTTGTCATACGCAATTTCATCATGAATTTTTGCACTTAGATTGTTATGACGATTTTGAAAGACTAAATTCCAATTTGTTTTTCTATCTTGATATTAGAAATAAGGTAGTTTTTGATTTACTAAGTAAGGATGGCACTCAACTCAGCATACCTGAGTCATTAAAAAGAATATTAAAACCGATATCTTCTTATATAGGAGAGAGAAATATTTGGAATGTCAACACTAAACTGGACAATCTTTATAAGGACCTGTTCTTGAATTCCACTGGCGATAAATAACCTAGTGTTCCGTGAATTCGAATGTTATTGAACCAATGAACATAATCATTAAGTTCAAGAGCGAGCTGTTCAAGAGAAGCGAAGTGTGCTCCGTTTGCGAATTCGGTTTTAAATACTTTGAACATCGCTTCGGCCACGGCGTTATCATAGGGACAACCCTTCATACTTAATGATCTTTGAATCCCAAATGTTTCTAGTGCCTCTGAAATTAGTTTGTTATCAAACTCTTTTCCACGGTCTGTATGGAACATCTTGATGTTATGTAAATTCCCTTTAATGCTGGCTAATGCTTGATACACAAGGGCTGCTGTCTTATTAGGACCGGCACTGTGACCAATAATTTCACGGTTGAAAAGGTCGACAAATAAGCATACATAGTGCCATTTTTTCTCAACACGGACGTATGTTAAATCACTTACAACTACAGCTAATTGCTCTTCTTGTTTAAACTGACGATGTAACTCATTTTTGATGGGTGCTTCATTACAGGTTTGTTTATACGGCTTGTATTGTGCCACGGTATACTTTGATACCAGTCCTAATTGTTTCATGATTCGACCGATTCGACGTCTAGAAACTACCATCTTCTGCTTCTTTAATTCTACTTTTAGTTTACGAGTACCATAGTTACTACGGCTTTCTTTAAAGAGTCGTTCAATCTCGTTGGAAAGTTCTACTTCCTCTGTGTTATGTGCTTCTTTTTCACTCAAATTGGCATGATAATAGTATGTGCTTTTGGCGATGTTGAGGACGTTACACATTGCTGATATTGAATATTTGTGAGCGTTATTTCGAATCACATCTATTTTCGTCCCATGATCAGCGCTGCTTGCTTTAAAATGTCATTCTCCATCATTAAACGTTGATTTTCTTTACGTAATTTTATTAACTCATTTTCTTCATCAGTACGGTTCTCTTTCGCAGTGAAGGCCCCAGTTTCTTGATGGTTTTTAATCCAGCGATCTAATGCAGATGGCGTGATTTCATATTCTCTACAGATATCTGCACGAGACTTTCCATTTTCATAAAGCTTGACTAATTGAAGTTTAAATTCTGGTGTAAAAGTTCGACGTTGACGTGACATAGTAGCACGCTCCCTTAGGTTAGTATGTTAAGTCTACTAGCCCTTATAGTATCTGTCCAACTTAGTGTAGCCGATTCAATTTCTAAAGAAACAAGTTTAAGTATCAGATTAGATGAATTTAATCCAGTAAAAATCATCTATTGTGACTATTACCCTAACGACTTAATAATTGAACACCTAATGCATTTATTAGATTCAATTGGAATAGAAGTAGAGGTTACTTCGATTAAGGATTTTAATGAATTTAGAAGCATTGATACCAAAAAGTATGATATTTGTCTAAAGTTATTTGTTCCACATTATGAACATTACTCCAGTATTATTATGACTCTTTTGTGGGATGTAAAAAGTAATGACAAAAGAAAACAAATTATTAACGCATTGAGAAGAGATAATACTTTGGAGTTGTCAAGAATAATGAATAGGACTGATCATACTATTCCTATTTTTAAAGGGGACAGTATATTTCTAAAAGATTGTGATATTATTGGTTACAATCTAAATGAATATGGATATTTATCTGTTAGAAATTTAAGGTATAAGGAGTAATCATGTATGGAGATTTCCGTAAATAAAGAAATTATCCGTTTAATAAATACAATAGAAACTCCAGCAATTGTATATGATGCGGATATAATAAAGTATTTTATAAATAAACTACGCCAAGATACACTTAACATTCCGAACTTAGAAATATGTTTTGCAGTTAAAGCAAATCGTAATCCCCTAGTATTAAAGGTGATGAGGGAAGCCAATCTAGGAGCAGATATAGCATCGATAGAAGAGTTGAATGTAGCTATTGAAGCTGGATTATTTCCTATTTATTGTACATCCCCCGGATTTTCACATGAACAGATTGAGAATATTTATAATCATAGTATTATCTTTGACTTTGATAATTTATCTCAGCTAAAAAATTGGCTGTTCAAAAGTTCATTAAAAAACAGAAAAATTGGATTAAGAATAAGACCGTATTTAGATAAAAAATATACTGATGATATAACAGTTGGGGAGAAAAGTCGATTTGGTATTAACCCTGCTAGTGAGGAATTACATGAAATAATTAAAAATAATAATCTACTTGTTGAACAACTCCACGTACATATTGGTGAAAAAAAGAATTCTTTAGTTTTCAAGGAATTACTCAATTATATAGAAACTATAATAAATACATTTGATAACTTTAAGGATATTAAAAAGATTAATCTGGGTGGGGGATACGATCATTTATACGCTAATGCCTCTGAAGTTAGGAACTCATGGGATGCTGTAGAGGAGTTTTCCGAAAATATTTCTAGAAGGTTAAATAGGGATATAAAGATAATTATTGAACCAGGTAGTTTGCTTACAAATGCTAGTGGTTTTTTATACTCTGAAGTAAAAGCGTCGGATGAATTATCTCCTGAGTGTCAGAGAATAATTTTAGACTCGTCAGCATTTAATTTACTATCTTGGGCGAAACCCAAAATACTATTATCAACTAGTAAATCAGCCGAAAAGATAATACACAAAATATATGGTCCAACTTGTTTTGAATATGACTATTTTTTTAGTCCTGCTTTAAACAAATTAGGGATTGATGATAGAATTTTAATGCATCCTGTTGGAGCTTATGTTTCAGGTATTAATAGAAATTTACACGGTCTTCAGAATCCCAAAGAATATTTGTTGATTAGTAATAAATTAATGGATTATGAGGTGACTTATGAGAGAAAATGAAACTCTTAAAGAATTACACCAAGAGTTGGATAATTTAAATAATTTAAGGTTAAATTTAGAAAATGAATTGGATGAAGAGAAAAGAATTATTTTAAATTCCAAAGTAACCTATATATATGATTTATTAATTAATCCACCGAGAAACTTATTTGAAATTGAAAACGAGCTAACTAATTTATCAAACTTAATTCGTATAAGTTGGTTAGAAAGTGCATTTAAATATGCTAATGCTTTTTATAAATCTCCACTAAAGGGAACAAAAAAACTAATGCCTTCAGGCCGAGAAATTAATTTTAGATATGAAAGAGGTCTACCATCCGATATTCTGGAGAGTGATTGGGAATCTACAAATAATGTCAGCTGCGTTTTATTTTCAAGCGGGATGTCTGCAATTACTACTACCCTTGAAGCACTTAAGAATACAAAGAAATCTAAAGAAAACTTGAAAATTGTAACGTGGATATCTTATTTCGAAACTGTTTCATTGTTAAATCTACTTACTACTATAGCAACAGAACAGATTAACTATACATGTCAAGAAGCTTTAAATTCACATGTTCAAGAGGATTTGGTTGATATCATTTTTATTGAATCAATAAGATATAATTGGGATTTAGAGATTTTTAATATAGATGAATTATGTAAAGCTATTAATAACAGGAGACATAAAAAAAATCTCATTTATATAATTATTGATACTACATTATCGGGTACGATGTTTGACTTGTCTAAAATATACGAAAAATTAGAAGAAGATGTAAATGTCATGCTGTTTGAGGTAAGATCTTGCGTTAAATTGGATCAACAAGGATTAGAATTTTCCAACGTGGGCTTTTTAAAAATTCAATCTTTAGGGCATTTATATAAATATCAACTAGTAATTCATGAGTTAATCAAAAGAGCCAGAACAATAATGGGTACCGCTTTATCATTTCAAGAAGTTTGTTCTCTGGATTTTGGATACTTTAATTTGTCTGAGGAAAATGTAAATTATCAAAAGTGTGTATTTCGAAACAATGAGTTTTTAGCCAAATCGATTTCTTGTAAAGGTATTATTAGCAAAGTAGCACATCCCTCTTTGGATATTACTAAAAATTATATTTGGTCTCATGCCCCTTTTGTTTTTATTCACCTTAAAGATTCAAGTCTAGAAAACTATAAAAAAGTATTCAATTTTATAATTAATGAAGTTGAAAGAGTAACAGGAAAGGTACCTATTGGGGACAGTTTTGGTTTTAGAGATTTAAGAATGGAATTAGTAATAACAAACGGAGAACCGCAAGAAAGTATTATAAAGATAGCAGCAGGTGCTTATAAAAGTCCGACACTTTTCTTGTTAATTCAAGTTATAAATTCTCTTTCTGAATTTAAGCATGTGGCTGAAATAGATTTAAGTCATAAAAATACTACATATTTCGAATTAACTTAGAGTTTGGAAATGTTTTTATTGCAAAAGAAAAGTGCTGACTAGTGCAACGTATTTGTAAAAGTCAAGAACTTTTTAGTACCCATATACAGACTCACAATCCACAGCCTAGTCAATCAACTGTAAAGGTGTTTCTAATTCATTTTTGGCCTTGTTTTATCTCAACAAGTTTTCTACTAGTAAGCGATTCAAAGTACAATAGATACTTTAAATTTTACCTACTTAAACAACGACGATGAACCGGTTCATTCTGGACGGTATTTTAATCAGTATAAGGTAGGTTATGAGCAAAGTTTCCAAAACGATGGTATGCAAATGCTACAGCATATTCTAATTGAAACAATGTTCAGCTTTAAACCATATCCTTGCGAGGATAAATTTGTAAGTAATTATATAACAAAATATTTAGAGTATATTAACCGCTATGATTTAATCGAAGAATATGATTTACAACCATTTAATATGAGAATCCAAACAATTGAACGAACGTTTTTGGACAAGCTATTCGCCGTTTGTGACTATCATCATGATAATGATTATAAAGGGAAATCTCGTCATATTTATGATATACATAAGATTTATCAAAGTGGTTTATTAAATATTGATATGTTACATTCCCTGGTAGACCAAGTGATTGAAACAAGAAGAGAAGGGAAAAATACACATTCTTGTAAAGTTGGGTACAAACCGCTAGAAGTACTCCAAGATATTATTAATAGTAGTGTATATAAAGCGGATTACAACACAAACACTCGAGAATTTTTATCAGTTTTTGTGGAATATGAAACAGCTATCGCATCACTCCAAGATATCTTAGGAAAAGGGTGGATTCCTGTTGAAATTTCAGAACAATCACCTCTTACAACTACTATTATCTAGAGTTAAAATTGAATATGAAATAAAAAACCGTCATTACTTATTTAGTTTATTGGAGTTAAGACGGTTTTTTATTTTAGTATTCTGGAGAAATTTAAATAATGTGAAAGAAGTTGTAAGTCTTAACTTTGAAGAGGATTGACAATTAATAATTATGTTCGATCATAAATAATAAAGTTTGATAAAAAACTGTATGGAATGAATGCAGGTTTTCTTATTCCACAATCGGGCCATATTGTGGGTGCGACACGTTCCTGACTCAAATGAGATGTGGTTAACACAATCTCGGTAAAGGTTAGGCAATTTACGATTTAAATTGAAGGATATTATCAAGGAGTCGAATGAGGAAGTAACGCTCTGAAAGGCTCCCCCTGCGCCGAATAGCACGCTGCTTAGTAAGGAAAAGCGTGTTATAAGCTCGGCTAATAGGCGTGAGAATTTACCGTAACAGTTCGGCTGACGAAATCCTACCCGATGGGGTGGCGTAAATCATGGTGCTTGGGTTGAACAGATATGGTGAGAATGCAATGAATTAGAATAATAAACTAAGTTGCTGACGAACTTCTGAATGTACGGGTCTAGACTGGCAATACATAGAAATGTGTATATCACTAAATGTGAGGTTAGCTATGGATGAGTAAGAATCCGCAATATAAAAATCCATCTTGTGTTACAGGCACATGTAACGCTAACAGGCTCATAGGAAGCACCTAAGTTTGTTCCAAAATAGATAATATTCAACGTGGTAAGCTGATAACGTGGAGAGCTTACTCTCGACGAGACGTTGGAAAGGAAAATAATTGTGAGATTAGCGAATATATAACTTTCCTTTATATCAGTGAAAGTGGTGGCACAGTACCGTTGATGCGTGTAATGAACGTGGAGGGATCGCCACTAGATTAATACAAGATTTATTCACCATGCAAGGCAGTTCTTCAACGATTAATAAGGTTCTTGTGAGACTAATAGAGGTTCAGCTCCAAAAGGAGCCACCGACTTGTTAAAACGAAAGAAACTGAGACATAACGAGTATTATGACATGCAAAAGCAATTTGATATGTTATATGCTCGCAGTGTTGATGGTCAAAATTTTTATGAGACCACGATAAAGTAGAAGTACTCATGAAAGTACTTCAATTAAATAAGAAGCAACTAAACAAAGTAAATCAATTGCGTGAGCAATGTCTGTATGAAGCAATCTAATTCCACACTACATCTTGTCCTTACATAAAAATCGAATGAATTGAATTAATTGGAACGCCGTATGCGGTGAAAGTCGCACGTACGGTGTGAGGTGGGGGAAAAGCTGGCGATAACTTCAAAAGCTTACCTATCACGATAATAACCTTTCATGGGAATTGGATATTTATGTTAGAATGTAGATGAGTTTGTGAAGGATTGCACTTAAACTAACGGGGCAGATTTCTTTAATAAGGGTAGAGTAATTACTTGAAATAATACATAAAAAAACAGACAGAATGATGCACCTCTAATTGGTTGTCTGCTTTTGCTTTTATTACTTTAAACCGCATCAATATTTCTGGCGTAAGTTCAGTAAGTAATGTTTAGGGTTAAGCTTTTGTTGAATATATGCTTTTGATTCAGCAACATCTACAGTTGTTTGCTTTCCTCTAGTAGCATTTGTTTCATATAATTTTATATAGTAATAGGAAAGTGGGGACTCAAACTATAACATTAGAAAAGAAATTTTCTAGGTTTCTTAGACATGGCTATACAAATAGAAATCCTCTTCAATAACAACATATAGAGATACTTAACGAACTACACGGTAGGCTAGTTAATAGTGAAGAATTAGGGTTGTCTACCGATAATAGAACGATGGCTTCAAGTTTTACGTTGATGGGTTTTCCGGGTATTTTGATGCAGTCACTTCCTAGTGGAATCGAGGGTGAATGCTGGCTAAGAGCTCTTACCAGAAAACATGAAAGTCCTTTCATCCAATAAGACATTTATTATTTATTCACTTTTTAGGGGAATCGGTAGATACAATTTATCGATATGTGAATATGGTAAATGCCCCTTTTGGTGAAGGACCTTTTTTATGTTTAAATCCTGCAGCAAAACACTATCTTAATCCTGTGATAACAGATTTGAAAGTAACAACATGTTGTGACACTAAAAGACCTGTTGTGACATTTTCTTGTTCTTGTGGATTTGTTTATTCTCGTAGAGGGCCAGATATGATACCTGAAGATCGGAAGAAAATCGGAAGAATTAAAGAGTTTGGTGCTGTATGGCTGGAAAAGCTGGACTCTTTGGTATACGAAGAAAAATTGAGTTTCCGGGAAAGTGCTAGAATCTTAAATGTAGATACAAAGACAGTAATTAAATATTCTAATGAAAAAATCCGCGAAGTTAAAGTTACTCATGCTTCTACAAAAGACCAGGAAAAGAATCAATGGCTAGAAATGATTGGTAATTATCCTGATCTTTCAAAAACCGATCTCAGAAAGAAGAATCCTTCACTTTATATGAGATTATATAGAAATGATAAACAGTGGCTTATACAAAACTCACCTAATAAAGGTAAATTGGAAAATGAAAATAAAAGAGTTGACTGGTTTGATAGAGACCTACAAATTTTAGAAGAAGTAAAAAATGCTGTTAATGAAATTAATAATAGTGATAAGCCTATCAAAATTACATTAAGTAGAATAGGCAGAACAATAAAGCAACTATCTCTATTAGAGAAGAAAATGAATAAACTACCTCTAACAAAAGAGTTTATTCTGAGTGTAACTGAGTCATTGGAGGATTTTCAAAAGAGAAGAATAAATTGGGTCATCGAGCAACTAGATAAAGAGGACCTATCTCTATGGAAGATAAGAAGGAAAGCAGGATTAAAAGATTCATTTTATGAAAAGTGGAAGGGAGAGATTGAGAACTCTATAGATAGTCAAATTTCAAAAACAAATAATAATATATATTCATAACAGTGAAATGGGTTGATTTAGCTCGTTTCACTCTTTAATTTTTATTGAACATTCTTGTGTTTTAAAAAAAGGTGTACATCTAACTCTAATTTGAATCTTCATTCAAGCATTAATTAAGGTCAGTCTTAATAAAATAGATCAAAGACTTTTATTAGGATGTGAGTAATGAAGTTCATTCTTAAGATTGCCCTCTTTATTATAGTTACTATTTTAGCATTATTCTTTTTTGTATATTTGAATTTAAAAATGAATCTTGGAATATCGGAATTAGATTTTAATTTGTTTATCGTGCCGTTTATCTATTTTTTTTATTTTTATATAATGTTTCCAAAACTGAGGGAAATATTTAATAAACAATTTTTAAAGACAAGGGAATTACATTTTATAATTGCAATACCAATTTTATTTGCACTGGTTGGACTTTTTTTAACATATACATATATGTACATTCCACTATTTTTCAATCTTAATTCAATATCCATCGGCTCTTCACAGTACATATCATCAGAGGAACTAACCAAAATGGGAGAAGTGATTTTAACAGGAGTACTTGGACCTTTTAATGAAGAAGTTATCTTTCGCTTTTTATTATTATATTTTCTACCATATTCCTTTTTTTATTATATTTTCGAAGAAAAATGTACGAGAAGATTAGTTTTTTCTCGTGATAATATATTAATTAAAGCTTTTAAAGAAAGAAATAAAGGAATAGTTATTTGTTGGGTGATATTGCTTTCAAGTCTTTTTTCAATAGTACATGGTCCTAACTTTTTGTCTTTTCCTATGTATTTTTTAGGAGGAATAATTTTTAGTTATTTATTCTTGAGATTTGGATTTTTACCAGCGTGGATTGCACATGGATCCTATAATATTTTATCGCCATATGTACACTTTATTTTTATAAAAATAATTGAAATAAGTTCTTAAAAGCGGAATGAAAAGATGTTATGAATGATTTGCTGGAGCTAGGAACAAACAAAATAACGAAGCCGATAATTCTTTGATTTATTGGCTTCATTATTCTTTATGATTGAAGCTGATTAGCTTGACTCTAAATCATCAACCTTTCTGTGATCCAGAAGAATTGTTTAAGAGCGAGCCTACTATAGTGATAATTAGTATACTAATTATACCGCAGACTAAAGTAAGTACTATTAATGACCAACTATTAATTAAAGCTTTTATCAAGATAATAAGTAAGAAAATAGAAACTAATCCTGTGATGATTTTATTTATCTTAGTGTCTTGTCCAAAGAAAATATATTTAAATATGTTCCATAATAAAATGAGTAAAATAGATATACCAATTATTAATAGAAATAATGGTATCAATAGATTAACTGAAATATCGATTTCATCTTTTGTATTGAATATAATATCTAGTATAGATTTACCCGCATTTATTTCTTTAATAAGTGGTATTGAAAGTTTATTTGAGATGTATAAGAGCGAAAAAGTCAAAATAATCCCCAAAAAGTAAAGTATAAGATCAAAAATACTATTTCCTTTATCCTCCAATTTCTTACCTCCTTTCTTCCCAGATTATTAGAATTTATGTTCTAAGTAGTAATAAAATCACTTTTATAAAGAATGAGCTAATAATTGTTTTCTCTTTAGTCGAATAGAACTATCTAGATAATTTCACCTTTTACAAAGAATTATTTAAAAATTTGCAGTTTAATCATTGCAATTTTTATCTAAGTGAAATATTATATAAGTAAATTGTTATATAGTTATATTCTAATGAAGGAGGTCTTGTTTTGATGGAAACAGTAAATGAAATCGAAAAAACAGCCACAATCTTGAAACTTTTGGGCGATAAAACTCGATTAACAATGGTTAAAATGTTAGAGTCACATGACTACTGTGTATGTGAATTTGTAGAAATCTTTAAAGTAAGTCAACCTGCAATTAGCCAACATGTCCGGAAGTTGAAGAGTGCAGGATTAGTGAGTGAAATGAAAAAAGGTCAATGGGTAATTTATTCGTTGAATAAAAACTCTGAATTTTATCCGTTTATTCAAGGCTTACTTAACTATCTCCCTAATCAAGATTTTCATTTGCAAGAATTAGAAAAGCAGGGTTTACGTATTTCATGTGATTAAGGAGGAAGAAAGTATTGTTTACGGCTATTTTAGCTTCTCTTATTTTTTTAGTAACACTTATTTTTGTTATATGGCAACCTAAAGGACTCAATATCGGCTGGACTGCGATGGGTGGTGCGATACTTGCTTTAATAGTAGGCGTTGTTGACTTTCATGACGTTGGTGAAGTAGTGGGTATTACATGGAACGCCACTTTATCCTTTATAGCGATTATACTTATTTCATTAATTTTAGATGAGATAGGATTATTTGAATGGGCAGCATTGCACATGGCTAGAGCTGCAAAAGGTCATGGTATCAAAATGTTTGTTTATGTAAGTATTCTAGGGGCCATTGTAGCAGCTTTATTTGCCAACGATGGGGCAGCGTTAATACTAACACCAATTGTCTTGGCTATGGTTCGAAATTTAAACTTCCAAGAAAAAATGATTTTTCCATTTATTATGGCAAGTGGATTCATCGCCGATACAACATCTTTACCGTTTGTTGTAAGTAACCTAGTGAATATTGTTTCAGCAGATTTCTTTAGCATTGGATTCGTAGAATATGCTTCAAGAATGATACTTCCAAACATATTCTCATTAGTTGCAACTATCTCAGTATTACTGATTTATTTTAGAAAAAGTATTCCAAGAAATTATGATATTTCGAAATTAAGAAAACCAACTGAGGCAATAAAAGATCCTAAGATGTTTCATCTTTCTTGGTACGTATTAACCTTACTATTGATTGGATACTTTACAAGTGAATTTATTGGGGTTCCAGTTTCAATTGTGGCTGGTGTTATTGCAATCTTCTTCTTAATTATGGCTAGAAGAAGTGCGGTAGTGAATACCGCTAATGTAATAAAAGGCGCACCCTGGAATATCGTATTTTTCTCAATTGGAATGTACGTTGTGGTATATGGATTAGGCAATGCATGGTTAACAGATTCATTAGCTAGTGTAATTGAAAGCTTTGCTAATCAAGGATTGTTTGTAGCAACGATTGCAATGGGCTTTATTGCTGCAATTCTTTCGTCCGTTATGAACAACATGCCAACTGTAATGATTGATGCATTAGCTATTGCAGAAACTAATACGACTGGAATTATAAGAGAAGCATTAATTTATGCGAACGTCATTGGTTCTGATTTAGGTCCAAAAATCACACCTATTGGTTCACTAGCAACTTTAGTTTGGTTACATGTGTTATCACAAAAAGGTGTCAAGATCTCTTGGGGAACGTATTTTAAAACCGGAATTGTACTTACAATACCAATTTTATTTATCACGTTATTAGGCCTTTTCATCACATTATTAATTTTCTAAACAGAGATGAGGGTGCTAGTAGTTCGGAGATATTAAGACTATTTATAGATGTTGAAGTATAAAGACATACTAAATTAATTATCAAACCATGATAAAAGGGAGACAATCATTATGACAAAAAAAACACTTTATTTCTTATGTACTGGTAACTCTTGCCGTAGCCAAATGGCTGAAGGATGGGCCAAAAATATATTACCTTCTGATGAATGGGAAGTAAAAAGTGCAGGTATTGAAGCGCATGGTGTAAACCCAAATGCGATTAAAGCAATGAATGAAGTGGGTATTGATATTTCAAACCAAACATCAGACGTTATTGATATGGAAACGTTAAACAACGCAGATTTAGTTGTTACATTATGTGGAGATGCAGCTGATAAATGTCCGATAACACCACCGTCTGTAAAACGCGAGCATTGGGGATTTGATGACCCAGCAAAAGCTCAAGGATCAGAGGCAGAAAAGTGGTCTGTTTTCCAAAGAGTTCGTGATGACATTGGAGACAGAATTAAAAAGTTTAGTGAAACAGGTGAATGATAAATAATCCAAGAGAAGTTTCTCTTGGATCTCTTAAAAGACAATAAATAAGTGAATAGTTATTTACTTATTTAAAAGGGGGAGATGAAATTGGTAGTTGCTTTGAGTTATATCCTTATTCAATCAATTGTATCTTTGTTTATTCTTAGGTTCTATAAGGGCAATACTATTATTTCAAATTATGCCTTTGGATTTTTTAAATGGATTGAAAAAGAGGCTTCAAATAAAATTACTTAATTGGTTACATTGATTGCTTAAAACAATAGGAGGAAATTGAATGAAAAAGGTAGTAATTTATGATCCGGCTATGTGTTGTTCAACAGGTGTTTGTGGACCAAGTGTTGACCCAAATTTAACAAGAGTTGCATCCGCTGTTTATTCATTAGAGCAAAAAGGTTTTGATATTAAACGTTATCAGTTAACAAGCAACCCTGAAAAGTTTGCAGAAAATAAGGAAATCCAAAAGGTTTTTGTTGAAAAAGGGTTAGACGCTTTGCCAGCTGTAATGGTAGATGATGAAATTGTGAAGATAGGAAGCTACCCTACTAACGAAGAGTTTGCTGAATGGTTTGGTGTGAAAGTGGATGAGTTATACGAAAAACCTAAGGCTAAAATTTCATTCAGCTTGGATTAACTATAACAAAATAAATTAGGAAGAAGGAAAAGGTATGTATCAACTATTTAGCCCTGATTGTATCCGTACAAAATTTTTATTTCTAACCGGTAAAGGTGGAGTAGGAAAAACATCTACAGCATGTGCAACGGCAGTAGCGTTGGCGGATTCAGGGGAAAAAGTATTACTTGTTAGTACAGACCCAGCTTCTAACTTACAAGATGTATTTGGAATTGAATTATCAAGCACGCCAAAACAAGTGCCAAATGTTAAAAATTTATATGCAATTAATATAGATCCTGAAGCATCTGCTAGAGCCTATCGTGAGAGTGTTGTTGACCCATATCGAAGTATGTTTCCTGAATCAATCGTTGCATCGATGGAGGAACAATTATCAGGTGCTTGCACAGTAGAGATTGCTGCATTTGATGAATTTACAACATTCCTTACTAACAATGAAATAGTTAATGAATACGACCATATCATATTTGATACTGCTCCAACAGGACATACTTTACGTCTTTTACAACTTCCTACAGCGTGGAACGGATATTTAGAGGAAAGTACACATGGTGCATCTTGTTTGGGTCCATTATCAGGTTTAGCAGATAAAAAAGAACTTTATTCTCAAGCAGTTACTGCACTTTCAGATTCAAGTCAAACCACCTTAATATTAGTGACAAGACCAGACAGTTCAGCGTTATTTGAAGCAGAACGAGCTTCAAAAGAATTAATGGACATTGGGATTAAAAACCAAATGTTAATAATTAATGGTTTACTCCAAAGCCACAATGAAAAAGATATTATTTCTTCAGGGTTTTATCGACGACAACGTGATGCATTAGAAAAAATACCTGAACACCTAAAAAATATTATGATATATTCTTTACCTTACGTACCGTACTCTTTAACAGGTATTGAGAATCTACGAAATATATTTATGCAGAATAAGGTTGTAGTAACTGATGATTCTCAAACTAATTGTGAACGAATAAGTCTTCCTGGATTAAGCGAAGTGATAAATGATTTTTCAACAAATGGTACAAAGTTAATCTTTACAATGGGTAAAGGTGGTGTTGGTAAAACAACAGTTGCTTCTGCAATCGCAGTTGGTCTTGTTGAAAAGGGGCATAAAGTTCACTTAACAACTACTGATCCAGCTGCTCACTTAGAGTATCAATTTCAAAGCAAAGATTTAAATAGTAACTTAACCATAAGTAGCATTAATCCAAAGGATGAAGTTGAAAAATATAAAGCCGAAGTAATTGTAAAATCTAGTAAGGAATTAGATGAAACAGGTCTTGCCTACTTGCAAGAAGATTTAGAGTCACCATGCACGGAAGAGATTGCTGTATTCCATGCTTTTGCAGAAGTCGTAGCTAAAGCCGAGAATGAAATTGTGGTTATTGATACTGCACCAACGGGTCATACATTATTATTACTCGATTCTTCGCAATCTTATAGTAAGGAAATTGAAAGATCCACTGGTGAAGTGCCTGAAAGCGCAAAAGAATTATTGCCAAGAATACGTAATTCAAAAGAGACATCTGTAGTTATCGTGACTCTTCCCGAAGCAACGCCAGTTCTAGAAGCTTCAAGGTTACAGGATGATTTGAGAAGAGCAGATATCAATCCGAAATGGTGGGTAATTAATCAAAGCTTATCTGCAACAAATACAAGTGATCCAATTTTAAAAGGAAAGGCTAATGCTGAACTTCAGTGGGTTCGAAAAGTGAAAGAAGATAAGGCTGATAAATGTGCTGTGATTGCTTGGGTGCCAGAAGAGAAGATTGGCTATGAAAAATTAAAGGATTATATAACTAATTAGAGGTGTTTAAAATGGAAAAAGTCGTTATTTTAGGAACTGGACCAGCCGGATTAACCGCTGCAATTTATTTAGCAAGAGCCAATATGAATCCTCTTGTCATTGAAGGTAATCAACCTGGGGGACAATTAACAATCACAACTGAGGTTGAAAACTTTCCTGGGTTCATTGAGGGAGTAATGGGACCAGAATTAATGGATAATATGAGGAAACAATCAGAACGATTTGGTACTAGATTTAAAAGCGGTTGGGTAACTAAAGTCGATTTATCTAAAAGACCATTTAAAATCCAAATTGGAAATGATGAAGTAATTGAAACCGAAGCGCTTATTATTTCTACAGGTGCTTCAGCGAAACTGTTAAATATCCCAGGAGAAAAAGAAAACATGGGTGCTGGTGTTAGTGCTTGTGCAACATGTGATGGATTCTTCTTTAGAAATAAAAAAGTAATTGTAGTTGGTGGGGGCGACTCAGCCTTAGAAGAAGCAAATTTCTTAACTAAATTTGCGGATGAAGTTGTATTAGTCCATAGAAGAAATGAACTTCGTGGTTCTAAGATTATGCAAGACCGAGCAAAAGAAAATAACAAAATTTCGTGGGCGCTTAATAAAACACCTTTAGAAGTTGTAACAGGTGAAAATGGTCTTAAAGGGTTAAAAGTTAAAAATAACGAAACAAATGGAGAAGAAATTATCGAAGCTAATGGGATCTTTGTTGCAATAGGTCATACACCAAATACAGCTTTCCTAGAAGGACAAATTGATACTGACGAAAAAGGTTATATCAATGTTGTTCCTGGAACAACTGAAACGAATATTCCTGGCGTGTATGCTTGTGGGGATGTACAAGATAATAAGTATCGCCAAGCGATTACTGCTGCTGGAACGGGTTGTATGGCTGCATTAGATGCAGAAAGATTCTTAGAAGGAAATGCAGTTTATGACTGGAGTCAATCGGAGGTTAAATAAAATGGCAGACAAAAATTATCATGAATTATTACAAAACCGTATTTATATCGGTGGTGCTGATGATGTTAACGAAGTGATTAAAAATGAAAATGTGGATGTCATTTTTGATTTAAGAGCAGAGGCATCAAGTGATTCTACCAATTATAATCGAGTTCATAGCCCAATCGTTGATGATGCAGAGCAACAAGACGAGTCGATTAAAGACTCAATTGAAAAAGTTGTTAATGCATATAATGATGGGAAAAATGTTTATTTCCATTGCCATGGTGGAAGTAACCGTACTGGGACAGTAGCAATTGGGACACTTCTGACTCTTGGAAAAGCTGATAAAATAGAAGAGGCAGAAGAAATTGCTAGAAATGCAAGGCCAAAAATTAATGTAAAACCACAAATGATAGATGCTTTAAAACGAATCTTTCCAAATGCTTAATAATAATAAAGGGGAAAATGATAATGAAAATAACTGATGGTGCTAAACAATTATTAGAAGGTTTCTTAAATGAAAAAGGTGCAGAAGGGATTCGACTTTCATCGGTAGCTGGTTGCTGTGGTCCACAATTTTCAATTTCTTTAGATCAACCTCAAGAAACGGATAAAATTGAAACTATTAATGGAATTAAAGTAGCGATTGATTCTCAAGTTGTAGGTACTAAGGAATTGACTTTAGATAAAGATGTAAATGAGAATGGTGCTGGATTAGTTTTAATTGGAGCTAGTAGTTGCTGTTAATTAATATTATCCAACAAAAAGAAAGAGCTGGTAATGTCAGCTCTTTCTTTTTGTTGTGTAAAGAAATCTCCGCAATATACAAATACAGAAGTATTTAATTGAATTATAACGCTAAACAAATTTCGGCAGATATTGCTCATATTAAATAAACTAAAAAAATCACCGTTTGTAAAATTAATAGGGAGTCATGTATAGAGATGTATAGAGATAATAAAGTTGTTTACTTTACAATTAAGTCCTTTAAAACTTAATAAGCTATTAAAAGTGAGTCCCAGTATTCAACAATAGGTCCAGATTGTGGAATAACACTTAAAATAATACCTGATGATTATTAAACTAGTTTGTTTGTTTTTATAAATGTTTAAATGTAAATATCCTACTTTTATCTTTATAATGTTTTTTCTGAAGTTCAAATTCACCTCTTTACATACAGGGGTGGGGTATGTTACAGTTTTGGATAGGGTAGAGGGGTATATAAATATAATGAAAGCTTTAGGAGTGCTTTAAAGGCACTCTAATTCTTTCTAAAAAATATACCCCCAATAGGTATAAGTACTTGATACTCAATATTCTTAAATAATTGGAGGAGACTGTTTTATGTCAACATATTCACATACCCTTGTACAACCCAATCCAAAGCGTTGGAAATCATTGGCTTTATTGGGATTTGCGAATTTTATAGTAATGATGGATTCCGCTGTTGTTCAGGTTGCCTTACCATCTATTAAAGGTGAACTTGGATATACGGAGGCGAATTTACAATGGGTTATGAATGCCTTTCTTATTCTGTTTGGGGGATTACTACTGTTAGGAGGAAAACTATCTGATTTGTTTGGTCACCGACGCATTTTTATGTGGGGTGTTTCAATCTTAACTGTTTCGTCTTTATTGGCTGGATTAGCTTGGAATGAAATGTCATTGAACATAGGAAGAGCAATCCAGGGTGTTGGTTCGGCTTTAATTGCACCGTCAGCACTTTCAATTGTTATGATTTTATTTTCTGCCAATAAAAAAGAAATGGGGAAGGCACTTGCAATTTGGGGGCTTTCCGGTGCAGCAGGCGGTGCACTTGGTATCGTTCTTGGCGGTGTTTTGACACAATTACTGAGTTGGCGTTGGACATTACTATTTTATGTTCCTGTGGGTATTATCGTTTTACTATTAGCACCAAAGCTTCTACAAAAAGGTCTGCCAAAAACAGGTCGTATTGATTATGCAGGTGCTATTGCTATTACAGCAGCACTCATTCTAATTGTTTATGGTATCGTAAATGTAGAAAATAATGGCTGGCAAGCACTTTCAACTGTATTACCTTTAGGAATAGGTGTTGTTTTATTCATCATCTTTATCCTTATTCAAGTGTTTAGAAAAGAGCCATTAGTACCGCTTAACATCTTTAAGACGCCTAATTTGGCAGCGGGAAACGTTTCACTCATCTTGTTATCAGCTTCATGGTTTCCGCTTATTTATTTCTTAATTCTATATTTACAACAGGTTATGGAATATGAACCTTTCATTGCCGCAATGGGCATGTTACCTGCTCCGATATTAATGGCTATATTTATGGTTGTTATAGCTGAGAGAGTAATGGCAAAGTTAGGTATGAAGGTGACCATGTTCATCGGATTTATTTTTCTCGGTGTTTCAGGCCTATTATTTTCTGGTAACACTGTTGAGGGGAATTATTGGAGTGATGTATTCATCCCTCTTCTATTGGCAGCTCTCGGCAATGCTCTTGCTTATCTCCCAGCAACTACAGCAGCTGTATCGGAGGCTAAGTCAGAAGAGTCAGGTCTTGCATCTGGTTTATATAACACTTCATACCAAGTAGGATCTGCAGTAGGCTTAGCTATCATGGTTTCTATTGCAGCGGCAACTTCCTCCACTACAATAGGTAACTCAGTAGTAGCTCTAAACCAGGGATATCAACAAGCATTTTTCTGGGGGGGAATTGTTGCATTTTTAGGTGGCATATTGGCGTTATTGTTTATCCGTCCCTTGAAAAGATGAGAATTATAGGTCAAAAGGATATAATCGCAATTTTCATTCACACAATTATACAGTTGATACTAAAAAGGTTGTTCCTTAAAAGGTACAACCTTTTTTAATAAAAAATGTGAGATAGTGGTAAATTGATTATACTAAAGTGGAGTTAGTTAATTATTAAATGAGGTCGCGTTTTTAGAGGATAAATTAGCTTCTGTTTACATTTTAGACCCCTTAGTTCAACAAAAGTAGAGTAATTTCTTGATATAATAGAAATTAAAAACAGACAGATAAAAGATAATTCTGCCTGTTTTCAGTCTTAAAAAGAATATGATTCGCCATCGTTTGGTACTAACACATTGGCCTCAATTCCTTTTTCATTTATGAAGCTCTTTAATTCTTCTCTTGATAATACCCAATGGTTTACAGCTTCCATATGAACCGTAATAATTTTTGCGTTTGGAGCAGATTTGTACACTTCATAGACATCATCTTTATTCATTACGAGAGAACCGCCCTCAAAGAATTGGTTATCTCCAGCATTCACAACAATGATTTCTGGTTTATGTGTATTGATTACTTCTTGAACTGCATTATACCAAACCGTATCTCCGGCTACATATAATGTCTTCTCTTCGGAATGTTTAAAGACAACACCACATACTAGACCAGCAAGTTTTAAGATTTCCCCTCTTCCATGCTCACCTTTTGTTTTAATTAATTGAATCCCTTCAAAGACAGTATCTTCTTGTAAAACCTCTACATTTTGGAATCCAGCATTTCTAATTTCCGTTGCATCGTCTTCATTTTGTGAAAAGAGTTTGATGTCTTTTGGCAATGCCTTTATAGCAGCCTCATCCCAATGATCCGAATGCAGGTGCGTAACAATCACTGCATCGATACCCTTAATAATATTGTTTATGGATGTTGGTAAATTCACTAATGGATTATTTTGATCCTGTCTTGGAGAGTTTGGAAAAGGTGGGTATGCCCCTTTTTCTGCTAACATTGGGTCAATTAAAAATTTTTTACCTGCGTATTCAAGAACGATTGTGGCATTACGAATTTGATGTATATTCATATATATTAACTCCTTTTTGAGATTTATTTTGAACAGTTTTTAGTCTATACTATGAACCATTGAAGATACATGAATTAAATAAAGTATATTGGCACTTTGACTTTATTTTTGAAAGGAGTTAGATAATAAATGTTAGATAACACCGATATACATATTTTAGATGAACTCTCGAAGAACAGTCGAATCACGATGAAAGAATTAGGAGGGAAGGTCCATTTGACTGGACCGGCCACATCAGCTAGAGTGGCGAAATTAGAGGAAAGTGGAGTAATTGAAGGGTATACTATTAACTTAAATCGTGTCAAATTAGGTTATCATATACATGCTTTTCTTACGATTATTACGGATAGCATATTTCATAAATCTTACCTATCATTTGTTGAAACACAAAAGCAATATTTAATTAACAATTATAAAATAAGTGGAGATGGTTGTTATATTCTGGAATGCAATTTTCCATCCATAGAACTAATGAATCTATTTTTAGAGGAATTAAATAAGCATGCCAACTATAAATTATCGATTGTTATTAATAAATAGTGTATTTATATATAAGAATGGAGTTTAAAAAAATGTACTTAAAGAAACTGTTGCGTTAATTTAAGTACGAATAAGGTAAGTTAATTAACTAATCTCTACTTCAATAAGAAAAGTGTCTTTTCAATAAACCAGCTAATTAGAAAGTAATTGTTATTCCACAATCGGGCGCGTTTCTTTAATAAGAACGCGTCTTTCTTTATGAAAAAGAAAGGACTGGAGCAGTAATTTTTAGAGTTATGGTATTTTTTCAATGCTAAATCGGTTGGTAAGGAATTAATATTAATATCAGTAGAATAATACCTCTAAGAAGTTAAATTTTTGAGGTGAATTGATTGCGATTAATAATACTATTATTTTCACTAATGCTGCTTTATAACGATCCTGTAATAGCAGCACCGAAACAACTCACTCCTATAGAAAGTCAGTTAATGTCTTTTTTGAATGGTTTACATGTAGTGGAACCGAGACAAGCCGTTGAATTGTGGATATTAGGGGTAAATAATCGAAGTGGTTCTGTTCAATATGCGATGTTGTCTCCTTCGCTCCAAAAACAATCAAGGGATAAATTTGAGCAAACTCATTGGGTAACTGGTCAATCAAGTCCTTGGGTTAGCAACTTACGTATTACAAAAGTAGAAAAGCTTAGCGAATCCAAAATGAAGTATACCGTTAAATACGATTTAGAGACATCATATGCACATTTTGGTAGCTGGCAGAAGGTTATAATCGTGGAAAAGAATCTAGAACCATTTAGAGAATATTGGTTTATTTCATCAATCACTACGAAATATAATCAATGGGAAGCATTTACCCCAGCAGAGACAGTATTAGAAAAGTAAAGTAGTGTCTAATCATAGATTACTAATTAAAGGTTATTCAATGTAGTGTAGTGCTTTAATTTAAAAATTTTTAATTGGATACAGAGTAAAATCCCTGCTTTCAATATAAAAGTAGGGATTTTTGGCGTTTTAATAGACTTAGGATATGTGAAAACCTTCGTTAGTTAAATATCACAGTATCATTAAATGGAATTCCAAGATATTTATATTTTATATGAACCTTATTTACTTCCTCGTTGTGAATTACACTAATTCCATAGATTTCATCATTTTTTGTTGCAGCTCCATTATCTAATTTTTCAAAGTTAGAAGATGGTGAAGTTCCTGTTTTCAAGGCTACCTTATCTATATCTGTAAAACCATATTTTTTCGCTTCCACACTGGTATCATCATTCGTTAAGGTAAAACCTTGCAACGCATTACTCACTTGTATCTTTGTTTCCATAGGCTTTTCACTGTTATTCACAGATATATCTAATATATTTATTTCACTAAAGCCTTTATTACCAACACTAACAATAACTAATTTATCATCTTCACTTGATGCAAGTGTACCAATTTCCAATGGTGGATTAAATTTTATAAAGAAATAAACACCACCGATGGTTATTGCTAATACTAAAAATGATATCCAAAGTTTCTTCATTTAGTATTCCATCCTCATTTTGAATTTTTTATTAAACAAATCCGCTTCGTTAGCTTAATAATAAAGGTTCTTTTTCTTCTTTAGATTTAGTTAAGTCAGCCAAGTTAATGCCGCAAGCAGCTGCATGGACAACTGGATCGTATTTACCGTTATTTTTCAGAAGCGAATAAATTAAATTAGCCAATTTACCACACAAATGACCAATTGCTTTTTTCTTACTCATTCCTTCTTCAACCTTACGGTCATAATAGGCTTTAAACACGGTAGGATGAGGTTTACCATTAGCCAATATTATTAAGGCAATCTGATAAAGTACTCGACGAGCATCCCGAACCCCGCTGTTGGTTTGTTTAGTCCCTTTTACTGATGTACCAGATTGTGTATTTTCAGCCGAAACCCCTAAGTATTTCTTAAATTCTTTATATGTATTGAATCTTTCAATATCACCAATAACGCCTATTAATGTACAAGCTATATTTTCACTAACGAAGGGGAGGGATAGTAGAATTTCAGTATATGGGTGGGGTTGAATTCCTTTATCGGGTACTCCCCATAGAAGATCATGAATTTCCTGATCTATCAGTTTTAAACTTTCTTCAAGCCGTAAGGCTTCTTCAATAACCCACTTTTGGCGTCCTACAAGATGCTCAACAGGCACAGCGACAGTATTAGGCATCACTTCCGCTAAAATTTTAGCAGCCTTTTTGGCAACATTTTTAGCACCAGCTTTTGAAATAGCATTGTATAATTCATCTTCGCTAGTTTCTTTCATATGTAGTCCGGTAGGGTATTGTAGAACCAATTTCATTACTGAGATTGAACTTAATTTTTTAAAAGCTTTGTTTAAATCAGGGTGTGTGACTTTTAGTAATTGTTGTACTTGATTTTTTCTGCGAGTAAGTTGAACATTGAGATACCAACGATCTCTCATAACTGTTCTAAATAAGGATTGTAGTACTGTTTGTGGTCGTATAAAAGTTACACCTTGCATATTGGGGTGAAGTTGCTTATGCCATCCCATATATGACATTACCTTTGCATCCATTGAATCTGATTTCTCGCTTATTCCTAAACTTTTACGGAATTCCCCAACTGCTTTATTTTCTATTTGAAACAAATCATAACCTTCAATTAGTAACACTTGTTGGGCTAAATAAGAATAATGTCCACCCGTTGGTTCTAAGAGGATTAAGAAGTCGTCTTTATTTAAATTGAACTGTTCCTCTATTTGTTTAAGGGCGCTTAAAAATTCTGCGATTCCCACACTATCAGAGTTGAACTTCAGTGTCTTAGTGCGCTTCCAAGCTACTCCTTTAGGGTCTAAAAAAGCTTCATATCTTATACAAGAAGCAACATGGAAACTCGCTCCTATATCAATTCCAACATAGAACTGGTAAAACTTCCGTGATTCTTGTTCATTATTAACTTCAGTTTCATTTCCATAGCTAAATGGACTACTGGTGCTTTTCATTAATTTCCCTCCAATAAACTAACAGTATGACATATCTGACTATCCAAGTTTCTGTTAGAGCTTTAAGCCCAATGTAGCATGTCAGGATTATTTCGCCAGATATTAAATCTCATATTGAACTAAAGAGTCTTTATTCAAAGCTCCAAACAACGGTAGAGTTTCAACTGTTAAAATAATATTAGATTTATTTTGATTTCTATATAGTCTATTAAAAAATACGACATGTATTTTAATTTCCCTCCTAAAAAATAAAAAATCCTGTCGAAATTAACAGGATTTAAGCAGCTATATATAATTAGTATGTGCAGTGCCGTAAATAACATGGAGTGCCTCACGTCAATATTAGAGGTCTAGGAAACTAGCCCCAATCCAGTAAAGGTCGGAATCACCATAAAGGTCACTGCACACCTATATTTTACATGATTTTTTTGAATAAAAAAACAATGTCCCCAAACAATCGGCAGAGTTTCTCTTAAAGAGATCTCACGTTGAACACAAGGGTACATTGATGATTAAATTATATCTTAATTAACCTAATTAAAAAAGCTACCTACTAGCATGTAGTCTATTAAAATTACCGTTATAAATGTTAAAGCATTACAGAAACAATCGGGCGCGATTGTGGAGTAACTCAGGAAGAAATTGATCAAACTTTTTTATAAAAAACAAACTTAATGACTTCTTATTTATCATAAAATATACGAGGTGTTTGCTCAAACTTATTTCAAAGCTACAGGAAACGGATTGTAGCTAATATTCTATTACTGTTAACTATTTACTTTTATTAATTATAAGGTAGTATATTTATATAGTAATTTAGTAAATAATAGAATTAAAAGAAATGGTTGGGATAATTTGAAGGGAAAATTAAAAAGATTTTTTATTATACTAAGTGTAGTACTTATACTAGCGATAATTCCACTTCTGTTACATTTTACTGAAAAGAAAAAAACAGAGGAAAGCTGGAGAGAGGCATATCAATTACAAAAAGAAGGAAATTATGAAGCAATTTATGAGATTGTAACTGATATTGAACCACGTAATAAGAAAGATGAAGCATTGAAAGAAATGACTCAAATGTTAGTTTTTTCATCAAACTTGCATAGGACCGAGAATGTATTTGGTCCAGACTCCCTTACACTTTATGAAATTGAAGATTCAATTAAAGAACTTTTAAGTGGATATTCAGACATTGTTAGATACATAAAAATTGCAGAGGATAAAGATTATCCAACTCTTGCTGCTATTGAGAAGAATAAAATTAAATTTGAGACATTGCTTGCTCACTACTTTGAGATATCACCAGAAGAAGCCCTTGAAATAAGTGACATTCAATTCGATGATGAAGAAGAATATCAAAAGAAACTTGAAGAGGCTATTACAATAGCGGAATTAAATAAATACTCATACCCAGAAAATAGTAATTGGGCAAAACTAGAAAAAGAAGAAACTATTAAAAATAACCCACTTACTACAGAAGATGTTTCAGTTTCATATGATAATATCTTAGAAAGATACGAATTAACTGGTACTGTTTATAATAGAGGTGATAAAGGGTATGAATTTATTGAAATTAAAATTAGTTTATTAGACTACGAAGGAAATATCATTGACACTGATACGCAATATGTAAATAGTTCGGATACCTTACTGCCTGAGGAACGCAAACGCTTCAAATTACCGATTTATACTGATGTTGATTTTGATGAAGTTAGATGGACAGTTAGCGATTATACCTCTATATAGTCCAGGCTTTATCCTTACCAAAAGTATAATTGGGTAATCATCACAATGTATCCAAGTTCATTTTACATAAGTTAAATAAAAAGAATGGAAACAAAATCAAAATATAGTGTTTGTCCCTAGCATGCAACTTAACCGTACTTAGAGAAGTTGATTGTTATTCAACAATCGGGCGCGATTCGGTACTGCACCCCAAAAGTTAGAGTAAAAAAACTAACTTTTGGGGTGATTTTTTATGACTAAATATAATGAAGAATTTAAATTGATGTTGGTACAAGAATATTTAAGTGGCTCACTTGGATATAGAGCGATAGCGAAAAAATATGGTATCGGTGCTACACCGTTAAGAAAATGGGTACGTGCTTATAAAGAGTTTGGATGTAATGGCCTATCCGTTAAGAAAACGAAGCAGTTTTATTCTGTTCAATTTAAATTAGATGTATTAAGCTATATGAAACGAACAGGTGCTTCCCATCAAGATACTGCGATTCACTTTAACTTGAATGATCCAACTTTAGTTGCTAGTTGGTATCATCGGTTTTTAAAAGAAGGGATAAAGGGCCTGCAAAGAAAACCAAAGGGGCGCCCATCCATGTCTAAGAAACAAAAATTAACAGTGAATAACCAAGAAAAAACAATGTCACGTGAGGAGCAGCTAGAACGCGAAAATGAACTGCTTCGTTTAGAGGTAGCTTATTTAAAAAAGTTGAAGGCTTTTCGAGAGAATCCAGATGCCTTCCTCGAAAAGTACAAGCAGCCATCGCCTTCGAACTTAAACAAGAGGGATTTAGATTAAAAGATATTTTAAAACAAGTGGATATTCCAGAAGCAACGTATCATTATCATATCAAACTGATGGGGCAAAAAGATCCTGATGAAAAGTATAAAGCCTTGATTTTAGAGACTTTCGAAAAACATGAAGGTCGATATGGCTACCGCCGAATTCATGCGGAATTAAAAGTGCAAGGACACACAATTAATCATAAAAAGGTACAACGAATTATGAAAAACCTAGGGTTGAAATGTGTAAAATTCGTACGTAAATCACGCTATAAATCCTACAAAGGAACAGTTGGGAAAGTCGCCAATATTTAGGAGCACAATTTTATAACAACAATCTAATTTCTGTTGAGGGAAGCGGCATAGCAAAGCTTACGCCAGCAAAGTTTAAGACAGAAACATTAGAAAATGGAGTATATACGATTAGCAATAAGTCAGTGGTATATAAAGTTGGGGATGAAATTCAACCAGGAACCTATAAAATTAAGGTTATAAGCAATAATGATGTTGATTTTTATGTGTTCGCTAGTGTCAGTAATAGTAATCTATCTCAAGTTAGAAACAGTTTGGATATAAAAAGTTCAAAAGAGTATACCCTTACCGTTAAAGAAGGTGAAGTTTTACAATTATTAAATTGGTCAAGTGGTAACACAGACTTTAGCATAACGTTGTCAAAGATATGATAATTGAAAGATATGGTTCAAGCATCTGCAATTAAACACCTAATAGATACTGATAGTTATTCAACAACATCAGGCGCGATTGTGGAGTAACACAGGAAGAAAATGAACAAACAAAACAAACTTAAAAACTGCTAAAGAAGAATCCATTTTGATCAATCTTTTTTTCAAAATGCATTCTTCTTATTTATCGTAAAATAAGTATTACGATGTGTTTGCTTAAACTTTATTTCAAAGCTACACTTGATGGTATTTAGGGTGCGAGGGGAATAAACGGTACCCAATGTAAGAGTATTATTTGTTAGTGGCATAACTATAGATATTGTATTCCGATGTGTCTAATCTGCTTGTCCATCGCAATCCCGAAATTTCAGGAAGTAGATCTCTATAATCTCCCCAATTCAAAATGTGAAGATCCTGGAATTCTACATCTCGAATAAGCCATAAACTTTTTGAGTTATAAGCTGGTTTGTGTACACTGATTAAAAACCTTTCGACCAAATCAATTTCCTTTGACCAAATTTCATCCGCGGGTGTTTGTTCACCAGCTAGACGACCAGCATAAATCTTTAAATGCTTAGAATCATTTGTATCCCACCAATTTTCTTGTAATACTCGTTTCCCTAAAGTTTGTTTGTCTGCTTTTCCGATGTAGAGTAAAACATCCTTTCCATAGACTGGGTGTTTTCCATAGACTTGATAGATTCCGTAATCTTGGAATATATCTTGTAAATCTGTTAGAGTCTCTAATGAATAAGGGCCTTCCCAATCAATTTGAATTAATCTCGACATTCTTTCTTGCATGTAAAGTTCTCCTCTTTTCATTTTTACGGGAGTGTCTCTTGGTTCCAATAGTAAGGAATTCATAAGCTACTAGAAAATTATACTATTCCTAGACAATTTTGTGTTATTAATTGGAGTATGGAAAGATCATTGATATTCACCGAAATTTATTATTTAGAGTTAGAAGTATCGGGGTTTTCTAGTATAATTCAATACCTATAAAACTATGTCTAAAGGTAGCAAATAATGTAGAAAATGGTATATAATTAAGGTAATGTTGGCAGGTGATTCCCTTATTCTTAACAGAAGGGGGAATGTTCAATGTGGGTAGCTATAACTGATTTTTTCCTACTAATCATTCTAATGATTACGCAAAACCCAATTGGACTAGCGGTCTCCTTGCTGATTTTGATTATCTTTTATGGTCTATATAGAATATTTAGAGGAATTGGTTTTCGCTATGTTAGCGATACTAATGGTATTAAATGGGAAATGTGGATAGATAATCGAAATGAAGGCAAGAAAAAAGAACCCGAAGACACCACTGAAAATTAGGGTTTAGCAGCTTTAAAAGGGTTCTCTTTCACCTATTATTTTGAAGGGATAACCTATTTAAAGTTCGCCAAAACTTTAATGTAATGCTAACAGATTACCCGGTCTTAAATGTGTTGACGCACATTTAAGGCTTTTTTATTACTTAAAATTTATCATAATCAGACTTTAAATTCAAATATTACACATAATTTTATCCGTTTTTAACAACAAATTCGAATTTCTTTTATTTAAGATATATCGTCTAAGCATCTAACCTATATTTCTTATTGAAGAATTGGTATTTTTTCTTTAAAATAGAAGAGTATTATACTTTTTCTATTTTATTGGCAGACTCACCTTGAGTTATGCGACGCAGTTATGACTTATACAACCTTTCGGGTTGAATCGTTTTTATTATAAAGGCATCCTTATGTCCTTTTAACACGATTCTTCTCGGAAGGTTTTTTTTGTGTCCAAAAATAGAGAAGTAAATTTTTTAATACAGATTGGAGGTACTTATATTATGAGTTTAACGGAGTTATTTTATTGTTTTTGGGATGAACTTTTCACTTTCTTCACAGTTTTACTTGTGACACGTGAAAAAGTTCGAACCAAAAATAAATTACGAGATGCTTATGACCATACTGATTGGAAACCATTCCTTTTAGGAACTGTTCTTCTAATAACACTTTTAATCAGTTCTGGATTATCTGTTACTGCATATTTCGAACATGGTATCGAAAAAATGTGGGTAAACAATGGTTCATACCTTGTTATTTGGTTGAGTTGCTACTTATATGCAACAAAAGATATGGTCGGTTTACTTGGTGTTGTAGGGAATTTAGTTAACCGCAATAGCAAAACCCAAGAAGAGGTAAAAAATACTCTCGAAGAATCATCAACAAATGAATCCTCAAGAGGTACAGGAGTAAAAAGTAAATAGTGTTACACCGGTTGATTGACTACCACTCAATCAATTCGGTTGTAACCTATTATAACAAAGTAAATTATTTAATTCCATTTTTCAGGTTATAATGATAATGAAGCGAAATGAGCCTTCATTATGTTAAAATGGTCTTAATAAAATACTTGTGAGGGGGGTTTATGATGTGCCAAAGTATACGGAAGCTTTATACAAAAAAGCGGAATTACTAGGGAAGCAAAACAAGTATTATTCAGATCGGTTTTATAAACACATCGAATCAAAAAATCCACTATTTCTATACGATATGTTAAGGATTATTTGGATCAGCATTCAAAACCGTTTATATTTTAAAGATGAGTACTTAAATGCAAAATATACATCACGTAATTAATACTAATAAGAGTTTTAGAAGAAATATAATACTAAGAAGAATGGACTTATCACGTACATGTTTAAAACATGTTCTAGGATAAGTCCTTTTTTATTTGGAGGAATTTATTATGACAACAACATTCTCTCAAGACAATTTAGATAAATTATTAGCACTTTCAGTCAATAATTTCGGAATCACTCAGGTTAAACAAAGTCCATATCTTCAATATGACCAATACATACGTGAATCTACGGAACATCGTGTATATACGATTGAAGTCACAGAAACACACGTAGTACTTTTTAACTTTGAGTTAGGTCGCGTTATCCGTTACAGATTGGATGAAATCCTTTCCTATCAAATTGATAATGATTGGCGAGAAATTAAAGAATATACAGTGATGAAGCATTTCTCTAATATTTATCTAAAATCTCCAAGACAAGGTGACTATATTAGTTACGAAAAAATCGTGATGGATGTTATGGATATAGTGAACGAAGCATCGCTCTCTGATTGTCTAGGTGATGACGAACAACCAGAGGATTATCATATAAATTTACTAGTCGGAGAACTAAGAGAAGATGGCAGCAATAGTAAAGCATTAAAATTAGGTGTGACTTTCCCATGTGAAGATACTAATGATGAAATGATTCAGCAGACACTTCAAAGTATGGTGAATTTAAACGAGCGCTTAACTATTTGTGAGCCACATATGACTTTTATGTTTCATAAGCTCTTAAAGAATAGTGAGCGTGGAAGAGATTACGTAACGTTAAACTTTTACTACCGTTTTTCTAAGGTTTTTAGCTCAAAAGGAGCTATGAAGAACTCGTTTATAAAAATGGTTAAAGTACTTGATGAACTGGGCAATCACTTCTCGGAAACAGGAGGAAATTAATATGAAAACAAAAAAAGTATCGGCAGAGCAAATATACTCTATAATCGAGACTTACCAACCGTTAGGATTGTTTTATTATCAAGAGTCGCAAAATTTATATGTGGCCGTAGACAATTCAGATGGTAAAGCATGGACGGAAGAGTTTAAGTCTGAACAAGATTGTATTAAATGGCTGACACAAGAGCATTTGCTTAACACCGAAATCGCTGAACTCACAAACCTTACGGAATCAGATTTTCAACTACTCGACGTAGTTGTGACGGTTGATTACGAGACATTCACAATTGGTCCAAAGACAAACAACTCGTTTTTATCTGCAAAAGATGCATTTTCCCTTTATCAACAAGGGCAAATTATTTCGAAAACAGTTGAAATGTGCGGTGAACCAATATTTTTTGATGTTAAGAAGGTGAGTTAATCGTGTTTGAGAAAAATGACACTGTAGAGATTATTGATAGCGAATTACTTGCGCTTGATAAGAGCAGACATCGATTGATGAAGCACTATCAAACGGGCAAAACAGCTTATGTTGTTGATAAATTCTTAGATATGGTTGAAATACAACTAAGTAAGAGTATTTGCAGCATCTTGTTGAAGCCTAGTGAATATGACGCAATACGAAAAATAGGAGTAACATGTTCGGTAGAGATAAAGGTTATACAACCAATCTCGCTGCAACCCGAACAATTAACATTGTTTTAATAAAAGAGCTTATCACTATCGGTTTTAATTAACCTTTTAGCGATAAGCTCTTTGTATTTTTTGAACACAAATTGGAGGAAAAAGAAATGGTACAGATACTAGAACTTTTTGGAGGAATTGGAGCCCCAAGAAAAGCTTTAATCAACTGCAATATAAATCACAAGGCAATTGACTATGTAGAAATCAATGAACAAGCAGTACGAGCTTATAATGCGCTTTATGATAATCGCTACAAACCACAAACTGTTGTGGGGTATAATCTAAAGCCAGATATCCTCGTTCATGGATCACCTTGTCAGGATTATAGCAGAGCTGGTAAGCGCTTGGGTGGAAATGATGAAGACAAAACACGTTCTTCACTCATGTGGGAGACGCTCTCTATCATTGAAAACATGGGAAACTGGAAACCAACTTATGTAATTTGGGAAAATGTAACGGGTGTTCTTGATAAAGATATGATTCATAGTTTCAATAAGTATCTAACGAGAATGACTGAACTAGGTTATACGAACTCGTTTGATGTATTGTCCGCTATTGACTTTGGAATACCCCAAAAAAGAGAGAGAGTTTTTACAATTAGTATTTTAGGGGATAGAGCTTTTGATTTTTCCAAACTAGAGCGGAAACCAATGCGTCATATCCGCGAGTTTATGGAGCCAAATGTAACTGATCCAAAATACATGATTACGGTACCATCTATGTTAAACAGAATTAAAGAGTTTAATCCGCAACCTACAGGTACTTATAAAAGACAATTAGATGTAATTGAAAGTTGTTGTTGGACGATAACAGAAAGACAAGATCGGTGTCCGAATGCTGGTATCATTCGCCATGAAGATAAGCCGTTGTATCGGTACTTAACTGAGCGTGAATGCTGGCGCTTAATGGGATTCAGTGATGAAGATTTCAATGCTGCTCTAAAGGAATTTCCGACAAAAGAGGGGAAACGAAATGCTACGCTTTATCGTTTGGCCGGAAACAGCATTGTAGTAGATGTTCTGGAAGCCATTTTTAAGGCACTTCAAAAGGCAGAGTTCTTAGAACGTCCCGAGAATACAGTTTTCAAAAATACAGGTCAATTACAGCTAATTTGTTAATTAAGGAGGACTAGGTTCAATGGCAACTATTACAATTAAAGTGAGAAATGGAAAGGCTCTTGTTACAGATAATCCAACAAGAAATAAAGTAGTCATTATAAATTATGACATCTTAACTAAACAAGTAGAGAATCATTTTTATATGCTGGAGAAGATCGTAAAAACTTCCCGTATCTAGAGTTCTACAAACATTATATTCTACTATCTGTTGGAGAAAGAGACTGTATCGTGAAATTACGTGACTCACTATTAGAGGATAAATATATTGTTTCTACTCATTACTTTTCTCAATCTTTTGTACGTAATGATGATTGAAAAAATACAAGAATTGTTGGAGGGAAATTATGAATACACAATATGAGATACAAGCACAGGACCACTTAGGTAATACATATAATATGATATTAGATACTGAAGAGGAATGTGTGATGTGGGCGGCTATTAATAGCTTAGTGGTATTACAAATTAAGAGAGTATAATTTCATTTAAGATCCCTTTGAGCCAAATGGTAAAAAGGGGTTTTATTTATCATTCCATGCAATGAACGGTTTAATTTTATATTATATAATTTGTTATTAATTCAACAAAACTCTTTTTACTAATATAGTACCTATGATATACTTATAGAGTAATCTTTTTATTTTATTTATTGGCAGACCAACTTATTGGTTTTGCGACGCTTTTATGACTATACAACCTCTGTGGTTGAATTGATTTGAATAAGGATATGTATGTTTTTTCATCCTTTTCTCATTACAATTCTTCCTCAGAGGTTTTTTTGCGTTCAATAAAATAATGCAAAAAGATTTAATAAAAAATGTGAGGATGATTAATTTGGTAAACACTACGACTTTTCAAGAGGTAAATCGATCAAAATTCATATCAGATTGTAGTCTGTCCGGTCTAACTTTTGGTACGCGAAAAGCATACTTAAGAGAAGAAACTGGCAGCGAACGTATCTGGCGAGAGGATAGAATTTTTAAGTATACTCCAAGACATTGCTTCCGTTTAACAATGACTTTTGAAGACCACTCTGAAAAACATTTCAGTATTTTTTCGGAGAATCGTGAGACTGCTATCGCCAATGCGCCAATAGCTGTTCAAGATCTTGTAGATAGTCTTAATTTAAGTCGCGTAGTTTGGCATATTGAGGGAGGTACTTATCATATTGCATCTGCAAAGGTTAAGTTAGCCATGCCTAATAAAAGCAAGCTGCGTCAATGGAAGGAAAAAGTTAATCAAGCATTGGAAGAGTTTTTCTTCGTTAACGATTTAGATTAATTTAAAATGCTCGGAATATAACCAAAAAACAAATTGGAAAACTAACAAAACCCACATTAGGAGGATTTATTTTATGATTGCGAACAAATTAATATATATTGGTAGATTAACGAAAGAGGTTGACTTTAAAGTAGGGGGAAACAACGGTACACCAGTTGCAACTATTAATCTTGCGGTGGATCGTAACTATAAAGATAGTAACGGTAATAAGATTACTGATTTCTTCCAACTTAAAGCGTTCCGTAAAACCGCTGAGTTTTTAGCAAACTATACTTCAAAAGGGACATTACTTGCTATTGAAGGTCACATTAGAAATGACAACTACGAAAAAGACGGTAAGACGATTTATCGTGATACGTATGTTGTTGATGATGTGAAAATTCTTGCTCAACCTGCAGGTTCAGGAACTCAACAACCATCTAATCAAAACCAACAATCACAATCTCAATCTCAATCTAACTATGGTAATCAAAATTACGGTGGTCAAGATATGAATGCAGGACAACAATATGGTGGTAATCAACAACCAGATTACCAAATGCAATCAAATCAACAACCACAGTACAACGGTAACAATAGTTTCGGAGGACAACAAAACTTTGGGGGTAATCAACAACAATACTCACAAGGGAATAACAACAATCAAAACTACGGTATGAATCCACAAGATGATCTTCCTTTTTAAAGGGTAAGGGCATCTAAGATTTCAAGTAGTTTGAAGAGAGCATTTACGAGCAATCGTTAAATGCTCTTTTTTTATTTAGGAGGATTCATTAAGTGATAACAGATATATATTTCTATGCTTTGAGAACTTCTGAACAACAAAAAATCTTATCTTCAGATAAGCCCGATTTTTTATGTCGTGAAGCGGAACAAGACTATTTAAGTCCATATCCCAAAGCGTTTATTAAAGACTTTTTAGAGGATTCAGGATTTATTTCTTATCATTTCGATAAAGACATCTATTTTTGGCACAGCAGAGACATTGTTAGTAATGCCACACCTGATTTCATGATTGGGAGAAATGATGGCAAATTCAACAAGTTTTATGGTGATTTTGTAATCACTAGTGTAAATGCGGATGGAGATATAGAAAATTTACGAGATGAACAGAGAGATTACTTATACAATTGCCTGAGTTTAGGCCATGCAAATGGGAAGTCAGCAATTTTAATAGAATCAGAACAACACAACTTACAGGAGGTAATTTAATATGTCAAGAATCGGAAACAAGCTCAAGGCAGGATATGTGGCGACACAAACTATACAAGGCAATTATATGAAACAATTAATCGAATACACAGGGGATGTATCAATTATTGATAGCTGTTGTGGTGAGGGGTTAATTCTTCGCCAATTGGCAGAACACCCTGAGTTTCATGTAGCTACGTATGGAGTTGAGTTAGACAAAGGGCGTGCAGCTCTTGCAGAAACTACTTTAGACTATGTAGTTCAAGCTCCAATCGAATCCATGGTTATTAGTAATGATGCGTTCGGATTCTGTTTTTTAAATCCTCCATATGATCACACGATGCGTAATGAGGATGATGAAACGGACCGAAAGGAGTTTTTAGAGTTAGAGAGAGCTTATCGCTACCTTATGCCCGGTGGATTGATGATGTATGTTATACCACACTATCGTTTTGCCGATAAAAAGATAGCGAGATTCTTAGCGACACATTTCTCTGAAATTTCTATTGCTCGATTCACAGACGAAAACTTTGGAGAGTACAAGCAGTGTGTGTTTATCGGAAGAAAAAAACGAGGTACATTCAAAGAGTTTAATGAAAAATTGTATGCTGCCTTTAAAAGTTTAGAGAACGAAGAAAAAGTCTTAAATATCCTACCGAATCTAGCTCAACTTGTGGAAAAAGGGAAACGTTGGACCATTCCGAATGGAAGAACGGAAATCCCTACTTTCTATACTCGGTTAGAAAACAAAGAGGTGTTTATCGACTCTATTCGTGAAAGTAAGGGATTTAATGCCTTTATTGAACGAACTAAACCGAAAACATTAGAACTGACAAAACAACCACTTATGCCACTTGCACAAGGGCAAATTGCTCTGCTACTTGCGAGTGGGGCTATTAATGGATTAATTGCTTCTCCCGATAACCCGGAAGGTGTTCATGTTGTACAAGGAATGGAAGTTGTTTCGAAGGTCGTTACGACTGAAGAAACAGAAGATTCGATAACAACTAAAATCCGCACCAAACGTGATATTTCGGTGAAGATCATAACTCCTGAAGGTGTAGTGAAGAAATTAATGTAGGTGTTTGTAGCACATAAAAAATAGAAAATAAGGTATAACTTTGATTTGCCTTGTTTTCTATTTAAGAAGGAATTTTAAATACGAGATTAGGAGGAAAAATACAATGATTAAAGAAAATATACGAATTCTTTTCGATTTAACTAAGCATTTTTGGATGGGTATTCTTTTTGCGATAAGCATGGCTATAATACCAGCAATAGAGGAATGGAGGAGCCCTGCTAAAGCCAATAGTTTATGGATACTACTTAACATTGTAGCGGATTTTATTATCTTCTCATTCCCTGCATTTTTAGTGTACGCATCAAGTTTTTGGCTAAGGAATGTGAAAAAGTGGCATATTAAGGGAATTAAAGATTTTGTCACAAAAGCATTTTGGCTTCATATTGGCAGACTAATTAAAACGTTTGTACCGTCAATATTAGTTATTATAAGTCTATATCTTTTAGGAGCGTTGATAAGAGGGGATATAGGACCTGTAGTTCCTGATAAAACCGAACTTAAAGAATACTGTTATCTATTAGGAGTATTTATTACCTCACTTCTATTTGGCTTTGCTGACTTATTTGAAAGTACTAATACAGAAAATGCGTTAGTGAGAAAATCGAAAGAAACTATAGAAATTCACGATAAAGAACGAAATCAACAGTTGCTTGAGAATAAATTAAGAGAGATTCGCAGACAACAGTTTCGTCGATAAATAAAAGCTATTGAGACTTAGTTACTCAATAGCTTTTTACTTTTTAAAATAGTATTAAATTTTGTTGACCATCTGGAGTATTATTGATTGTTAGTTCCTCAACAGGATTCGGATTCACGAAGAAAAAACAATCGTTTACATCTGATGCTTCATCTAAAAGGAGACGGCCAGTGTCTTTTGCATTGAATAATACTTTAAGTACATCGAAATAAATGTATGGCCGTTTCATAGAACCAATATTCATTTTGTTAGAAATGCCGAAGTACTCCACCATTATCCAACTGATTTTCACCGCGCTATTAACTCCGTTACTCACCAGGGCGATTATGATTTCTTCGAAAGAAGAAGAACGGTGAAGCTGTTCCTTCGTTGCTTCAACTATTTGGATTAGATCATTATCAATTTTTTCTTTTCGTCTCTCGATTCTCTTCTGGTGCTTATCAAGAAGTGACTTATAGAGATTTTCATAAGTCGAGCCACTACTTTTATTGACTATTGGTGTTTCCATAGATTCTAATGGAGCATGGGTATCTGATTCCTTGATTGGAGTTGTTTTAGGAGGCAGCTCAGATACCATTTTATAAAGTCTGTTTTGCTGTCGATCTAACAAAGGTACATTAGCATCAACATGACTTTGGATATCTTTCGGTATTTTTACTTCATTCTCTATCAATGTATGATATACCTCATATCCAAACTCATCTTCTTGAATTTTCACTAATAATTCGTCTAACTCATAGTCAATGGTTTGTAAGTTGTTCAACATGTTGCCGATTTCCCTTACATCAATATTTAAAAAATCAGCCAAATGGTTTTTCCCGTAGTTAATGGTTTTTTGAGTTATTTTATGTTTTACAGTAAACATAAAGCGGAGAGGAATATTACAAGCACATTTCCCTAAGCGGTTCCCTTTACCAAAATCTATATATTCAACGATATCCCAATCTTCAACATCTCTTTCAGTGTCAGATAAAGAAATATCTATTGAACGAATTGCACTTACTTTTTCTTTCACCATAAAGTTGCCAAATATAGTTTTGCGACCACGTTTTACTTCGTTCAGTAAAAACTCTCTTTGTTGCGCTGTTACTTGAGAGAGTATTATCTCCCGTTCCTCTTGCGAAAGAATGTCGTACATTTTATGTCTCCTTATCATTGCCATTTCTTTTATAGTAGCATATTGGATACACGTACTTAAAGACAGTGAAGTAAGACATATGTGCAGAGAAAAAAATGTTGATCATTTACTGTGAATACTATTTGTAAATAGAACTAAGTTTTTATGCTAGAATTTTAGATATATAGAAGCCAAGCCATGTTAATAGGGAGAATGAATATGTGGGAAGAAAATAGTATTGAGGAAATATTTTATCACTATCTAACTAAATTAAAAGTAATAAAGAAAGCAAACCTGTCACATTGTATGACATGTGGAATTTACGGTACTACATATGGGAAATATGAAGAAAACTATATTCTAAATGATATGACAGAAATTGAAGAATTAAGTAATTTTATATTCATTGATAAGATTTCCGCTTCTAGTTATGGATTTATTGAATCCAAAGATGAAGTATCACCAGATCAATTTATAAAATTTGGCAAGTTATGGACAGGGTATGAGGGAGATTTTAAAGTCACTAACTTATCTGTACAACCATTTTCTAATCGAGTAAACCTAGAATATTGTCTTAATAACAATGCAGATGAGATTTATCAAGCATCAATTAATCATTTGCTATATCTAGAATTAGAAGTGTATGGATGCTTTAAGGATTTAAATTTTTGGAGGAAAATTTTATACCAAAGTTACATGTTATATAAGGCTGGAGATGTGACAGGTTCCTTTATAAATATGTTCATATCTTTTGAGAGCATGTTAAGGGAAGTAACAGATTTAGGAGAAGAATCAAAACTTAATGAAATTTATGCTACCTATACAAATTCAATTGAACAGTTACTTCCTAAAGAATTACATGCCTATCGCTTAATTAGAAATGAGCTATTACATGGAGAAGATGATTTGGCTAGATATTTAGTTGAATATGACTTGTTACTTCTACTCATGAATATACGTAGTCTTTATGAATATAAGGAACCATATAAAGGTGAAGAAACTAAAATCAAGAAAACTAAAGCTATAAAGAAAGCTTTAAATAAAGAATATAAGAAAAAAAAATAAGAAGAGCTAAACAGAGTTGTTATCTTTATTCATAAAGAAAAAAAGATGACTATTGAATAAAAGTAGAATTCGTCCCTTTGATTATTTGATATGTCAGTTGCTACTGTAGAGAAATTCCCATAATTTCCCATGAAAAGAAACAAAGAATTTAGAATTTTGGTATAATTGTCGGTATATTAATGGAAGCTTTGAATCCGTATAGAACGTTGAGGGATTTGCTAACACAAAAATTTAATTAAATTAGAATAGGGGGAATGTCGATATGAAAATGTCAAAAGTGTTTAAGACAATAGTCCCGGCGGCGGCAGGTATTATTGGTCTAACATATGCTGCAAGAAAAGGGAGAAATCCTATGAAATCATCTTCTGGCATAGTCCAAGCTGTTTCTGAAGCTACAGCTACAATTAAAGAAGAAAAAACTTTTGCTGGACTCCCGCTAAGTCAGTTAGAGGAGATCGCATTAAATACCGCAAGAGGTATTTGTGCAGAAATTTTTGGCGACACATGTGCATTTACCTTTAAGTCTGCTTCTGGTAAACAATCTATTACAGCAAATTTTAGAGTGAATTCGGAAGGGAAATGGGAAATTATTTGTCCGTATCCTGATGCTAAAGCGCCCCTTTTTTTTCTAGAGAATATAAAGAAAGCAATGAAAGAAAACTCTGAAGCAAGATAATTTCTAATAAACTATTGTGAAGACTCTTCAAAAATAAGAGCCGTCTCATACGTTTATTTTTATATGTTAGTTGCTAACAGCAGCAACATTCCCACCATTTGCTATTTCAAAATCCCGTTTTTCTATGACAAAACGGGTAAGCTGACTACGATCTGACCAATCATTTTGAAATTGGGTAAACCTAAATTCAAATTGAATGTTGGAGTTAAAGTAAACGAATGGGAATGCCCAATCATTCTCATTATAATAGAGATACTCCAATGCACTGGACCTATGCAATATATCGTAGAGCTGTTCTGAGATCCCTAGCTCACTTAATTTAAGAGTGGGTAGAGAAGTTACGAGCTTTAAATCTAATATCTTTTCTGTCATGTATCCACCTCGTTACTAATTGGTATCATCTTAGCATGTGACAACTAATGGTGTAAACCAACGGGTTCCTATATTGAAAAAAGAATGATTTAGATAGTATAATGAGAGTGTAACAATTTATTTTACTTTTTTTGCAGACTTACTTTTTGATTAAGTTGTGCGCCGCAATTAACACTACATACGACCTCTCGGGTTGATTACTTTTTTGAATAGAACAGAACTTTTTCTGTCTGAACTATTCTTAACACTAATCTTCTCGCGAGGTCTTTTTTGCGTTTAAAAGTAATTACACAAAAAGATGCAATGAGAAAAGGATGATAACACATGGTAAGAAAAGAAATGCTAGAAGGACGCTTTAATAACAAAAAAGAAGAGTTTATGAAGCTTTTAAAAACTGAGGGAAGTTACATTGAATATTGTGAAGAGAAAGGTTATATCTATGACCTAGTAGGACCTATCTTTGGTTGTCTTACGAAAATACGCCTATCTCTAAAAAGTGGACGTATTTTAGTTCATAATTTTCAAGAACAAAAATAAGAGTAGAACTTATCACTAGAACCGTTTCGGCAATTTTGCCTGAAGCGGTTTTTCTTTTTTGGAGGCCCGTATTATGCCATTAACACACGACGATTTATTGAAACTAACATTTTTATTTTGGTTTGGAAAACGGAATTTTTCATTTTACGACCAAGAGAAACTTGAGATTGTTTTTCAAGTTGAACAAGACTTGTTGAATAATTACCGCTTAACTCCGACAGCTATCAAAAATAGTTTAGGAGAACAGCATTTCAATAATATAGAGGATTTACTTCACGCAATTCTACGTTTAAAGACATCATTGGACTGCATCCATAGAATTGCTTAACCACAACACATAGGAGAGGAACTATCACAATGAATAAACAATTAGACTTATTTAACTTACTGGACACTTATGGAGAGGGGATTTACACTCAATCATCAATGGTCATGGATAACGATGCTGCGTTTTTATCATCATCCAAGTCTGTACCAACAATCGATGAATTATTTGAATCCACTAATAATGATAAAAATGTTGTAGTTGATTTATTTGAGGAAATTAATACTACAGAATTGGAAGAAGAAAATGAATTGCTTGCGGTAGCCGACATTCGTTCAGAAAAGCAGAAGGGTAAGAAAATCTCGTATGATGCGGGAGAAAAGATTTTCGGCGCGCGTAAGGATCTTGCTGAAATTCGAAAACAATTCTTAGAGAATCCTACTTCGACCTTATTAAATGAAATTGCGGAGATGGATGAATTTACAGCAGATGAACTTGCTTCGAAATCTAATGTGTTTGCATGGTTCTCTATGGAGGATTGTCATAAGCGTGGGGTTGAAGTAAGAGCAGCTTATGGGATCTCGCTTATCATCCGTCGTATTCCAACGAATTCTAAAGGGTTAGTGCGTTCTGAATATATGAAAGCAATCGAATTCATTTCAGATTGTTTTAAGTCTATCCTTACTTTTGAGCAATTTAGCGATACATTTCTTCGCTTCTGTAATATGGCCATAGAGGACTTTAAAAAGGAATTCTATGAGAAAAGAGCCAATAAACTGCAAGTTAAAGCGAATGAAATCATCGGAAATGATGCTACTAATATAAATGAGTTAATTGATCTAAGATATAGTATCTTGGAAACAGCTGGATGTCTTTATCTGATAGATAATATTAAACCAGATTTTTACTTTGATAAATTAGGTACATTATCGGAGCTATTAACCTCTTATAAGAAGAGAAAATCTTTTATAACATCATTGTTTAAGAAGTATTCTTCATGGGATAGTTATTTTGAAACAAATGGGAAGACAGCAGGTTCACAAAAAGGAGTAGAGCGAAAACCGATATGGGAAAGACAACTACCAGTCGAGCCAAAACGTATAGGTGGGCGCGAGATTGAAGAATTGAGAACACCAGAAGAGTTCATATTAAAGTTCGGTTTTCGAGGCACACAGTTTGGACATTATGTAGAGGATTCTATGGCTCGAGCACATTTAGTGAATTCATCACGAGCTTTAATCGATTTAGCAGATATTCTCGGAATAGATGTTAATGATGTGAGTTTAGGCAACGAGTTAGGTATGGCGTTTGGAGCACGTGGAAAAGGTAGAGCTTTAGGTCACTATGAACCACGAGAGAATGTAATAAACCTTACGAAAGAAAAGGGATCATTAGGTATTCTAAGTCATGAATGGTTCCATGCCTATGACCGTTTCTTGAGCTTAAAAATCGCTGATAATGGAGCAAACTTACTAACGGAAGGGACACAGAATTATTTGATGTCCAGTGAAGTTTTTGAAGCGTACTTTTATTTAATGAATGCAATTAAGGAAGGGCAATCTACGACTTTTATAGATGTGTCTGCTGCTAAGGGTACCTATCGTTTATCTTCATCATTTATCGCCTTATATGAATCGTTAAATGGTGATTTACAGGCATTTATGAATGCTCGTATTGAAACTATAGATAAACGTATCAATTCTTCCCTTGAAGGATATGTTCATAATCCTGAGTATTATGAAAAAATGAAAGTGAAATATGCTCGTAGACGTAAAAAAGAATTGCGTGAATCAGCAGAAGCATTATCACAGCTTCACAAAGAAATCACTGGTGAAATAGTTACTAGTATTCCTTATACAATCAATCAATCGAATTATTATCGTCTTTCAATTGATTTAGATAGAGGAAAGGAAGGAAAGTATTGGTCCAGCAATGTAGAACTAACTGCTCGTGCTTTTGAAGCTTATATTTCACAAAAGTTACAAGAACGTGGTTGGCGCTCTGATTACTTAGTTTGCGGGATTGATCCAACAGCTTATCCAGCTGGTGAGGAACAACTACGTATTTCTAATGTAATGGACAAATTCTTGCAAGTGACATTACCGTACTTGCGTCAAGAGTAAATAACAATTATCAAAATCCTATGAAGAGACATTCTTTATAGGATTTTTTTATTAATAAAGAGTGATATATCATATTTTATATCTTCTTCTATAATGTGTCGCAAATTAATAGAAATATAAATACTCGATGTTCTATTCTAAACAAGCAATTAATATATTATTTGCAGGGGATTAGTCGGAGACTTAGCCCCATCTTCAGTTATTTGTTAAAGCAAAATGATTAGTAACATATTTAGCAAAATGGTTAACTACATAGTGTAGAATTATATTTGAGCAAAATGATTAATTGCTTTGTTTAGAGAAATAGTTTCAGAAATATTTTGTAGATATATATTTAAGAGCTTTATTTTAGTGTTATTTTTTAGAATCATTAATAACTCACCCCTTATAAACCCCTATATTACAACATTTTATCAACGGAATAATTGTATTTTTAAGTTCCCATTTTAAAAACAAGGTTTAAAACTGATAGTAACAACATCTAAAGTGCAAACCACAATCATGTAGTAAAAATTAACTCCTGGAAATGTTTAATCACGTACTTAAGATAAACTTCACAACTATTAAAATACTTCTAACAGCCATTTAGTAAAATTCGTAGAAAAAAAAGTGTTTTAACTAAACATTAGCCATATTCCACAGTTTTTAAATCTAAATAAAAGATTATAGTGTCTATTAACCTCTCTAAGAATTAAATTAACTGGTATATAAATTGTAATTAACTAGTATTATCTGCAATTAACAGACAAAGGAAAGGCCGAAATTCTATATAATGTTACGCAAGAGTGATTAATAAGTGATCAGGAATCTAAAAAATCATATAAAGGGGCATTGTGGGAGGGCACTTAATATAACTTAAATAAAAAAGGGCAGCACAAAATCCACTCACCTAAACGGCCAGTGGTAACTAAAGCAAGAATACAGTCTTTTTAAAAATTACGAGTAAACTGAATGAGAGGTATCTAGTCGTATAATTGAAGCATCTACTCGGCTAGTCACTGATTCTTTTAATTGATTAAAGATGTTTGAATTTAGTTTGAAATTGGTTAACTTTTCTTTTAGTGTATCTACCTGATAAGCAAAAGCTTTCTTTAAACCGATTAAATGTGTTTTTAATGAGATGTACATTTCTGCATTAACTGGTTCCTCATTAGCTTTCTCTACAACAGAGTCAATTCGTGACTGGAACCATTCTTCGTTCCATTTTGTTAAAACTTCGAATAATTGCTCCGATTTTTTTATTTCCAATTCGATATCTGTAATATCCTTACTTGTGCTTTTAGAAGCATTCATAAATTCAATTAATTTCTCTAAGTTATTGCTGCGGTTGTGTGATTTTAATAATTCTTCAACAACAACTTCTTGGATAATTGCAGAAAAGTAGGCAGATGCTTCTTTTGGTTCATCTAAAAGTTGTTTTTTTGAGTGTAAAGCGATCGCTAAGCGTCTTAATGAACTGTTAAAAACATATCTACCTAATTGAACTAAGTCGTCACTTCCAACACGAAAAGCCTCCTTGCTTTTAGAAAATTCTTTCCCTAATGCAATGAAGGAGTTGAAAATATACTTACCTGTTTTAATTAATTCCACACAAAAATCATTACTAAGGTATTCATAGTAGCCACCCTTAACAATCTGCTTTCTAAGTGAGAACATTTCCGCATGATTCTCTCTAAATTCATTTAATGTGTTAGATTTGAAATTGAAAAGTACAGTTTCTTTTTGAATAAGCATAACGCTCGCTAGGGTTATACTTACATAATTAGAAAATGAAGATGATTGGATTTCTTCAATCGCATTTAACAATCTACGACGAGTAAAAGTACGAAGAGCCATGCTAAATTGGTTAGGTACTATGTCGGAATATGCTACTTGAACAGACTCCAGTTGAGATGTAGACATCTTGAAAGCACCCAAAAGAATTAAACGTTTTGCATGGATAGATAGGCTATGAAATTCTTTCTCATGGAAAAATGAAAAGTTTTTACAATAGCGATCCACATTTTCATTAAACCCAAGATTTCTTTGTTTCCCGATATTTAAGCGGTATGTTATTTCACCTTCAAATTCTTCACATATAAATACTTTTCTACGGCGATTTGAAGAAAGTTTTTTAAGTAGATATTTAACGTATTTCTCTTTAGTGCCGATAGCACTAGCAATTTGTAATGGTGTAACATGAATACGGCCATCCCAATCCGAGTGAAGTACACTATAAACAATTACATCAAACTCAGTTGATGAAACGTTTTCTAATAAGTAATCTACTAATTCTGCTGTAATCATTTAGATTTCCTCCTATGTATTGGGTATTTGAAATAGAGTATAGATTAAAAAAATATGATTAGTAAATCCCCCCATTAGAACGACTAAATGACAACAAATTTGGATAAATGCCCATTTAATTGGATTTAAGGAAGAACGACGTTTTGACAACAAATTATTAAAAGGAGACCTGAAGACTTGTAAAAAAGCATTCTATTAAATTATGAAAAATATTTTCGCTAATTCGGTACGACTAAATGACAACAAATCAGTTTTCGGAACGACGTTATGACAACAGAAATTATATCGGAACGATAAAATGACAACAAATTTTGAATAAAATTAACTTTAGAGCGATTAAATGACAACAAATTAGAAGAATAGCACAAATTCTAAATGTGACAAAATTGTGAACAAATGACTTTTTGTTAATTTTATTCTCCTTTTGCTGGAATAAATTAAAGGAATGAAGTTTTGGAACGATAAAGTGACAACAAATTTATGATCGGAACGGCATTTTGACAACAAATTTGATGTTGGAACGATAGAATAACAACAAATGTAGTTTGGAACGACAAAATGACAACAAAATTAGGCGCTTTAATATAACTAAAGTGAAGTTTGATAAGAGAGTTCTTTAATGGATATTCTTGTAAGGTATATAATAAAGTTTGAACAATTTAGTTAATACTCTTAGCGATTGTAGGGGAGGCGATTTTGTTGTCTGGTTTTTCGGATGAATTAGAAGAACATTTTAATTTCAATAGTTTTTTATACTTAAAGAGGTAGGAGAAGAGATAGAAAGGCAGAAGGCATTAGGGGAATTCGATACTAATGAATGGAATGAAACTTTTGATGAATGGTACAAAAGCTTTAACTTAGATAATCAGAAAAATACTGGGAATAGTATTGAGTTTGGTTATAATGTTGTGTAGGTTAATTTTGCATTTTATTGTCTTTTCAAACTAATATTTAATGAAAAGCAGGCGGTAAAACATGCTAAAATAGCCCATCAATTTTATATAAGGAGCACGTTGTCTTACCAATGGGAAAATATTGTTTATAAGGCTCTGAGAGAAATTTATTCGGTTATTCCTGACTGTGTTCTTCCGAATGGTAGCATTCCAGATCTCGTTATAAATCCAACATATGATAAGTATAAATATCATCCTAAAGGTTGGAAGATAACAAAAGCAGATAAGATTATCGATATGAAAAGATGAAGAAATCACTTATATCTCAGCTGATGAACTAAAGAGTATAATTTCTAACAAAACTACAATTCAAAAGATAGATGAAATAAAAATGAAAATGGGTATTGATTATATAATAGAGAATTTTAATAAAAGATTTACTATTACTACAAATAATAATTAAAATTTAAAAATTATATTGTGCTATAGTAAAAAGGGAAGTATAAGAATTCGCGGTGTTCAATTGAAGTAGAATTATAATAAACATAATCTACGAATAAAAGACAAAAAACTCTTGAAATCAAGTGTTCTTTGTCTAATTCATTCTAACTATAGAAGGTGATTAATAATCACAGTATATCTTGTACTTGGTAAGATACTCATCTTCTTTCATAAACTCCAAAATATCTTTCGGTTCAATTTTCCAGTCTGGGTGTACATATGAGAAAGCCTCATATGCGTTACCTCTAATAACATCCATTGATCTGTTGATTACCCATTTCTTTACTTTTGCTTCGATTACCTCTGAATCTAAGTATTCTAAATTGTCCTCAGTAACTCCGTAATCACTATCTTCATAATCACCAGGGAAAGTAAACCAAGTATAGAAGTTAAGGGGTTGTTTGAATTTAAGGATATAGTGTTGCTTATTTTTATGGTTAGTCCAATCATCTTCAATTGTTCGATCATTTAAAAACCTTGCTAAATCAAGGAGTATCTCAGGCCTATCCCGCGTATTCCCGCCATAAGTAACTACATTTTCATGGTATAAAAATCCATTTACCTGAAAATCTCCATAAAATTTGTGTATTACTGTATTTTTATGGTCTTCCTCATCGCTTAAAGAATAACCCTTTATTTTTTCGCTAATATCAAATTTCTTCCCTTTAAATAAAATGTACTTCTCTTCCAAATTAATTTGAATACACTTTTTTTCTAAATAAGCCTTTAATGGTGTTTCTTGTAATACAGCCTCTTGTAAGTTAATGAGACCTTTCTCTTTAAGGGACTTACAATCATCAATACTACTCGTACTATGCAGGCTTACTAATTCAATATTTTTTTCTAGTAGTTTATCATCTTCTATAGAAAATGCTTTCAAAAAATCCATTACATCCGCATCTTTGTTATTTAAAACAAAATCCGAGATTTCATCTTCCATTAAATCCAAAAATTCCGCTAATGATTTAATAGTGTTTTTATAATCAGTCATATCAAATATCAAACTAGTACACCTCCAACTGTGATTATTATGGTTTACCAACATCAGCAAAGCTTATGAAATTGTATTTAATAAATCGACTGTAAGAGGTCCTTTAATTAAATCGTATAACTCATGCTCCGATAACGGTTTAAATTTAATTCTAAACTGATCGGGTTTTATCAATTGATAATCCTCGATAGCGATACTTTTTGCCTTCATCTCTTCAAGTGCTTCTATAATGGCAGCAATGTTTTCTTTTTTGTTCCTCGTTTTAAAGCGTACTTTGTGTGCAAAAAAGATATATTCATAAACATTTTCCATAATAGCACCATTGGAGTGAAATTCGACTCTCTCATTTTGCAGGGCATAAATCAGTATTTTAGCTAATGGGGAATCAAAATTTTCAATAACATCACTATACATTGATACAGTGCGTCTTTGTATAATATCTTCCACTATAAGTCTGTTAATAGATATATCCGCAGTCCAGCTTGTAGAGTTTATCCTAACATCATCAAAAAGTCCGAAAGTAATAGATTTATCTTTACTGTATCGTGTAAACCTTAAATGCGCTAAATTATGAAGTCGCTTCGCAACTATTTCATAGTTTTTCTTAGATTTAGACTTAAAAACTTTTGCAACAATCTGTCCAATTTCAACAATGATCACTTTTCTAGCAAAGTTTTTATCCCGTCTAGACATTACATAATTATAAATTTCTTCATCTACTGGATCTGGAAGATTAATATAATTGTTTTTGGATGTAATCTCAGCATCTGACCTAATAAAAAATTGAAAATCATCATCATTTTCATCTATAGCTTTATATTCATAATTTGTAGGGTGATACATCTTACCATCAATATTAACGACTTCATCTTTTATTGTCGTTCTTTCTAATTTAATTCCAAAACTAGGGGTATCAATTAATGAAAGTGGTCGTTCAATCACTGAACCATCGACTTTGCCGTTATAGCGCTCCACAGCTAATAAAGCAAGGATATATGTTATTTCTAATTCAAAAGCGGATAGTTTCACTTTTAGTGTTTTAGATTTGAAGTAAGGATAGTCTATTAACGATTGAGCAATATCATCTTTCCATTTTTCTAGAAAAATGATTTTATTATCAATAATTTCTTCGGGATGTTTCGCGCCACTAAACGTAGTTGAGAACGTATCCGCATCTACCATGTCGTAATGACTTTTAAATAAGAGATATTCAGCATATAGCTCTTTTGGCTTCTTTGCTTTGGCTTCTCTCAATTCTTTTAGCGCGGAATTCAACCAACGTTGTTTCATTTGATTTCTAGTTGCTTTACTTCTTCTTAAGTAATTATAAATATCCTCATTTGCCATTTTCTCTTCATAAATAGTTTGCAAGATTTCCTTTTTACTTTGTGACGGATAAAGCTCATCTAGTAGATCATCGTTTAGATTTTTTAATAAAGGAGATTCCCATACTTCGTTATTTAATTTCCAAAGTATTACCGGTTGTATCGTATCCAATTAATCTCGCTCCCTTCAAACCCGTTCATAGTGATTACTGATTAAAATAGTAACATATATTTTATTTTGCTACAGTAAATCTTTGAAAAGGGGAGGAATTAAAACAATAAAACATTTGGCAAGAAGCTGTTAAAAACGTAATTTGTTTATGAATTACAATAGAACGCCCGAAATTAAAAAAACCAAAATTTTTCAATCAGGGAACTTTTGGATTTTCTAATGCGTATTAATAATAATCAGATATTTCGAGAAAAATCTAAAGATTTCGAGGTGAAAAGTGATTACACATAAAAAAAGTGTTATGATTGTGGTTTTTACAAATATATTGGTCGCTTGTTTGAGTCAGATTCTTTATTATTCATTTTTTGAAGATATGGTGGATGGAGCAATTTTTCAATTTGTCATTCATCCTTTGCTTATCGTCATTATCAATATCTTCATGGGGTTCAAATTTAAAATAAAGTTTTACCAATATTCGTTGTCAGCGTATTTAGGATTTTTTCTATCTATTGTTACTAGTACAGTAATAGTGTTGTTCATAAATAAGCCTGAAGAGTTACCGCCGGGTGAAACGCTATTACATGCTGATGTATTGTATAGTCTATTCGTTTCATTGGTACAAACTATTATATTACTTTTACTAAATCTAATTATTTATGGAATTTATATTGTAAAAAAGGTTGTTAGATAGTCAATAAATAAGCCTTGTTATGTTAGAAAGCAGAAAACAAATAAAATCCTAGGTAAATTTGAAAAATTGCTTTCATAAAACATTCAAGGGAGAGAAAAAATTATGGCATTATTTCCAGAAGATACAAATAATTTTGATTATGAAGGTAATGGGTATTGGTGTTACAACAACATAACTGCGGGAGAAGTTACAGGTGCTCGTATCTGTATTAAACAAAATCGAGCGATTGCGGTTTCACTAGAACATGGTAATACGCTTGGAAAATGTGCGAATTCACTTAGTAGCTGTTACAGTGTAGCGGTCAAAGCTCGTAGTCTTTACGCAGGTGCATTGGGTCAAAACTTCCCTGTTTCAGCTAAAGCAATGGCTTGGGAGATCTGGTTACATGCAGCACCTGAGGCGTTAGATAAAATAATTAATAACAAGGTTGTTCGAGTTATTATTGGTACAACGCTTGCAGGGAAAATCGCTTCTGCTGTCTCTGCAATTGTAGCTAGTCACACAGATTATGCAGATATTGGTGTTTCTGATAAACTCCGAAGTTTTGACAGTGCATTTGAACAAGCATATGATTTAATCTACTAATAGAAAAAACAGGGAAGCCGAACAACGGTTATCCCTGTTTTTCATGTAAGAACTTTACTAATAGGTATAATACCTTTAAAAGGAAGAACTCTTAACAGAAAAAATTCTTGCAATATTTGGATAAAGGGAATATTTTAGATATAAAAGGTTTGATAATGATGACTAAGAGAAAATATCCTTTAGAAGCATTCCCTTTATCAGTTAAAAATTACACCAATTTAAAAAACCGCATAAGAAATGTCCTAACTTCCCTTAATTGTTTGAGTTTAGAAGAAGAAGAAAGGCTAATTTTTCAACAAAGAGGAATTATGTATCCGGATTCTTGGTTAAAGGAGGGGATAAGTGGTCAAATATGGCGATGGACACAAATCTACGGAAAACGTCAGAAAAAAGGGATTGAATACTGGTCAGATAAGGCGTTAGTAGATTATGAAGAAAGAATCAAAAATGGAGAAAATATAAAAAATATATACAATGAAGATCATGCCGTCCCACGAAATAAATTGATAAGTGAATTGCTAAGTTTTTCAAAAGAGGATCTTACTGAAGAAAAACTTTGGGATTATTTTGTCAGTTACAATGTGGGTGTTCATTTGCTTAGCGAAGAACATAAGAACTTGCTACATAAAAATGATATGCCACCTTCTTTTAATACAACAAGGAATGTATGGAGTCGATATGAGCAAGAGAATTTTAATATTGTACGCATTACTTGGCAAGGGAAACAAATTATTCATAAGGAAGAAATGGATAAACATGACCCAAGCTACCGCCCATCTATTATCCCCTACTACAATGAGTGTAAGAACATTATTAAGGATTTATAAATAAAAGAAGCAATTCTATTTTTTACACTACTCACTATAACAACATTAAATTTAAACCCACAGATTATGAGGGTTTAGTAAAAATGTGCTTAAACCTAAAAATAAACCGATAGCACATATTATGCCATCGGATTACTTTTAGATTATCAATGTGAATGCTCTAAAACAAATAGGCCACGTGGTTCTGAGAATTTTATATTTTTTAAGAGTTTGATAGTGAGCTCATACAAATGTTGCCTTAAATCATCTCGATGTTGAGGACTTGTTTGCAACAGAGCATATTCAATTATAGGTTTAATCTTTTCCAGAATTTCGATTTTTTCTTCTGTTCCAAAGTCATACTTTTCTGTTTTAATATCTAGCATATTTTGACCGATCCTTTCCTTCTTGTTACTATCTTACTTAACTCTACTAACGTTATCCGATAGAACATCAATAGATTCTCTTAACTTGTCAATTTTCCCCTCAAAACGCACTAATAAATAAATTGTAATTGCCACCGGGAAACCGAAAATTCCTATAATCTGCACAAATTCAAAGCCATCTATCAACTCATCACCTCCTTTAATTTATTAATAGCTTTTCTATGTACCTTTGAGACCGCTTGTTGGGTTACGCTCATGTGCCTTGCGATTTCCTTTTCACTTAATTCTCGTATGTACAATAGGTAGAGTATTTTTCTTTGCTTAGAAGTTAGATTAATAACCGCTTGATATAACTTAATATCTTCGAAAGTTTCCTCTAACTTTGTATTCCATAATTCATCATAAATACGTTCGCTTTCTGCATCGATTAACATATCGATTAGTTTTTTGCCATCTTCTTCAGTTTGATCAATTGGAGTATTTTGTTTTTCATTATTTCGTATTTTTTGGTCAAATTTCTTAGCTTCAAAATTTATAGCTTTTTTTAAATAAGAACGGACTATGAGCTGTCTTTCGTATTTTTTATATGCTTCATTTAATTCAACTGCGTTTCTTACATTAGGTTCGTACAGATATTTCAAATATAAAAAGTTATTTTTTTCGTTCTTTAAAAATCTAATATAATTGTGATTATTTACAACATTTTTATCAATTTTCATACATTGACCCCTCTCGAAATCCGACAATATAGAACGTATGTTCTTTTTTTGGATTAAAAAAAATGGCTTACATATATATAAGGAATTTATTTACAAAGTTATACAACCTTTTATTTACATATAATATATTATTTTTTTACTATTAGAAAGACTTGTATTTTATATAATATAATAGTAAATTGTTTTGAAATATAATAATTCTACCTTTATTTTCATGGGACTATTTGCTATACTATCAATGTATTCTTTTTGATTTTTTTATTTGCAGACCTTCCTTATAGGTTTTGCGGTTATTTTACTACTAACAGCCTGTGAGGTTGAATTTTCAATTGAACTGATAATTTATTTTATTAGTTCTCTATGACAATTCCCTCATGGGCTTTTTTTGTTGTAAAAAACGCAGGAGGAATACGAGTTTAAAACAAATAGGAGGCAACTATGACGAATGAATCTAAGTATCCAAAGGTCGTATGGATTGGAGATGATCCAAACGTACACCCGTCACAACATTATAAACTTGCATGGTTAGACAATATTGTCTATGCAAGTTCAGAGGAAGAGGCAGTTACACTGTTACGACAATTAATCGGTTATCCCAAAAAGGTACCTGTATTAATTTAGTAAACGGATGTGCTGCTTTTTTATTACAAAAAATAGGAGGATTTCAACATGACAACAGCAACACCAGAGGTACAAGAGGAAAAGACACTAAACATGGAGATTGAGGATTGTCCTAAGATGCTACAAGTTTATTCAGAACACGCTTATCATGAGGTGTTTTGCTACGCTTTAGCATATGAAAAGTTACCGAATAAACGTGAATATGATGTCGATAAGCTATTAATGACTTTGATAAGTGGTTCAGACTCTGCTATCCAATCCATTAAAGCTGCTATTGATATGGGTTCACAAGGCTTACGCTTTGGTTACGGTACCAAAGGGCTTACCTCTTACGAATTCACCGGGGAATTATCGTTAGGTGCTGAAAAAGGTAAATACGATAAAATTCCAATGCCGATTAATCGTAATCGAAAGGCGATTGCTCTTATTCACGAAGATATTACAAGTACTGCAAAGTATGTTCTATCTTTTGAAGGGAATCCAGCTCATGAAATTGCGAACTTATTAGGCGGTGCACAGTATGGCTTACACATCTTAAAAGAGTGGGAAGAGACTGTGTTCGATGAATTAATCCGCTTAGGTTATTTAGTGAAACATGAAATCTATAAGGATAATAACCTTTTCCCATTACTTGAAATGTATTCAATTGATTTAACAGAGGAACAAGCCGATCAATTTATAAGCGATTTAATCAAAAGTGGACGAATTAAATTCCCAGTGGCTGGAGATGGAAGTGGAGTAGCAGCCATAGATGATTTACCAAAATATTTAATGGACCATTCCAACGATATGGTTCAAAAGGTAACTTCTTTAGCGATACCGACACATGATCCATTACAAGATAAACCACTAGAACACTTTAACTCGTATAAGCGTGAGTTATTCCCAGTACAATCACATGTTGCTACAGCAATCGCAAAAAGACTAACGACTCAAAAATCCATTATTTTACAAGGTGAGATGTCGGTGGGAAAAAGCGTAATAATGGCAGCAGTTGCAGATGGTTATGCCCACTTGAAAAAGATGAAGGGGTATTTTTCGGTATTAATTTGTCCTCCTTCACTAACAGCGAAGTAGTCAAATGAAATTAAAATGCTGATGCCAGATGCAGAAGTAATTGTTGTGAATAAAACAGAAGATTTAATTCGCTATCACGTTGATTGGGTACGTGGGGGTAGAAAGAAACCTACCAAACCAGTTTATTTTGTAATTGCATTTACAACATTACGAAATGATGCTGCGATTCGTCCTGCTGTTGAATTTAATTATAAATACACAGATAGACAGAAAGAAGAACAAACAGAGCCTTATCGTAAAGGAATATATTGTCCTCATTGTGGAAAGCCACATCAAACAATAGAATCAACACGCGCTGAGATTCAAGATGATAAGGAAGTAGAAGTGCATTCAACACATAATATGACAGCTGAAGAATTTGGAACTAGTCGCCGTATTCATAGAGGAACAGCCTTACCACCAAATGCCTTTTGTTATTACTGTAAAGAAAGCCTATGGACTAGAAAAGTTGAACGTCGTTATAAGAATTTTGCAGAATGGGTGCAACATGAAAAACGATTATTGCCAGCCATTGTAGCAAAAGATCAAGTAGCGATTCGTCAAATCCAAGAAGAACAACCTCGATACCCTACTTCCACAAGTATGCCAAGACGAGTTGCAGCGATTGAATATATTCGGCGCAAGATGAAATTCGATTTTTGCATAGTGGATGAAGTGCATGAACTTAAGGGTGGTATGACTGCTCAGGGAAATGCTTTGGGATCTATAGTCAGTTCTGCAAAAAAAATATTGGCTGGTACGGGTACTCTTTTCGGGGGAAAGGCCGAAGATATATTCTATTTATCTTTTAGACTATTTTCTAAGGACATGCACGAAGCAGGTTACGAATATGGTGAAATCACAAAATTTAATGAGGAATTTGGGAATATAGAAGAAACACATTACGAACGAAAAGAGAATTCAGTTTACAGTAATAGTAATTCTCGTGGAGGACAAAGATCATCTCGGAAGAAAGTTGTTCCTGGTATCTCTTCATTCATCTTCGGAAAATTCTTACTGCACAATGTGGTAAATGTTCGACTGAAAGATGTTTGGCCTGATCCAGTTGAACTTGTGGACACACCTACTATATTTGTAGATATGACACCAGAACAGAAACAACATTATGACCAAATGATTAGTACATTTGAGCGGAAAATTGATAGTCGGGATGATGGATATAAGTTAATTACACAAATGCTAGATTATGGTATTGCTTATCCAGACAATCCATTCACGTTCCCAAACGCTTATTTGAAAAATGAAACAGGTGAAAGAGATTTAATTTGGTCTGCTACTCATATAGACGAAGACCAAACAACACCAAAAGAGGCTAAGCTTCAAGACATTGTTCAAAATGAGATGTCGGAGGGCAGGAAATCTATCGTGTACGTGCGTGATACTGGATCTACTGTCGCACAACGTGATGTTCGACCACGATTAAAACAAAAATTAGAGGAAATCGGTGCAAAAGTTTGTATTTTAGATACGACTACAACTGCTACCAATCGTCGTTCGGAATGGCTTGAAAAGAAAATGCTAGAGGAAGGATACGATGTTTGTATTGTTTCTCAAGAATTAGTGAAGGTTGGTTTAGACCTTTTATGTACACCAACTCTAATATACTATCAATTTTCTTGGAGTCTATTCACGATTAACCAGAGTAGTAGAAGAAGTTGGCGAATTGGTCAAACTCAAGAATGTAGACTCTTCTATTTAGCATACAAAGATTGTTACCAGCACTACATGGCAGATTTAATAGCTCGCAAAAATAAAGCGACCCAAGCTATAAACGGAGACGTTTCAAGCGAGGGAATCAGTGCGATGTTAGGCTCCGATTCAGGTGATCTTCAATCTATGTTAATTCAATCTATTAAGAATGGGGACAAGCCAGCTCTTGAAGGTTCAGCTGAGGAATGGATTAGCCAAACTTCCGACCGCGCACGTGAAATACTCACGAATATTGCAAAAGCGAAAGCACCTATCAAACCAGTTGTTCCAACAGGTAAGGATACAGAGGAAAAAGGAATTGTAACAGAGCATCATTCTTTTGAAGACGGTGAATTTATTTCAACGGAAGATGCTGCAGAACTGATTGACCTATTCAATGTAGTAGAGACAATCACAAATATTGTTACAGTAGCTGAACTACAAGAAAAACAAGCAAAATTGAAAAAACGTGGAAAGAAAAAGGCTAGCGTAAGTGATGACCAATTAACGTTTGATCTTTTTGCTATGTAAGAGGAAAAATACACGCTTATCTCCTTCTAGAAGGGGAAAGCGTGTTTAATAATTCAAAATTGGAGGATATAAAAATGTTATTCGAAGTTTTACTAGTAATTTCTGCAGTTATGACTATGATTTCCTTAGGTTTAGTAGTAAATCATGAAAGAAAAACGAACGATAGTGCAAGTCAAGATGTTGGTGTAGAAAACTGGGCTCTAACTCATGTAAAACAAGGGAATTTTATGACCTTAAATCATGAGGAAAACGTAAATGAAGTGAAAGTATCTTCTGTAGAGCAGGTTACTCCTACAATGAGCTACGAAAATGAAGCAGTGATTGACCCAGCTGTTGAGAATTTCTTTAATGATTTAACTATGATTTCAAATGAAAATAACTCGATTGAGAACAATCGAATGGTATCGGATTATCCTATGTTTGAGCCAGAAATGGTATCAGATGAAAGATACAACTACGAACCGGAAATGCTGTTCAGAACTGACTACTTAGAAGATACAGATAATGTTTCTTTCATATATGAAAATGAAATGTTTCCAGTTGATGAAAAGAGTGAAGTAACTAATGAAGTAAAGGAAGAAGAAGCATCTACTCTATCCATTGAAGAAATTCACTATGCATTAAGAGGACAAATAGATGAAGCAGCTTCAAAGTTAGAACCAGTCGTACCATTTAAGGAATATGAACCAACATTGCTTTCCACAGAGGATTGGTACAATACCGAAGCTGATTATACAGTCCGCATTGATCCATTATTAATGAATTTAGCAGATTGTAGAATTGCTGACGGTCAATTAGGCTACCAAACATGGACAGCTATGATTGTCGGCATGGAAAGTGAATACCTTCATATTGCAGATGGTACAGCACGTACTTGGATAAACGTGGAGAATTTTATGAACAAATCGTTTTATAACGGAGACGTCATTTTTATTGAAGTAGAGCGTCAACAAGATGGGTTGCATGTACAAACATTGAACATCTTACAACGTTCTTCTGATTCAGAAAGTGATTGTCTACATCAAGAAAACCAATTTTATAACGATGGGTACACATACGAGGAAGTAGAAATCTATGTATCTTAGTATTTAAAGCAAAAGTTCCGACTCTATAGGTAGTTTTATCTATATATTTTGTCGGGGCTTTCTTAAAGGGTAAATATCTTGAAAAAGATGAAGTAGTAAAATTGTATTACCTTTTAAGAAGGTCATTATGTATAAAATACTTAACATTATTGTCACTGATTAGGAGATTATAGTATTATAGAAAAAGCGCTTTCTTTATTTCTAGCTTATTTTTATGGTTTTTATCCGAAATATAGCAGTTATTTACTAAAATTGTAAATATATTGAAATAAAGTGTGAAATTTCTCAAACTATAAATCTAAATTGAAACTAATTTTATAGTCTTATATATAAATATTTATATATAATATACAATGGATTTATAAATACATATGACTGATACCAAATAACTAACTTTTGTAAAAGCGGAGGAACTTGAAATGTCATCTGAACTAGAAAAATATATAACGGTAAATAACGATATCCCTACTCAAGTTGAAATTGGTGGAAAACAATTAGATCAAGGTGTATCCACTAAATTTTTAAATGCTGTAGGTACGAAAGGATATGCAGATTCTTTTACAGATAGCTATAAAAAAGGTTTTGTTCGTGGTATTAATAGTGAATTGCATTCTTTAGTTAATCAAACGTTACTCAACATGGTTAAATATACATCAAAAGCTGTTCGTATTAAAAAGGACGATTACATTGTGAGTTGTACAATCAAGAGTAATATTGATCGAACCCAACTTAAATTAGAGGAACACTTAGATGTGGAATTAAACATCCCTTGTCATAAACAATCTTCACAACATAGCAATGAACCATTCAAAATCTTTAAGTCTACGATTCAAGTATTACTTCCGATTGCTGACTATATCGATGAATTAGAAGTTCATTCGAGTAATTATAAGATTGTGCGAGTAGTTGCACGTATGCATGTAAGTCGAGATGATTTAGATTATCTTTTTGAACAACCGTTTTTCGATATTGATATGCAAACAGAAAGACGTTGGATGAAGATTCTAGCTGGCCATGTATATGAGTTATCTCAAAAGAATCACTCAATCAAATTATCAATCCCTTGTGTTGATGGGAATTTGAAAAAACCAATTCCATTTGAAACTCGAGCTAAGCAGATTTTTTTTGATGGATATGAACCAGTAAATGTAAAAGTATACCGCGCGGATACTTAATAAGAAGTAAAGAAAGAAAGAAGGAAATATACTAGTGGAATTACAAGGTTTAAAGTTACTAAGTACAATGTTTTTACCGCCTAATGATCAAAATGTAGATGTGAACGAAAAAGGTGAAATCCTTACAAACTCAGGTACCTCTGGAGAAGAAGTAAGTAACTCGTTAATTGAACTCGGAAGCACTGGCGCCTTAAAAGCGATGGATTGGGGAGTGAATGCAATCACAATTGTGTTCATTGTTGGGGTTATCATGATGATTATGGCAATCATTTTTAAAGTCGGTCAATGGCAGAAGTTTGCCCAAACAACAATGCTTTGGTCCTTCATATCAATGTTGCTATTAAGAGCTATCCCAATAACAATCTTGTCTTTCCGTTCTGATGCAGATGTAGACCAAGCGTTTAGTGCGGCTCTAGCTGCACTATGTCAAGTTGCCATTTTTGTTGGAGTAACGGGAATACTTTTAAGTTTCTTATTTAGGTTCGGGTATAAATTAATTGAACACCCTGAATATCATAGATGGTCAAAAAATATACTTAATGTTTCAGTTATTATGATTTTCTTCGCATTAGTAGGACCGTTTTTATTCGGAATAATGTAAATTTGCTTTTTACTAACCTGTTGAATGATGCTATAATTATTCTTAGTAAAAAATATATACATATTTACAACTTAATATTTAAAGGGAATACCCCTCTAAAGAAAAGGTCAATTATTTAAAGAAATTGACTTCTTTTTTAGAGGGGTTTTTTATTTGGAGGATTTTATACATGGCAAGTTTGCTAATCCTAGCAGAAAACGATGAACTACTAGCAAGATGGAAAAACATTTTAAGTATTTCATCTACTCTTACAATAAGAGCAAAAAAATATGAAGAGTTTGACGTGACAAGGCTACATGATGAGGATGATACGAAATTGGTGTTCGTTGCTTCATATAGCTTGTTAAAAGCAGATATTTTAGAACTGTCTTCACACTTTAATGCTCTGGATATACCAATCGTTTGTACAGAGAATGAGATTACAAGAACTATCTCAAATGAAGAATTATTACAAAAAGGGATTTATGGAACGATAAATATCCATTTATCCGTACTGACAATTCGAGATGTACTAGACATGGTATTAAGAGGCGGAGTGTTTATCGAAAGAAAGTAGGGTGGTGTATACTTAATATAATATTATAAATATATTTACACCGCTTATTTTTTATATTATACTGTTCACAACAAATACCTGAAGAAAAAACAAAGGAGTTGGAACATTATGAAAACAAAAATCGCAATCATCGGTGGCAGCCAAAAACAAACATTCGAGAAAATTGGTAAAAAGAATAATTGTGAGATCTTATTCCACGGAGGAAAGGTACGAAATGGGGCAACTAGAAAAGAATTTTTACCAATCGTAAAAAAAGCGGATTGTGTTGTTGTGCTTTTAGGAGCAATTAGTCACATTACGATGAACACTGTCAAAGAGTTGTGTAAAGAAGAGGGAGTAAAAGTTATTTTCCAAAATGGATTTGGTGCAAGCTTAGCGATCCAATCTGGTTTGGAAGCAATTGCTCAGTCAGAGGTAATGGTTGCTGCTTAATTTTATAGAAAATTGGGGGATTGAAATTGCATTCAGCTATTTTATCGGATGGTCATTTAATAACTGCAAATCAGTATTATCCTGAGAAACATGGCGTGATTTTGTCTTGTATGGACCAGTCCTGCAAAGTACCTGTTCACTATGTCAAAGGAGATGCAACAAATACACCTCACTTTAAAACAAGTGGTAAAGGTGAATCCATACATAAGGAATCCTGTGGTTTTGCCAAAAAACTTTCTTTTAAAGAAACCGTATCAAAAGTTAGCGAATATCAAGAATCTATAAGTGAACAAGGGATTCGTGAGTTTCTTGTAAAGCTAAATATGGACAAGATCGATCCAGATTATGTACCAAAAGAAGCTCCAGTAAAAGATACTGAAAAAGAGAAGAAACCACCTAAAGAAATCGATGAAAAGTTACTAAAGGAAAAGTCAGAAGTAGCTTCATCATTATCTTCTTTAAAAAGCATTAAGAAGCTCTTCCAAAGCGTAAGTCCAGATTTGTTAGCAAGCATCATCATATCAATTAAAGGTAATCGTATTACTATTTCTAAACTGATATGCCATTACCAGGACGCACATCAACTTTTTTGGGAAGGTAATACATTTGATGTCCCTTACTTCGTTTATGGAATTGTCGAAAAGGTAACTAGACGCGAAAAGGTTTGGTATATCAATCTCTCATCCAAAGATTACTACTTTACTTTAGTCATTTTCGAAAAATATTTTAAGCACTTTACTTATCGAGATGAAGACTTATTAAACCAGGAAATTCTTGCTACTGGTTATTTACGAAAGAATGAGTTTCAAAAGGACAAACCATCGACGGAAATGGTTATTAAATCCGTTAAGTATATAGAGTTTTTATAAAGGAGGCTCTTCACATGAAAATTTTAGCTTTTTCTGATGCTCGGTCAACAATAGAACTTCCTGATGCTGCTGCAGATCTAGTCGTCTTGTTGGGTCACATCCCTAGTAAGCTGGTGAAACGAATTGATGAACAATATGATTGTATGAAAGTGGGCCTACTTAGTGATAAGTGTCACCCAACAGTTTACGAGGATACATCTATTGTAGACATCCACAAGAGAGTATTTACTTATGAAGGACTTCGTTTTGCAGGTTACGGTGGTGTTCCTCTATATAGAGAAGAGGAGTCAATCGGGCAATACTCAGAATCAGAGACAGAGTTTTTTGTTAAACAATTAGCGGTCAGTAACGTAGATGTTCTGCTTTCATATTCAAACTTAGCTTATGGGGATTTAACTGCAAGTCTTGCAAAAGACGGCTTTTTAGCATATAACCAGATTATTTTAGAAAACATGGTTTCTACAATAATCCATGGGCGATTGATGCAACCATTAGAACGAAAAATGGGTAACGTAAAAATTCACTCTGTTTATCCATTTGCAGAAATTCAAATTTAGTTAAAAGGAGAACAATCATATGAAACCAGCAGAATTATTAGAAGGTACCGTATTAAAAGAATGTGTTGGATGCGGTACTGATTTTGTTACAATTGCCGAATGCGCGGATGATGTCCAGTATTGCAGTGATACATGTAAAGAGTCACATTCATTATTCAACGAAACACAAGAATAGATGCAAAGAAAACTTAGCCAGTTGTTTTATGGGCTAAGTTTTCTTGAGGTTATAGGAGGAAAAGGCAATGGCTAACATTCCTAATACGGTAATTATCGCTGAAAAACCGCAACAAGCTTCCACATATGCTGCTGCCTATAAAATCGTGAATCGGACTAAGCATTTTATTGAAATTGCCAGTTGTAACACTTTTAAACGTGGAGCAGTGATAGTTTGGGGTTTTGGTCATTTACTCCAACTGCGAGATTTACATGAGTTTCCGGGAAAAGAGCATTTAAAAAAGTGGGAGTATGCGACGTTACCAGCATTTTTTGACCAACCAGAAATGAAGGTTTCTACTGGAGTAGAAGACCATTTCGAAGAAATAAAAAGGGTATTACGTGACTGTATACTACGAAATCCTAACGATAATACCGTCTGGGTAGCAACCGATCCAGACCGAGAAGGTTCAGCGATTGCTTGGAATCTTATTAATGCAGTGTTTAGTAATGAAGAACAGCAAGGCATTACATTTAAAAGACTGTTCATAAAATCATTAGAGAAAGATGCTATCCATAAAGGTTTTCTCAACCCATATCCAATTGATAAAGATAAACGCTTTGCACTTGAAGCTTATACAAGAAGCGTATCTGATTTTCTTGTGGGGATTAATGGAACAAGAATTTATAGCATTTTGCTAAACAATGCGATTCATTTTCAAAAACAACAAATGAACGATACTAGTCAGGGAAAGAATCAAATCTTCAATGTAGGAAGGGTTCAGACCGCAGCATGTTATTTAGTATACGACCGTCAAATGCAAATCGATAACTTTATACCAAAAGAATTTTTTGAATTGTATGCGGAGTTTCATGCAGCTCGTGGTTCCTATCGAGGGAAAGCTAGTTTAAAAGAGGATGAAATAGCAAAGGTTCAAGAACTGCTTCGTAGACATAACTTAGCGCAAGAACGACCTGTTGAGGCTTTTGTCAAAGAGATTGAGAAGAATGAAAAACGTGAACAATCACCTAAATTACATTCTCTAACGACTCTCCAAACAAAGGCTAACCGAAAGTGGAAGCTAAGTCCGAAACAAGTATTACAGACCATTCAAACCCTTTATGAGAAATATAAATTGCTTTCCTACCCTCGAACAGATTGCCAATACATAACCGATTCTGAGTTTGTGTACTTACGGGATAATGTAGAAAATTATAAGTCCATTTTAGGAGTGCAATTTGATAATAAGTATCTGGAAGCGCGCAATCGTTATGTACGGACCGATGCCGTACAAGAACATTATGCGATTGTTCCTACTAAAAAGATACCCGATAAAGAACTGGTGAACTCTTTAACAATAACTGAGAGAAACCTTTATTTAGAAGTGGTCAGAACCACATTGGCTATGTTTCACGACGATTATGTCTATGAACAGACTAACGTGATCACCGATTTAAACGGAATTGATTTTAAAAGTACTGGAAAAATAGAAATTTTAAAAGGCTTTAAAGCCTTATGGACCGATGAAGAAGTTGAAACTAGCGCGGAATCATCTAAAACCTTTAAAGAAAATGAAGAACAAACACAAAATTTACCCCTACTAGATAAAAATGAACGTAGCAGAGGAATTCCTCAAATAAAGTCGGGCGTCACAAGGCCGCCCTCCGCTTATACAGAAGGAGAACTGCTAAAAGCAATGGAAACATGCGGTAGCTCTGTCGAGCAAGAAGAATATGCTGACATTTTAAAAGAAGTTATGGGGATTGGCACCGTCGCAACTCGAGCCGATATCATTGAAACTATAAAAAATACAAAGTATATCGAAGTAGCTAAAAATAAAGTTCGTATTACTGAAAAGGGACGTCTATTGTGTATTTCAGTAGAAGGAACACTTTTAGCAAGTCCGATCTTAACTGCTAAGTGGGAATCGTTTTTGAAGAAAATAGGGGAAGGGACAGCTTCATCTGAAAAATTCATTGATAGCATTGAAAAATTTGTAACGAAGCTGGTGAATGATGCACCTTTGCGTATTGCCAGTAAGCCAGTACAAGATCATATAAGAGTATATCTTAAAGAAGAACAAGACCGTACTCATTTTGGGATATGTCCAAAGTGTAATAAAGGTACAGTAGTCTTCAAAAAGTCGTTTTATGGTTGTACAGAATATAAAAATGGTTGTGGTTTTCAAATCTGGCCCAAGATAAACGAAAAAAATTTAACAGTGAAGCAGATTAAAACCTTAATTGAAAAGCAGAAAACAGGGGTTATTAAAGGCTTTAAATCAAAAACTGGCAACTTATATGAGGGGCGATTGTCCTTTGATAATAATTTTAAAGTCATTGTGACACCAGAATTTAAAAAGAAATAAAAAGCAGAAAGTAAGTGTATTAGTGTGTTTTCAATTATCGAAATCGTATTAACGTTACTCTTTGTATTAGTATTAAATGGTTTAATGCTCACATTACTAGCGAAAATAGACAATCATAAGATCAACCGTAGCATTGTATGTGTTCATGCACCAATCAGTGTTTTTTTAGTCAGTATATTAGTTCTTAGTATACTTGTACCCTCGATTTCAAGCGGTGTTGTAATTCTATTAATGATTGTTAGTGTTATTTCTAAATTCTATGTAGCACTATATCTGAGCACTTTCTTATACCTAAGTTATCTACTCTTTAAAGTAAAACAATCCAATATATCTACAGTATCCTAATGAAACCTAAGGCGCATTAATAAAAAAGGAGTATTGATGACTAGGTTTTCTTTAAGAGAGAACAAATCGAACCATATGTTGTTACCTATTTACATTCATTTATTGCTTAAGGAGAAAGGAATTGAACCATTTATGAGTTGGTTTACTCGAAACAAAGAACAAAAGACACCGGAGTTTAATGCTGCAGCTACAAAACGTCTAAATGATTATATAACTGAGTATGAAGAAGATGAAGAAAGTGATGTAAAAGGGAATGAACACTTAGTAAAACCTAGCTTATATAGTCGTCGTAACGAGATTCTACAAAACAACGAAAAAGTTATTGAAAAGGCAACTAAAGAGCTTTCTAAACAAGTTTCCCCCTTTTTACCAACAATCGATAGTGTACCTGTAAAAAAGAAATTATTTGTTGAGGAAATTACCGAGGATAATGTTAAAGGATTAGAAGAAGTATCGTTTGTAACGCAAGAAGACGTACCTCCATATAAGGAACTACCAATGAATGATGAACCCATTAATGAATCGTATTCACAAACAAGGATTGTTGAGGATAATGATATTGAACTAGATTTAGATGCTGATATTGATTTTGATTCAGCTGACATGGAAACGATTTTAAAGAACTTAGATGAAGATCCTTTTGCTGATACTAATGAAATCCTAGAGACACCTGCTACTGAAAAATATGTAGATGTTAACGTCATTTATGATGAGAGAAATCAGATCGCTTCACGAACATTCCGTTTTAGAACCCGTTCTTTCACTTCATTTCAAGAAGATTGGGATGAACAGATTTATCGAAATGGGTATTATTCAAATATCGACATACAGGGGAATTCAATTAACATTAACCCAAACAAATGTTATACGGTCGAAGTCACAAAGATTAAGAATGTGTAATTGAAAATTATGAAGAAACCCTGTGTTATAGGGGTTTCTTCTTAAATCGAGACACAAGAGATTGCTTTTTAATTTGTCTTTTTAATTGAAGTTCTCCATAGTTAACATTTTGGGGTGGTTCATTGTAGTATTTTCCTTCTGATAATCCTTCGGTTAAACTAAAATCTAACGTCGTAATACCGCTATGAGCACTCATTGTCCCTTTGGATCTTGTCATCCTATTTTTGTTTAAATATACATAACTCAATACTATTCTAGCACCATTATTAACCTCTAAATTAGCACTGATACTATAAGAGCGAGACTGATTAAATTTAGCAAAAATACAGATTTGAGTCCAAGTCTGTTTTATCTCGATGCATGCTGGCATTGGCGTTTTAAAATCATGGTATGAGGAAGAGAGTGTACCTTCCCAAATGCCATTTAGATTAGGAGTCTTAATAAGTCCTAATTTATAAAGCACACTCCATTTCCATAAAAATTTATCAAATATCAGAAATACAAACCCGAAAACAGTAAATCCGGTTACCGAAATCCCTATTCCATTCAAATCAAAAAGGTTCTTAATTATACCCGTAATGAAAACTGAAAGACTAGCCAAAAGAAAATAGATTATTTTCCTATCATAATCAACGCTGTATTGATGCATCTCACTTATCCCAACCATTCCATAATATTATGCACTCAGTAATAAATTTTATGGCATCCTCTTGATTCCATTGTTCAGTACCTTCCCCGAATAAAGAAGTTATTTGGTTTTGACATTTAAATTCAGACATCTTTGAAAAATCATCACCTAGCCATAGTAAGATTTCCATTACTGTTAGGTTAAATTCCTTACCATAACGTTCATTCGGAACATTATATAAAAGATTCTCAACAAAATAGGAAGGTGCAACACCTTTTTCTAGTTTACCTGCTTTCACTAGTTTGCTTTTTATATTTTTAAAAATTCGAACGGTTTTTTTGTACATTCCATGTGTTTCGCGGTTTTTCTCAGCACCATAAAAATAATGGTATTTTGGAAAATTAATAACTTCCCTGTTTTCCTTTGTAGTTAAGAATTTCATACCTGCTATATATTTTCGGGAATCTTCGGAGTAACCATAGTCATAGTATTCTCGGTACTCTATACATGGGACCACATCAGCTTCATAACTTCCAGTATTAACTTTAATTGACTTATTTCCGACTTCAACATTATCTTTGCCGAAATAATTAATTAAAGTATCGAGGACTTCCTTTTTATAAGTTGCCCATTTATATTGGCTTGAGTTTGTCTGTGATTCATAAATTTGTTTCTTATCATTTGTTAACAAAGATGTATCGCTAAAAAATACATTGCCGGTTTCCACTACAATATCTACATCACTATTTCCATAGATATTGGTGCTGTTTCGGTAAGAACCTTGAAGATATATTGAAACAGATTTCTTATTTGTAATTAGTGAATTTTCGCCTCTCAAAACTCTCTCTATTTGTTCTCTTAACGCTTTTGGTGTAGTTGTTGCACCCTGATTAGACCATGTTTCCAATTGTGAATTAGGTATAGCCACATTTAAACCTCGTTTCCTTTTGATCATACTATTTCATTCTACTATTTTCTAAAATCAAGAAAAAGGACAATAATTTAAATTTTTTAAATTATCAAAATTGATGTTAAATTAAGGAGTAAAATAGTATATTATTTACATAATATAACATAATTAGGAGATATATATGGATATTCAAGAAATGGAGAAAATTGAAGAGGCGTTACGTAAACGTGAGATTTCATATGCTGAAGCAAGTGAAAAAATCTATAGTTCAACTACAAAACCTTGGCAAACTGTAGCATGGAAAAAGAAAAGGGAAAAACTCATTAAAGATTCCTGCGAGCAATGTGGTAGCACTAAAGGACCTATGGTGTTGCAGCATTTGTGGCACCCACCTTCATATAAAGAACACATTGGAGATATTTATGAGCAATTTTTCATTAAAGCTCAAAATGCCTCTTCTTTGCCAGAAGCGACAGATGAAGAGGTTGAATCGTTTTTATCTGAATTTACTGAACAAAGAGAAGCCTGTCCTTCATGTGAAATGAGAAGTATTATTAAACGAAAAACAATGAGTCCTATTTATCGTTGTAGAAAGTGCGGCTTTGAGTTTAATACCCCAAAGGGGCTTCCTTATAATACAAAATTAAGGATTGTTGCTCCTACTATGGAAAAGGTTAAAAAAAGACTTACATATGAAAAACAACGAGAATTCATGTGGAATACATATGGGTGTAAACGCTAAAATAAAATGGACAGATATCGCTAAATAAGATTGAACACTTTCGCCAAAAATAACCCTTATCCTTTATACTAAATTGGTAGTAGATTGGTAATCGGGGGCATGATGAAAGGTGAAAAAGAAATTGATGTTATATTTAGCAATCCAACAAATGAAAGAACAAAGATTTACTGTAACACAGATTGCAGAACAGCTTAAAATATCTCGAACGACGGTTTATAGCTATTTGGAAATGTCGCCTGAACAGGCTTATGAGTGGGCGAATACATTAAAATCCAGAAAGAAAAAATTAGACCCTTATAAAGATTGGTTAGTCGCTTGGCTCAAAGAACATCCTCATTTAAGTGCTGCACAACTGCATGATTGGTTACTAGAACGTCATCCTAAATTGGTTGTTGGAGAAAGTACGATGCGCATGTATGTCAGTGAGTTACGAGAAGAATATCAAATTGAGAAAACCAAAAAAGTTAGGCAATATGAGGCCATAATCGAACAGCCAATGGGAAAACAAATGCAAGTTGACTGGGGAGAAACTCGTCAAAAAACGAAAGAAAATACTGAAGTGAAACTGTACTGTATTTGTTTTGTATTATCGCACTCTCGGTACAAATATGTAGAATGGCAAGATCGACCATTTACAACACGCGATACGATAAGAAGCCACGAAAATGCTTTTCAGTATTTTGGAGGGATGCCAGAAGAGATTGTCTACGACCAAGATCATTTAATAACAGTCAGTGAAAATGCCGGGGATATTATTTTAACAGGTGAATTTCAATCCTATAAACAACAACGTAAGTTCAGAATATATTTATGTCGTAAAGCAGATCCAGAATCGAAAGGTAAAATTGAAAATGTAGTGAAGTATGTGAAAGGAAATTTCGCAGATAGCCGTATTTTCACTACTATAGATAATTGGAATGAACGATGTATAGAGTGGCTGAAACGTACGGGTAATTACAAAGTACATAACGGTACAAAAAAGAGACCGACAGAAGTGTTTCTCCTCGAAAAGCAACACTTAAAGCCAGTCTCTAACCCACTCTCAATAGAGAGTAACAATACAATTAGTATAACAAGAACCGTTAATAAGGACAACACCATACACTATAAATCTAATCGTTACTCTGTCCCACTGGGAACATATAGACCAAGAGGTCTAAACCTTGTTTCAATTGAAATGGCTGTAGATGAAAGCAATCAGCAGCAACTGGTGATTAAACGAAGTCCTGATGGTGAAGTTCTAGCGAAGCATCGTCTTGAATTAGCCAAAGGAAAATTAGTCAAAAATCGAAATCATGAACGTGATCGTTCAAAAGGTATCCAAGCCTATAAAGAAACAGTGATTCGCCAGTTTAATAATACTGAACTAGCGACTACATATATTAATCAGGTCCTAGCTGAGTATCCTCGATATAAAAGGGACCAGCTGGCCATCATCCATAAAACAACCAATGATTATCCAGATTATATCGATGAAACCCTAATAAAATGTGTTGACGAGCATTTCACAAGTGCCAATGATTTTCATGATATTGCAAAGTATATAAGCAAGATTCAAAGCAAAGAACTACCAGTTCCACCTCTCGAATCGAGTAGGTTAAAAACAAGGAATATCAAAGTAGAAACACGTTCTATCAGCACATACACAGATATTTTAGGGGGTGTCATCTCATGAATGATGGCTTAGAAAATCTACAAAACTATTTTAAACAACTAAGATTAACAGAAACAGCCACTGAGCTGCCTAATATATTAAGAAAAGCGGAACAGTCCACATGGACTTATCGGGAATTTATTAAAGAAATCGTTGAATTCGAATTAACTAAACGTGAAGAAAAGAGTATTGAAAAACGAATGCGTTGGGCGAAGTTTCCTTATATGAAAACGCTGGAACTATTTGATTTATCTGATCAAACCTCTTTAAACGAAAGGCAATTAAACCAACTAAAAGAGCTAAATTGGCTAGAGCAACAATATAACTTAATTCTATTAGGACCGCCTGGTGTTGGTAAAACCCATTTGGCCATAGGATTAGGAATTGAAGCAATTCAAAAAGGATTTAACGTCATGTTTGTGACTATGGGTGAATTAATCAATCTTTTAAAAACCAGAGAATTTACACGGAAATCACAGGTGCAATTAAACCGAATTGAATCTTCTGATTTAGTAATTATTGATGACTTAATGTACATGGCAATGGATTCACGTGAAGCAAATCTATTCTTTCATCTGATAAATCATCTTTATGAGCGTAGCTCAATTATTTTGACTTCTAACAAGAGTCCTGATCAATGGGGCGAATTATTGGGAGATGAAGGTATAACTACAGCTATTTTAGATCGCATTTTACACAGAGTAGAAGTTGTACAGATGAATGATGATAGCTATCGAATGAAGCATCGTCAAGGTATGTTTTAACATTAGCAAATGGGTATAAGGAGATTTCATTTAAATGAAGATTTTAAATATAAATGAAGTAAGAGAAATCATATTAGAATTAGGTTTAATCTTGTGACCATCAAAAAGTTGAGAGCTGGTTATCGGATGGCTCTATAAAAAATATCCAGGATGGCAATCTTTACAAGATTATTGAGCATGATATCGAAGATTTCATATACGACACTTTGTGGATTGGTTCACCATATGAAAGAGGAATCAATAATGAAACGAAGATCGATAGATTACTTGAGGAAATTGCCTCTTTAAAGGCGAAAGTATCCAAACTTCAAGATGAAAAGCATGAATTAGAACTAGAACTTGGCAAGATGCCATTTTAATAATTCTTTCTCCTACTTCTACAAAGGAGTGGGAGAAGAATCAACGAAATTGTTCAAAATTAATTAGCAAAATGTGTCCAATTCTACTTGACGCTTACAATGGGGAAGAAATCAGAACGATAGCAGTATTAAAAGGAATTGAGGAACATAAAAGATATATTTCAATGGAAGATACAAAGACATATTGTAAACGATGTGCATTTTTATGGGATAAGAAGGGGGAAAAGGTATGTGATATATGCAAGGAAACACTTATTCCTATTCCGATGCACGCATGTGATAAATGTCAAAAAGAAGGTCATCCAGCAATTTTATAGACAAAATAGTGCTTGATATTACGAGCTAGTTATCTAAAATATTTAAAGCTAGTTATATGTCGATATAAAAGGGGAATAGCATTTGATGAACTATGAAAGAGGTAAGATGAGTATTTTTCCATTAGCGATGAATACTGCAGACAAATACGATGTGGTGTTTATAGGGGATGTTGTGCCTAATTATAGAAACTCTCATCTCCCGAATTTATTTAATAACGATTATGTATTTTTGTTTACCACAATGTTAAATCAAGATAAAGATTCCTATTGGTATGGTCACGTTAACATTGATTTGGTAAGGCATGATCAACTATCTTATTTCAATCATCATCTTAGAGAACGTGGTGATTTCCACGTTTTGGGAGATGAATCATTAATCCTTAATGACTTTTTAGAGCTTGTTCCTGAGAAAACAGAAAAGGGAATCCAAATTATTGCACACCTAAAAAAGCAAAATATATTAGGGAAAGATTATCGTACTGTTAAGATGGTTAAAAACTTCCAGGTTCTACTATTGAGCGAAAATAAAGGTAAGCGTTATGACAACTATCCTATTTTAGAGCTAGGTCCAGAGTTTCAAGCAGAAATTGAATTTGCCGAAGCAACACAACGTTGTTACGATTTGAATGATTCTACCCTTATACTGAAAGGAGTTGCTGATCGTAATAAAAGAAATCCCGAAGTAATAAACGCAGTCGAAGTGGTACAAGAAGCTCTTAATAAAGATATTAACGATGCAGAGGTTAAAAAAGATCAAGCATTTGAACGTTATTTAGAATATAAAAGAAGGCTATCGTACATTCATAAAAGTACTGGTTTTTAGCTAAATTAGACCAAAACAATAGGAATATTAAACAATCTTTAATATTAAGAAACGGTATTTTTGTATCTGCACTTGATAATTTTATGTTAAAATATCAAGGTAATTATTTTTCTAATTTTTTTGTAGATAACTGGCTTCACCTAATTCCAGTTATTTTACGATTTCCTTAACACTTAGAGTCTTTTGGACTTATTGAAGTAGCTTAATGCTGCCTTAATACGTTCAGAAGGCTTTTTTTGTGCCAATAATCAAAAGACCACTATTAATTAGGAGGAAAAAGCAATGACAGTACTTAGAGGACGTTGTATCGACGTGGAGAATACAAGCAATTTAGATGAAAAGACTATTTATTATCTGAGAGTGCATACGAAAGATAGTTATTATGTCAGTAGATTCGATTTCCCTAACGCTCATATGGGGGCATTCCAGAAAAGGCGTTTTGAGATTGTAGAGGTTAATGAGGAAGAGCCAACAAATGGTGAATCTCTATTCAACTTATTAGGAGGACAAAACGTGAATGAGAAGGAATACAAGGAAGAAGCGACTGCATTAAATCAAAATGAAGTCATTAAAAATCAACTGAGCTTCTTTGAACTATTGGATATTTAAATAAAAACCAGTTTGCTAATGCTATGGCAAACTGGTTTTTTATTTAAATAGTTTACTGGAAAACCTTTATATACAAGGTAGAAAGGTAATTGGTAAAATAATATTATTAATACAGAAAATAGTGAATGACTTTGATGCAGTGTTGAATGAACTCAAATTACCTCATTTAAGAATAATTACATTAAAGTTTAGGAGGACCAGCATGCCTGACAGCGTTAAATTGAGAGAAGAATTTATACACGTTTTGAATAAGGAATTCCCAACGGTAAGACTTAAACCAACTACTTTAAAATCTGGAAACATTAGATACTCTTGTTACGCACCAAACTATAAACGTTGGATGCAACTTGATGCGAATACAGATTCCCTGTCAATTGCGATGAATCATTTAGAAGGGGATATAAAAACTGACGATATAAAAAAACTTGGTTTATCATACGGTTTAAACGGGGCCAGCTCTGCAATTCAGATACAAAAGAACGATGATGCTGTTAATATAACTATATTTGTAACTGAACCCTATGATTTTACAAGAAAAGACTTTGTTGAATTTTTACATAAACATTTCCAATCGTATTTAAGGCTAATCAATAGGTAAGTATCTACTATATTACTTACAAAATCAAATCTAAATGAATAGAGTGATTTTTTGACACAAAGTGATAAGTTTAGTATGCTGTTACTACTTTGTCACTTAATAGCAAGAAATTAATTAAAACATTCCCTACACTTGAGTAGGGGATGTTTTTTATTTTGAACCCTCCATTGTTGGATAAGCCGGGATATTTAATAATTTTTGAATTTCTGCATCCACCCAGTTATGGAGTGCTATGGTCATATAGCGATAATTATGTGTCGTACCGCGATAGACCATCGTGTACGTCCAAGAACCCTCTTCTTTTAAGATTGTATCTTGTATTTGCCCACCTTCTTTTAATAAAGCCTTTTTATTACTTCTATAGTCTTCTCTTAATTTATTTATCGATATTTCAATCCATTGATTCAATGGACGATTAATCTTCATCACATCTGTAAATTGTAGATCACGTTCTAACGTACGAATTGCTAAATCATGAACAATCAAGCGGTGTGCTAGTTCTCTTATTTGAATTAAATTCATACAAAGTTCTCCTTAATCCCATGAGTATTTATGTTCTTATTTTACATTAATTATCAGCATTGCAAAGAAAAAAGAAACTCAAATCAGCACGATATTTGACGAGTTTGATTGGAGTTTCTTCCTATTATATATAACCATCTAATGTATCGCTCGACCACTGATGTATTGCGTGTCGTTCTTTCGCGAAAATCTTTTCTAAGTAAATTTGCGTTGTTTCAATTCTTTCATGCCCCAAGGATCTCATAATGGCATAAAGATCGCTTCCTTCTATACTAGAAATGATTGCAAAAGCATGTCGGAATAAATGGGGAGTAATTGACACATGATTAAATTCTTCTAATACCTCTTCAGGCAAATAAGCCAATTGTGATTTAAAGTATTGTGATAAGTACGAAGGAGTATAAGCTTTCCCTCGATTTGTTGTAAACAAGGGCTCTGATTTCGTTGCTTCTTTTAATGGTAATAAACCACGTGCAGCTCTGAATTTTTCAATACTTGTTAGTGTTTTTTCACGTAAGGGAATTTGCCGATTTTTATTCCCTTTACCCCAAACGTCCAGATAATACCCACCCAAGATAGTATCCTTTTTAACATCTCCAACCGTTAGCTTACATAGTTCTTCATTCCGCATTCCAGTTGTCGTTAACACATGGATTAAGGTAAACATCGGAATATGACCAATCGCTTCAAAGCTTTTTAGTAATTTAAGGACATCATTCGGACCTGCATCACGATTTGGCCGTTCATCTTTTCGAGCAGCAAAAACATAAAAACCCTCATAAACGGGTAATGGTATATAACCCCATCTATAAAGCTGTTGGAGAAATGATTTGATTACAGTCATTTTATTTTCAATAGTCGCTGCTGAATAGGGTCCATTCTTCAGCACATATGGACTCTTATTAATAAACCACTTCTGGTACCTTCGTAAATGACGTTCTTCTAAGAGTTTTAGTAAAGAAATATTCGTAGCGTTTTCAGGTATCTTTAAATCCAAGCCAATCTCATTATGATACATTAATAAATTCGTGATAAATTGCTCTAAGATCCGGCGATAGGATTTAACCGTTCTTTCCGACTTCTCGTTCTCCTTCTTAATATTGGTCCTTCTATATAAGTACCACCAAAGAATTTCCTTGTCGTTAAATTCATGATAAGATTCGAAACCGTTACGTTTACTATTATCAATCCTAAGTTGTAAATTCGATACCAACTCTTCTTGTGTCACATCTTCTGGAATAGCTAGTGAGAAATCGTTAGTTGAAAGTAGTACAAGATTGTTGATGATGACCAAATAAAAACAACTCCTTTGCGAAATAGATTCAATTATTTAATGAAAGCTCAATCTAGTTTAATAAACTAATATCAAATCTTCTATTATTAAATAGAATATATGTTCTTCTATTATTATAATCTACTATCACCACAATATGTCAATTAATCTACTAAACATAAAAAAATGCTACATTTATTTACGTTTAGTTAATTATCGCATTTTATTCTAATGATTAATATATATAATTTTACTTTAATGGTAAATATGTTAGAATTTACAAGTGAATATTGTTCAAGTAAATCTAAATTTTAAAAAAGAAGAGAAAGGTGATACGAATGTTTATAGTTAGCTTATTAAAAAATGATAGTGGAATTTTTGCAACAAAGACGGAAACCGCAAATTTTCATGTACCTCTAAACCTAATTGAATTTAAAGCTCCAGGATCTTCAATTGATGCAGTATACTCATTAGCGGTAAAGAAACTACAAAAAATTATTAATAGCATGGATGATATTGATATAGTTAAAAGTAAACATTCAATGACATTTACTTTCGGGAATAAACTTGATGGATTCAGCGTGACTTATAAAATTCGAACAATAAGTGAGAGGAGTTTAAATTGAGGATAAGTGCAATATTTAAATTGGTTATATTTATATTAAAACATTTTCTTGCCGATAAATAGATTAGTTAATACTACACTTTTTATACTGGGCCGTAGAAAAGGAAGGAATAGATTATGTCTTCAGACAAAAGTACAACATCACATAAAAAAAAGTATTATACAGCTAGTGAAGCTGCAGAAATTCTTGGTGTTACAAGACAAACCATTTATAAATACGGTCAACAAGGGGACTTAGAACAAATTGATGAACCCTATAAAATTGGAAGTCGCTATATGTTTACTTGCGAGTCAGTTGAAGAACTATTAAATCGGGAGAAATCTTTAAAAGAAAATGGCATTATATCACTTCCTGAGATCTCCAAAGAGCTAAATATCCCTAAGCATCGATTGTATAACATCATAAAAACGCATGACCTCAGCTACGAGATCGATAAAGAACACTTTAGCAAACCAACTGCCATTATCACAGAAGAGGTAAAAGGGCAGTTATTAGAGCAAATAGCTTCATCCACTTCACATAAACAAGCGAAACTTAACTTTTCAAACCGAAGCAACAATATAGCAATATATCAGAAGTTTTACGATGAAAACATGGAAGAAAAAAGACTTTTGTTAAAAGAAGATAACGGAAAATATGAGTGGGGATTTAAAGTAGCAGATGGGTTTTTATCTTATAAAAAGGCACAGCAATTAGGGTATAAACCATCCTACACTATCTCAAAATCGACAGCGAAACAAGCGGGTTACGCTAAATTTAGTTTTCCGAAGTATGAACCGACCACTTTTGATTTTCTTGATTTTCTCTATCGATACTTAGGTATTAGTAATTTATATATCGAGAAAAATGAAACAAACTTACTTATCGACGTGAGAGAAGGAACCATACAAATAAAAGATGAAGAGTATTCATTTACACACGATTGGTTAGTTGCTCATTTAGTGGAGGGAAAAGTCAAATTAACGGAGAATGTTCTTACAGTATTCAGTAACCGAAAGTACATAACCCTTTACTTAGAAACTGAACAGTATCAAGAACTTTATGCTATAGCAAGTGAAGAAAATTCGAGTTTTAATGAACAAGTCGAAACAGCAATCAAAAACTATATAGAAGCTAAAAAATGTAAGTAGATAAATCCATAAACCACAAGATAGGTGGTTAAAAAAACAATTATATATAACATAATAAATAAAGTTCAGAAAAAATATGGAATACTATAAGTTTTAAACTTCAGCTAAACAAAGGGGCAAATGAACATAGTGGGGAGTAGTTCAAACTATTCGGGAAAGTGCTGGAATCAAAAGAACATCAGTCTGGTATGTTCCTTTCTCATGTCCTTCGTGAACTTATTTTTAATAGAGCATTTTAGCTTGAATGCAAGTCCGTTAATTCTTTTCTTATCTCCCTTTCCTTCAGAAATGCACCATTCTAAATTTGCTCTGCTTTTCATTTCTGAAACATTCGATTGTAATGTTTGAAAGTGCGAAGTGCTGATAAAATAAAACAACTAATGAACGATGAACCTATTTCATTAGAAAATCGAGAAAAACTTCATCCATTAATGGCGCCTCTAAAAAATGGTGTTTTGTACAGATAAAAGCCTAATTGATACAATATAAGAGAAGATTAGTGAAGATTCTCAACAATCTCCTCTTATACATACAGATTATCCTCTCTATATAAAATATAATTTTGCTAAATTGGATAAAAATGTTTTCAACACGTATAATCGTTGCTAAGTATACTACCATTGAGAAATGAGAACTACATTAAAGTGGCTAGCATATGGGAACAATATAATGAATGGACTTCATATTTTCTTATAGTAGTACTCGTGATATAATTAATATTAACAATTATAAAATGAACTGGAAAACCCTGTCTAATCTAGTTGAAAGTGTAACTTTTTTACAACTTCAAACTAATTTTAGGCAGGGTTTTTATTTTTACTTCAAAAAAAATGTATTAACAGTTTTAACAATTGAATCTAGAAGTCGTGAGCCAGTTCCAAATTTGGAAATCACATTATCTGATGTTCCAACGGGAAAAGAAATTCATTAGTATAACTGCATCAACATCAGAAAATAACTATCCGTCTGTGGAAGAGTTTTCTTTTAAGAATTCCAATCCTTATCATGTTAATTCTAATTCAAATCAAAATATTGCAGTTCAAACAGTTATGCAAAATCCAGAATTACCGAATGGCTGTGAAATTACATCACTAACAGCTGTCTTAAACTATTATGGTTTACAAGTAACTAAAACTGAGATGGCAGATAATTTTTTACCTCAACAAGATTTTCGAATTGAGGAAGGTAAACATTCGGAGCTGATTCAAACGTGCTTATAAGGGAAGTCATATGAAAAAAGAGCTCGACAATCACTCGATGAATTACTAAATCTATAAATCCTGGTGTACCTGTTGTAATGTGGGTAACTCTTGATTTATCAGAACCAAAGAAAAATAGCGGATGGATAATAGATGGTACAAATCAATATCATGAAATGTATCAAAATTTACATGCCGTTGTATTAATGGGGTATTTAGAAAATAAAGTTACAGTTATGGATCTCCTTAAGGGGAAAGCGGAACATGATAAACAAGATTCCTTAAAAGTTAGGAAGAGTTAGGAAAACAAGTAGTTGCAATTCATAAATGAAAAAAGGGTTACATTTATTTGTTGAACTAAGTTTATCTTATCTGCTTATGGTTTTTCAATAGGCTACAAACCATAAGGTTTGTACTTTTTTTAGTGTGCCAGGCATGTCCATGCCTGTAATATTGATGAAGTAAGTTCGTTTGTTGGATACCAAATTGTACAAGAAAAAAAAGCAATTAAAAAGTCGCTCTAAAATACTCGTGAAACCCTATTTCCATTGGTACAGCCCAAACATAAAAACCTATTATTACAACAGGTACTATAAAAAAGTTAAATATTTTTGGTGGTAGTATCCTACGAAACAGAATTGCGTAAATAATTGCAAAAATAGTAGGTACCAATAATAAAAGTAACAATGATGGAATGAAATAATTCATTTCCGCATTGAGTTTAATTCCATCTAAAAAGTCAGCCATATGCATTCATCCTTTTATGTATTTCTTAAATTATATCAAAAAAAACAAAGAAACATACACCGTTTGAGCAACAGTCTTATTTATATCTTATTACTAAGATTAATCTAGCAACATGCGCAAAATACAATTTGAAATAACTGGTGATGTTCAGGGACAACAATGACCAAAGTTTTTCACATTCGGTAGAGGATATAAAACAATTGATTCAATTGAAAGCTGAAATTACAAACTATTTTTGAGATTAGTTTCTGTCGAAAGACAATAATTATGGAAGATATCATACTAACAATAGACGTCTATCTCATTCAATTACGTTATTTAGGGCTTTATCTACAATCAGGCACAAGGATTAGTTCTTCCTCTATTAGTTGATTAAATACTAAAGAACAGTAGACTTAACCACAGGTATGAAATATTAAATTAGATATTACCTACTACATTCGAGGGAGGTTATCTATGAAAAAGATATTTATTTTCTTTATCGTAATGAGTTTGGCATTAGTTTAAACAAGAGGTAGAATTAGCAGGAGTTGTAAGTGATTTAATATACTTCTGTGTTGAGAAAAATTACCTCAGTTTCACGTTAATTAAAGAGTGATTTTATGTTTATAGGAGTATAGAACTGATATTACAATTTATTGAGATTACAATATTTAGGAATATTTATAGGTATGGAAAATGCACAAGGTTTTCTCAATTCTCGTCAACAAACTTTTGATTTAATCAATACAACTATGTTATTAGCATTTGTTCTTATCTCTACTGTCTTTTTAAACATTAAGCTACCTAATAGGGGGGAGTGCATTTAGGAACGGCAATGCTTTTTATAGCATTTATATTATTTGGTCCTAAAAAAAGTAAATCTTCTGTGGCGCGTCCTACTTATGGTTCTTTTAAGATAATGGCTGAGTTATTAGAAATATTGAGTGATTACTTGAAATATAAAACTTGCAAGTCTACCGAGAATTATGGACAAATAATATATGATATGCAATAAATGAATAACACCAATTTTTCGTAATAGAAAAGTTATTTATTTTTATCATCTTCTGAAAAAAGGCTCCCACTTCAAGGATGCGAAGGGTGTAGCCCATTCTGTTAGTGGGGGATGAATGGCAGTAGGCAAAAGCCTCCTGCTTTTTCTTTTTTCTACTAATACATATAAATTGTACAAACAATGTTAGATAGAAAATAAACTGAGTTAACAATGAAAGGGGCTGATTAAAAAACATTCAGTATTCTTATTGTATAGTCATCTTGTATAGGTAGTGAAATATCTCAAAAAAACTTGATGATTAATTGTGGTATAGAAAAGCAATCTTTATAAGATTTGTGCATATTTTCTCCACAATTATTGTTTATACTTGTTTCGTAGGCCACCATTCTGTTTTCACAGTCACTATGAACAGATAACAATTAAGTGGTAGGAAAGGGTTAGTGATGAAATTTGTTTGATCAATTAAATTTATTTCTTGCATTCGGAGCGGGAGTATTATCATTTATATCACCGTGTTCACTACCGCTATATCCAGCATTTTTATCTTATGTAACTGGAATTTCCTTTAATGAACTGGAAGAAGAAAAAGGAATATTTACTCGAAAAGCATTAGTGCATACATTATTATTCTTATTTGGATTTTCCATAATCTTTATGGCTTTAGGCTTTTCAACTTCTTTAATTGGTACACTTTTTGTGCAATATCAAGATTTACTTAGACAAATCGGTGCAATTAGCATTGTCATTTTTGGCTTAGTAATACTAGGATACTTAAAGTTTGACTTTTTACAATCAGAAAGGAGACTGCAATTTAAAAGAAGACCCAAAGGATATTTAGGTTCAGTAATAATTGGTATGGGTTTTGCTGCAGGTTGGACCCCTTGTACAGGACCAATTCTTGCGGGAGTTATTGCTTTAGGTATTTCGGATCCAAGTAGAGGAATATGGTATATGTTATTTTATGTACTTGGTTTTTCAATCCCCTTTTTAATCATGTCCTTATTTATAGGGAAAATGAAGTTTCTTCAAAAACGAAGCAGTCTTTTTATGAAAGTAGGTGGGGTTATTATGGTAATGATGGGAATCTTATTATATTTTGATATGATGACACAAATTATAGCATTTTTAACTCCATTTTTCGGTGGTTTCACAGGTTTTTAGGGAAAAGTAAATCAGAGATCTTCCAAGATTCATACTATTTGTATTTGTTATATGACTTCTTTTGTTGTGGGAGGAGAAATAGTAAAAGTTACCTTCATCAAATTATCATCGTAACAAGAGTGGAAGAAAAGTTTTCATTGCAAAGGGTGGAATTCAACGAGATGTGCTAATCGATAATTATTCGGATACGACTATAAAACATATTGTTCTAATAAAAAACAGAAATCGAGAATTGAAGATTACATACAAGTCAGGAGTCATTATTAATAGCTCCAATAAATCCTTTATGTTGCAAAAAGAGTATCAACTTAAAAGTGACCTTAGAATCGAAAAGATAAAATAGTAGTTTAAGATTAGAGAAGTACCCCGTATTTGTTAGCGTGTATCCTTACAAAGTGGATGGAAACAAATCTGGCTATGTTCTTATGTTAAGTACAAACACAATGAAGATGCATTTTGTCATATCGAGTATTACAAGCTTTATTGTGTTATATATTATTTATGGGTTATTATCTTAAATACTTAATACTTACTAGCTCCTTAATCGGTATGAAAGAAACAACTGAAAAATTAAGCATTTGTGATTTTAAAGTAAGTTTACCTAATTTAGGAAAAGATAAACTAGGAGAATTGTCAAGTTCCAATAATAAATTGGCATATAACGTAGAACGCCTAAAGAACAAGGAAATGGATTCTAGTATCAATCGCTCATGAATTTAGAACACCGTTGACTTGTTTGATTGGTTATTCAAAAGCACCATAAGAAAAGGAATGAGTGAAGAAGAACTTAAACATTATCTTGAAATCATTGGTAAAGAGTGAATAGAACGATAGATTTAGTGAAAAGCTTTGCACTCATGTTGATTTTTGAGGTTTGGTGAAAAAGGACATGGACATGGTGGAGTTTGCACGAAGCTCATAATTCATTATAGTTAAAAGAGTTAGATTCCAAAGTGAATTCTTTAGAAAAAGAAAATTGAAAATTAAAGAAGCAGTCAATGTGCTCTCCTCTGAAAAATGCTGCACCCAGTATTATCCTTGGTCAAGCAATCGGACGATGGGGAAATTTTATGAATCAGGAAGCACATGGTGTTGAAGTAACAAGATCATATTTAGAAAATCTTAATCTTCAAGAGTTTATTATTAATCAAATGTATATTAATGGTGTATATTATCATCCAACATTTTTATACGAGTCCACTTGGAGTATCGCTGGATTTATTTCCCTGATTATTATTAGAAAGCTAAATCCTAGGAGGGGAGAATTGTTCCTGTCTTATGTAATATGGTATTCAATCGGTCGATTCTTTATAGAAGGCTTTAGAACAGATAGTTTAATGCTTACAGAGTCACTTCGAATGGCTCAATTAATTTCATTAATTTTGATTGGAATAGCTTTAATTCTATTATGGTTCAGACGTAAAAAAGGCAATTCTGTAATTCGATATACTCTATTAGACTAAAGAGATGAACATAATAATTTACACCTCTTTTACCTATAAAAATGCACAAGTACCTGCTTCTAATTCGTTTATTGAATAGAAAGTTCCCTGTTGAATATGTTGATGATTACAATGTTTTGTAGTATGAATACTGGGTTCTGTAGGGATACTTTTAGGTGTTTCATATCAAGGAAACCTTATTTTATTCAACAATATTAGCTTGCATTATAGGTTTAATTGCAGGTTCTCTATAAGTAGTAATTTCTTATCTTTATCAATTTTAACAATCTTTTTGTTAGTCGTTCTATCTAGGAAAAATGTTAAAGAAAATATACAAAGCAAATTGACAATATTAAATTGCGGTAGTTTATCAATTATGTTAAGAGAAAATAAGATTTTGTTTGATGAAAAAAACGTATGAAATACGTGCACAACAAGGTAAAACGATTATTTTTCTATTAAAAGATAATGAATTAAATTACAAGTCATGTCGCAATAGTTGATTTTATTCGGGAATCTCCTATAAAGTGATAAAAGAATTAAATGAATTAGGAATAGAAACTGTTATGAAACAATCGTGTAGCGAACTATGTAGATAAAAAGATTGGGTTGACACAAGTATTGCTGAAGTATTATCTCATGAAAAATCAAATAATGTAAAAGCTTTAAAAAAGGTAGAAAGAAAGTAGCGATGGTTGGAGAAGGTGTGAATGATGCACCAGCGTTAGCGGAAGCAGATTTAGGAATGCTATTGTGGCTGGAACAGACTTTGCAATAGAACCTGCAGATGTTGTCTTAGTTAATAGTAATCCGGTTGATATCCTTAGTACTTTAAAACTTTCTAAAGCTAGTTATAGAAACATGGATCAAAACATAGGCTGGCTGGTTATAATATCATTACAATCCCTCTTGCTGCAGGTGCTTTCTATAGCGTTAACTTCTTCAAAAACCATCAATTGGGGTGGGCGTTACGTCATTAAGTACTATTGTCTGTGTAATAAATGCACAAATTTTAAAGATTAATAATGATTAAGTAAAAATCAAAAAAATGCCAAAAAATATTTTTTGGCATTTTTTTTATAGAGAACCTATTTAACTTTTGTCAAGTTATTCTCTATTATGGATACACAATTTTTAAATCCCTTTTGATTAACTAGCCATTTCTCTGCAAACATCGGAGCATTTTTTGCAAGCTTCGGCACACTTCTTACAATGCTCATGGTGACTACTATGTTTTTCACACTCAATTGCACATGCTTCACAAATATCAGCACACAGTCTACAGATTTCAATAGCGAACTGACTTCCACGGGACATGGCAGACGCTGCATAACCGCAAATATCAGCACACTCACGAGTAAGTCGGATGCATTTTTCCAACATTTTGAAATCAGCTTCTTTTAAACATGCATCATAACAATGATTACATTCTGTCAAACAAGCAAGACATTCTTCGATACATTCTTTAAATTGTTCATGCATTTTACCTTCCCCTTTCTCCTTTATATTTTGGTACCCAATTAGAGGGTACCCAATTACAGGATATAATAAACTAAAATGATTTGGAAAAAGAGGGAGAGTAAAATCACTGAGGCTAAACGGAAGCAAACTTGAAACGGGTATTGAACAATTTCCCAAATTCTTTTAGGGAAGTTTTTGCTATTGGGGGAGGCTACCGATTTGTTAGGTTACTAAAGTATGTTGATGGTGATATTCAATCTTTATCATAGCATTTTTATTCTTTGTGAAGGCTAGAATATCAATCTTAACGTTATTCAGTTTTTAAAAAAGTATTGATGTTTTTTAAAATCTAATAAGTAATAGAGAAAAATATGAGCACTAGAAATAAGATAAATGTCGCATACAATATTAAAAAGCAAGTAGTTTGCAATTGGAAAAAACGTGGTGAGAATTATGTGTGTAATAAATAATTTTATTAAGCAACATGCTTATAAAATAAGTAAAGAAATAAGGAATTATTCTATATAATGTGATTAAGTTTGAGGTTTCAGGAGGTAACAGTTTGGAAATTCCTGAACAAAAATATTCAATGAATGGAAAAGATTTGGTTACTAAGGTATGAAGCCTTTACCACAGATTAGAGTTCATAAACAAGTCCTCCTGGCTGATGATGTGTTCCAGGCTATTTACACTCATACATCGTACTAGTGGGTTTTTAAATTTCAAAATTTTGGTATCATCTATGAGAAAAGGCAGATTATAAAATATATACAAACAAAAAGGAGTAACATCAAAGAAAACAATAACAAAAACTTTGCTGTACTTTGCCATACTTCTATTCATTAAAAAACAGTGAATAGCGATTTGGAAAAAACACCGTAGAAAATTAAATGAATATTTTCTATTAATAAGTTAGATTATTTGCTTATGAAGTACGATGTATCTATTGAAGAAGTACAAGCTGAAAGTGCTGTGACAACTAGGATGAATTTAAAATCACTTAAGGACAACATATTACGCTTCCAAAATATCGGAGTAGTATAACAGAAAATCCGGAGATGGAACAATGTATTAGGGGCATCTGCTAGCAAGTAAAAAGTATTAACTTCCTAACTATTCTTATAAATTAATGTTCATCTAGATGGTTTAAGATAGAAAAAATAGGGTAAAATTATGTAACCACATACTATTGAATATATCTAATATTACTATTATGTTACAAAATATGTCGATTAAAGTCATAGTCTATTTATAATAAAAACACTGATTATCACGTTAAACGTTGATATGTCAGTGTTTTTGTGCTTTTTTTTATTTTTTAAACGTTACACAATTGAAAAATTTTAGAATACTAGAATGTGTTAATCTTATAACAAGTTAAAAAACGGTATTTTTAGAAGGAGCAATTATTTATGAAGAAAAAATGGTTATTACCAATATTCGCCTATTTTATGGTTTTATCTGCTTTGCCAGCAAATAACGTTGAGGCTGCAACACCATCTGAGGTGATTTCTACAGCAAAACAATATATTGGTGTACCATATAAATACGGTGGAACGACTGCTACTGGATTTGATTGCTCGGGTTTTACTTCCAAAGTATTTTCTGAATTAGGTATTTCATTAAACCGCACTTCTGGTGGTCAATATAACCAAGGGACTTCAGTTTCTAAAGCAAACCTTAAAGTTGGCGATTTAGTATTCTTTAATACAAGTGGTCGTGGAATTTCGCACGTTGCTATCTATATTGGAAATGGCCAAATGATTGGTACAGAGTCTAGTGAAGGTGTTGCAATCTCAAACATAAACGATCCATATTACTGGGGACCACGTTATTTGGGTGCTAAACGAGTGGTAGACTTTGATGCAGAGAAAGTAGTAGCTGCAGTTGCAAAAGCTACGGAAGTAAAAAAAGCAGAGGTGGATTTTAACCTTTACGCGTCTCGCGCGGAAGTAGCTGTTAAAATTGCCGAAGCGTTAAATCTAGATACATCAAATACAAATACTGGGTTTACAGATGTTAAATCTACACACCCAAATGCTGGTGCAATTGCGGCATTAAAGAAAGTTGGAATTTTCTCTGGTGATCAAGCTGGTAAATTTAATCCTGCCTCACCAATTACTCGCTCTCAAATTGCATTAGTATTAGTTAATGCCTTTAAATTAGAAAAAGGAAATATTTCTAAATCATTTTCTGATGTAAAGCCAGGAACAAAAACTGCAAATGCTGTTTATATTATCGCTTCAAACGGAATTACATCTGGTAAGGTTGATGGTACATACGGATTAGCTGATTATGTAACAAAAACCCATTTAAATATCTTCATCAAACGTTCATCAAATCTTACAAAATAATTAACTGCTCTGACGAAATAACGACAAAATATTTTATAGAGTTAAAAAAATAAATGAAGGGAGTTTGCTATAAGTAGCAACTCTCTTTTTTTTTCATATTTTAAAAAAATTATGCTTTTAAGGAGGGGGTTGAGAAGAAAAGAAATAAGGTGATTTGACAAATTTATTAAAATACTTAATTTTGTAGACTATTGTTACACTTGGTTTGTTTTCAATTCTTTTAGCAGGAGCAAATAGTTCAACTTTTAGACTAGATCTACCATTCAAGGTGTTTCTGATTCATAAGATGATATAAAATAATTTACTACTGCTATATCCATAAAGTTGGACAAGTTGATAAAGGAACAACTTTTATTGTTTTTGAAGAAAGTAATGGTTGCTTGAAAGTATTATATAATGAATATATGCTTATTTTTTTAGAATATACTAAATATATCACTGGGGGAACAACTACACTAGAGGTTCCAAAACCGCCAGCTCCAGTTGAAGAAGTCAAGAGTGATGTAATTGGCCTAGTTACTGTAAACAATTTACATACTCTGGATCCCTTAACGGGATGAGGGGAGAAATACTACACTCAAGGGGCGTCCTATTGGCTAAGTAATGCAGTACCAACAATGTTATAAAGTGTCATAATCATTGACAAAGTAAGAACTTCTGTACCGCGCAGTGCAGATATTCAAATCACAGCCATTGAATTACGAGCACCTTTGCTAGCAGGGTGGATTTACAGGTTTTATAGGGAACATAAATAATTCTGAAAAAGTACTTCAAAAATTAATGAATCAAATTATTCATTGGGGTCCTGATTGCGGAGGAAAGTTTACTGATGGAAAGGCGGCACTTGGCTTTCGTCGATTAAGCATAATAAATTTAGAACAGGGGAATCAACCCTTATATACTGAGGACAGTTCTCTAGTACTGGTATTTAATGGTGAAATATACAACTTCAAATCTATTATCATTATTAATGCATCAGCAATTAACTATAGAATTACTATAAATCTTTCTTATACATCTTTAATAAATGAAATAATAAAAAAATGTAAATAATAATGAAATTTAGAATACTATCGATGAAGACGATAACTTATCAGTTAGAGAAAATAGAATTGATAAAATTCAAGAAAACTGTTGAGAAGAGTGACACGGTATACTCGTATAATATAATTTCCAATTTTCATAGTCCTAATGTTATCTATAGCGGCAAAATATTTAAATTTAAAGTTTTAAGATCGTTTAATAAGCGTAAATTTCATAAAATTAAAAGACTAAATATATTACTCTTAATAAGTGTAGTAAATGCATTACATCTGCATATTTTCTACATAATTATCTTTTATACTAATCTTTTAAGAATATTATTTATATTAAGAAATTGTTTATTGAGAAAGGATTTGTTGTTATGGTTAAAAAAATAGAAGACTTTTCATGCGACTAATTATTTTGGTGATTTTAGGAGGGGCTATATTCTTTACTATTTACAATAGTTTCTTTAAAGAGAAAAAGGAAGTTTTACAAATTGGTAATGCGGCACCTGATTTTGAGCTAATTGATATGAATGGGGAAACTCATCGTTTGTCTGAGTACAAAGGCCAGGGGGTTTTTTTAAATTTTTGGGGAACTTGGTGTAAACCTTGTGAACGTGAATTCCCAATCATTGATAAATACTACCGGGAATATAAAAGCGAGGGTATTCAAGTATTAGCTGTTAACATTGCAGAATCTAATTTCGTGGTACAAGATTATATTGAAAGGAAAGATCTGTCCTTCCCGGTTTTAATAGATAAAAATAAAAGCGTTATGTTAGTTTATAATATTAAACCATTACCAACAACAATTTTAGTTAATCCAGAAGGTAAAATAGAGAAAATTATTACTGGAGAAATGAGTGATGAAAATATATTAAATTATATAAATCAGATAAAGCCAGAATAATTTACAATGAGAAGTAGAAGAAAGGTTGTACTTATGTTTTAGCGTATTTATATGTATAATTATTGTGCGATTTTCATTGTTGGAGAGTTTTAAGTAGCTACGATAGATAAATAATTCTTTTATTATGTGTATAGCTGAACCCTACAATTAGCACTAATAGCCTTTTGGTTGGAGTTTATTATAGGAAAATAGAATCTCTTGATAATCTATTGAACGTTCTTATTACATTACTTCATCTCAACGTCTTTTTTGATTACGCTGATTCTACAAAAGGAATCCGGCCAAGCTATTTTTATGTTTAAAACTACAGCATATAGTGAAGAATTTATTTCTATCTGTTTGATATTGTGAACTGTGCCATAAAATTTAGTATAGTTTAATAATAGTAACCTTACTAATTATACGTTTTATATTTGCGAAGCATCTGAGGAGTACGAGGGTGCATATGATTATCAATGTAGAGGTCCTTTTTAGTATGCATTATGAAGAATTTCCGACGACAGCACCTTCCAGAATTAGATGTAAAATTAGAATTTATGAATAAGAAAAGCATGATTTATGGGACTGCCCGCCTGAGTGTGACAGTCTAGTTTTGTTTGAATTCGAGTATTGTTATAATAAGTAATATAATCTCGAACAGTTTGTTCTACAATTGCCGTTGTAGTACAAGTTAATCCGTCGAGGTTGAACGTTTCAGACTTTAGTGAGGAATGAAACGATTCAATGGAGGCATTATCAGCGGGCATACCCTTATGGGACATGCTCATGGTAATGCCTTTTCCTTTTATAGCTTTTTGGTAAGCTGCTGATGTACACAGAGCCTTGATCACTATGAAGTATACATCCATCTGGGAGATTCTCTAATTAAGCTAGTGTACCTAAAACCAGGGATGTATCTGGTTTTGATTCAATTGTAAACGCAATAATTTCGATATTATAAATATCAAATATAATAGAGAGATACAAGTTTATTGATTGCAGAAACGCAATAAGTAATATCTGTAACTACTACATTGCCAGCCATATTTTTGCATTACTCATTGTACTATTTTCTTGTCTACTACTTGCTCCATCCAATTTAATTAGAAATTTTTCTATATCCATAACGGTACTTGTATGTCTTACACAATTCAACGATTCTTTGTTCTAATTTATTTTTATTATAAGGATTTATAGATTTCCTTTTCAAAAAGTATATTGTTTTCCAACAGGTTGTTAGTTAAACGGCCTTCAACTTAATTTCATAAGGATAAGAATCTCTTGTTCCCATAAAAATAGCTCCTACAAAGGAATGTATTGGTATATTATACCCTAATTCTTTTTGAAGAGCTTTTTTGTTTTGTCTAAGACCCGTAGGAGTTAGTTCACATTGAACCATGCTTTCCTTATTGGAAATATCTCCATATTTTCTCCACAATTTCGACATTAAACTGTAAAAATAGCTAGAGGTTTTGAATGATACAATAAATATGTAAAAAAAGTAGATTAAGAACACTTTTAGGATCAATTTGTAAAATCCTATTAGTTTATAGCGATTATAGGAGGATATATTCATTGAATAAAAAAGTTATAGGGTTGGTTATGTCTGGATATTCAGGGCTAGTAATCTCAACTCTATTATTCAGTTCTCAAGTTTCTGCAAATACTTTAAATGATTTAAAAGTAGAACAAAATGAAATTAATAAAAAAAAGGCAGAACTTAACATAGAAATTAAGCAAAAGGAAACTGAAATCCTGTCAAATCAGAATAATCAAGATGACTTGTTAAATCAAATTCTCACACTTAACGAGGAGATTGTTACCACAGAAAATAGTATGACTAATGTCAAAGCTGATATTAACCTAGCAAATATTGAAATTGAAAACATGCAAAAGGAAATAACTGATTTGGAGCGGAAAATTTCTAACCGAAATGTTGTTTTGAATGAACGTTTAAGAGCTATTCAATTAAATGGAGGTTCAATAAGTTTTATAGATGTATTACTAAGTTCAAATAGTTTTATTGATTTTATTGATCGCTATTCTGCAATTAATACGTTAATGGATGCAGATCGTAATATAATGAAAGAACAATCGGAAGACAAAACAACTTTAGAGAAAAAAGAAGTTGAATTGAAAGTTTTTAATGAAGAATTACAAAATAGTTATGATGAATTAGGTTCACTAAAAGCAACATTAGACATTCAAAAGTTAAACAAAACCGAATTAATTAACCAATTAGAAGTTGAAAAGGTAAAGTTAGTGGGCTCGAAAGAAAACTTAGTACATGAGTATGAGGAAGTATTTGAAATTAGTGAAGATTTACAAGCAAAAATTGTAGCAGAACAAGAACGTATGGCTGATTTAGCACGTCAGGAAGAGCAGAAAAAAAATACAAATAATGTTACCAGTTCCGCATCGAAAACAACTCCTACATCTTCTAGTGATTCTTGGACAACCCCTGCTCAAGGTCGCTTTACTTCCCCTTATGGATGGAGAGAATTAGGTGGAAAGGAATTCCACTATGGAGTAGATGTTGCTAATTCTATAGGTACACCAATTGTGGCTGCTGCTGATGGTGTTGTATCCTATGCGGCACCATTAAGTACATATGGAAATGCAGTAATAATTACACATTCAATAAACGGTGAAATATTTACAACAGTTTACGCTCATATGAACTCAATTGGTGTTAATTCCGGACAAACCGTATCTAAAGGACAAGAAATAGGAAAAATGGGTATGACTGGTCGTGTTACGGGATCACACTTACATTTTGAACTACATATTGGAACTTGGGCAGGACAAAAAAATGGTGATGTTAATCCTTTGTCATATGTTCCTTTTTAATGAGTAAATAAAAAACTTGTGTTTTTTATTCTTAATAGTTTTTTAAACCAAAGTAGGCAACTTCTTTATTTTAAACAGGGAGTGGCCTTTTTTTATTTTTTCCATTATTTTCTTTTTAAAAATGGGAGTCTTCGCTTGAGAATGACCGCAAACACTTAAAATCCATAATTTCATAAATATTTGTTAAATTTCAACTAAATTGTTTAACAGTAATAAGTGTATTTGATGTAGAAGGGACGGAATGGAATTAAAAACAATAGATACTTATATCCTATTGTGGAATAACTTAGTCCTTTTAGAATACTGACTTTTAAATTGCTTCATATATCATGATCATGCTTGATTAGGAGTACTCGGAGTTGGAAGATATTATTTGTGTTTGTGGTCATAAAAATCAAGTAGGTACTAAGCTTTGTGGAAAATGTGGTCGACCACTATCTGAAGAAGCAAAGAACTGTAAAATCGTTGATATGCATTTCTACGCCAAATAAAGGGCATAAAGTTAACCTTTGAACCAATAACGTTTTACTAGAATCAAACACAATTCATGCATAGTTTTAATACCCTTGAAAGGGAGATGATGGGCCACTTAAGATGGAAATTCTTTAAGTGCCAAAACAGTATCCCGCTGTAACATGGTTGAACATAAAAAATGGAATAATGTGCATGTGCAAGTTGAATTAATTTAGGTTTCGTAGTTAGTTTTATAATAAATAAAAATTTGGTGTGTAATTTATCATATCGAAATAAAATTTTAAATAATGTACTTTGATATTACTGCCAACCAGGTGTCAAAACTTCCTAGTTGGCGGTTCTTTTTTATTTTTTTTAGTTAATGCAAAGAGTTTGATCTTTTAATTTTCATTGTTTTGTGCGATTTTATTAAAATATTTATAGGAAAAATAGAATAGAGATTTAAAGATTATAGAAATAACTAAGGAGAACTAAAGTTGAATTATTTCATTGATTTATTTTGATATATATCATATTAAATTATAAAAAATGTATATAGAGCGAAAAAGAGCAGGATGTTTGAAACATTAATGTATATTTATATTATTTTGGTTTTGTTTGTAACACTTATGCCATTTACTATACCATTTGTCAGTTTAAATCATTCTTTTATTTATGGAAACTGCTAACTTTATCCCTTTTAGAGATACAAGATTACATTATAATGGGGCTATTGGGAAATACTATTAAACATTATAATGATGATTCCTTTTGGAGTCTTGTATCCAATGATTAATAAGAAAGGGTATTTTCAAAACTGGAATTACAACTTTTTACTTTAGCTTAAGTATTGAATGTTTTCAGTTATTGAGTGTGTGGTGGGGTAGTGTAGTACTATGTTTAGTGCAAAATAGAAGTACAGAGTTTTGAAAAGGAAAAGTACATAACGTTGCAACTCAAGTTTCAACAAAAAAAGGCTTGCCAGCCTCACAATACTTCTCTACTGTAATTGGTGTCGAATCAATGCAGTGGAGGTTGAAAGGAATGCTGGCAATGCCTGAAATCAATTGTATCAAATTAATGAGGAATCAGAAATCCTTATCCATAAATAAAATATCAAAAACGCTAGGGATTAATTGGAGAACAGCAAAAAAGTATGCCGATGGAGATCAACTCCCCGAAGAAAGTAAAAAGAAAAAGTCTGGAATGATGTACGACGAGCAATGGGGAGAAATTGTAGGAGATTGGCTTTGGGAAGATCTTAAACTAAAGAAGAAAGATAGAAGGACAAACAAGGGGATATTTTCTGCACTTCAGAAGATGGGCTTCAAAGGGTCCTATCGGACCGTCTCTTATTTCATTAAAGAATGGCGAGAAGGAAGAGAAGACATTGAAGATGCAACAAAGGATAAAAACTATGAGCGTTTAATCCATCCTCCCTCGGAAGCACAATTGGATTTTGGATTAATGGGGGCCGTTAAAGATGGAATGTATGTAGATATTCATTGTTTAGTTATGACCCTTCCTTTTAGTAATAGCGCATTTGCAATTCCTTTACCAGGTGAAAATCAAGAATGTCTTTTGCATGGAATGAAGGTGATTTTCAAGCAGTTGGGCGGAGTTCCTAAGAAGATTCGTATCGACAATATGAAGACCGCTGTCGTCAAGCCAAGAAATAAGCATGAAGAGGCTGTCTTTACAAACGAATTCCTTCAATTTGCAAATCATTACGGATTTGAACCACAAGCGTGCAATCCCTATTCAGGAAATGAAAAAGGAAATGTGGAAAATAAAGTCGGCTACGTTCGCTACAATTTTATAACTCCTGCACCTGTCATAAAAGATTTAGATCACTTTAGCCAAATACTTGAACAGCAGCTAACGGAAGACCGACAACGCATTCATTATAAAAAACATGTTTCCTTACAGGAGTTATTGGAGGAAGAGCACCAGTATCTATTGGAGCTGCCCCAAGAAGAATATCCAGTTTTTAAACAAGAAGAAGCGAAGGCAAACAAGTATGGAGAAATCACTTTAGACAAAGCAAAGGTTTATGTTCCACGAGCCTATAATTATACAAAACTATCTGTCGTTAAGTATTGGGATCGTTTCAAGGTACTATCTCCTCATGGTGAAATCTTGTATGAGGATCATAGACCATATATGCACAAAAATCGTGAGATTCCATGGCAATCTATCATGAAGGCTTGGTTAGCTAAACCGCGTTCTGCAACCTATTCCCGCTTTTCAGCCTATCTCCCAGGCCGCATATATGAATACATCAATATCTCGAATCTTACGATTCGTAAGGAACGTTTGAAGTGGATCATCGGATTACTAGCTAATCATGATATGAATGAAATCAATGATCGATTTTATGATTTACTTGGCGGGCAATCAGACACATTAAAAGAGCCTGAGGACCATCCTTACGACATTGATTGGAGAAAGTATGATCAGCTTCAAAGCATCTCACAGACAGGAAACGAGGTGCAGCGATAATGAATCTAAAAGAGATGTGCAAAACGTTGAGGCTGGCGCATGTGAGTGATATTTATTCAGATATACCATGTGATGATCCAACCCAGTTTTTAGAAGCTCTGTTTCAAAAAGAACTACAGCTACGGGAGGAAGCAAAAGCTGAACGATTGGTTAAGAAGGCACGATTTTTACAGAAGAAGTCACTTTCGTCGTTTCAATGGAGTGAACATATTCACTTTCCAACACATATCGACTATAAAGAATTATGTACAATAAATTTTATCGCCCGTAAAGAGAATCTAATTTTAACAGGTGCCCCCGGCACCGGAAAGACTCATTTAGCTACGGGTATTGGATACGAGGCATGTAAACAGGGGCTTGAAGTTCGGTTTTATAGAGTTTCAGACTTAGCCGATGTATTGGAGAGAGCATGGAGCGAAGGCAAGCTATCACAGCTTCGGAATCGTTTTAAGAGTGTGGATCTAATCATATTGGATGAAATGGGGTACGTGCCTTTTAACAAGGAAGGGGCTGAGCTCCTCTTCCAACTCATCTCCGACTGGTATGAACAAAAAAGCTTGATCATCACGTCGAACTTGGAATTCAGTCAATGGAATCGCGTTTTCAGTGATTCTAGATTGACTGCAGCATTGGTGGATCGGGTTATACACCATGCCCATATTTTGAACTTTACAGGGGATAGTTTTAGGGTGACAAACGCATTATCAAGACAAAAATGAATACTCAGATGAAGGCTGGCAAGCTTGTGTATTTTTCTTTGCATTCTTCTGCACTTTTATCTTGCAAAACACAGTACTAAGGAGATTTGATGTAACTGACTTAATTACTAAACTTTTGGTGGCTTAATAGGATATATTATTTTTGTAGGTTTAAAGCAATTGTTCTCAAAAAATTTAAGAGAATAATTTCAGATATAAATTTTTGGTGTGTTGATGATTTTTTATTAAAGGCTGATAAAATATTAAAACTTTACCTGCTGCTTGGGCAAATAGAAAAATAATTCGTCTGTAGAAGTGTTTATATTATTTTCATAGTCCTAATTATGTTATTAAACCATACTCAAGAAACCACCAAAGAATAGCTGTTCCACAAGTAATGCAAACCAGAATTAAAGAATGGATGCAAACTTAAATTCATGGTATTTTCTTCTTTATTTTTATTTACTTTTTTTTTCTAAAAAAATTGCTCAAAATTTAAATTTTCTTTATGCCGTATGGTAATGGGATGTATATGTTTTTGAGATTAAAAAAATTGTAGAGAAACTTATGAATAAAATTCCTGAAGACGAAGTAATCGATAACTATAAAGATACGGGATATTTAGAAGGATTTTCTAATGAATTAAATATGATCTGTTGGGTATTTGATGATTATACAATTTATGAAGCAGGAGAAATGTTTGAGAAATTTAATGAACTGGTAAATGTAAGAATGAGTTTTAATCATTACTTCTAATAAACAAATATTGAAAAAGTGCTTAGCTCAAGAAAGATGGTTTAAAAATCCATCTATTCTTGAGCTTTTTCATTAATGAAATTATTTAGTATGGCTTTCATTATTTTAGGATTGTTACCTTTTTTCCTAATTTGGTCAATAAAACTGAGGTAACAGATTGCTATTACTTCCTTTACATCAATTTTATCTCCATTTAAATATGGCTCGATATCATATAAGAATACTTTACAGCGGTTATTTTGATTAGAATTAACATCAATATCAAAATAAACAATATCATCAACGGATACATCATCATGCTCTAATTCTTCATCCTCAAAATCATCTTCCTCTATATCTTCAAAAATCAATGTATTAGGTGTTACTTGATGTACCTCTTTACGTGTAATTGTATTACGTTTTTCTAAATTATTAAGGTGTTTTCTTTTCCCCTCTAGTAAGTATCTGGCAGCAGTGCTATGTGAGTGATCTCCGTTTTTTATTTTCTCTATGAAATCTGTATATAAAATCATTATTAAATCAATCAACTCAAACTTTGATGCTTCTGGAAACTTATCAATAAAAATGTCTCTTAAATCATTAACATAATTTTCACCACGTAATATATCTACATATCGCATTTTAATATTTAACTTTTCCGACTTAGTATCAACAAAAGTATTAATTATTCTATTTACCACCGATTCAAATAGGGAATTTTTTTTATATTTATTCCCACGTGATTGATCATAGTAATACACTATTATAGTCCCCCTGACGTTCGAGATTTTCTAATGCGGTTATTACAAGAAAGTAAACTACTTTTCTATCGGATATGCCCTTCATTGTTGAAAGTCCATATGGTCCACCTATCGCTGTGTATTCTGTTTCTGTAGGTTTTGTATGCATATACATTTTTGAATCCAGATATACTTTATGCCAATCCACTTCATCTAATTGTTTTAACGCATAATTCAGTAGTAAGGTGTTAAAGTGAGTTTGCGTTAGTTTCTTATCATATCCATAGATTTTCTTATAAAATATATCTGCCTGCTTACATACAGTCTTTAAGCGTATTTGTTCACTTTTACTAACTGGAAATTTAATATCTCTAGACTTGTCTGAACGGATTTTTCTTCTCCTAATAGGAGAATCCTTTTGAGGATCAGTTGATAATTCGTTGTTCGATTTTTTGTCCTCATTGATCCAATCTAAGGGTATACGTTCGCGACTCATTACCGGTTCCCTCCTATCTTAATAGTCCATCAAGTGATTTAGCTCAGGGCCATTTTTCCTTTTTTCCACTTTTCCATACATCATATTAAGTGGGGGAGAGGGTTATAACTTTTTATTAAAAAAAGTTTAAAATTTTCTCTAATTGCTAATACTAGACTTACAGAATAAAAATGAAGGGAAGTTTTATATATGGTATTGAAAAAGAAAAAGAGAAAAGAAAAACTAACAGAAGATGAAAAGATTGCTATTGAGTTTATGAAAACTGCAATGAAAGCGCGTAAGAAAATGGGTGCTAAAGTAGTTGGTATTAGAAAAGCTTAACTAGGATATTCCCTACCATTTAGATAACATATTATGAAAAGACTTCATATTTTCTTATAGTAATATTCGTGATATAATTACTATTAACAATTATATGAAACGAACAGGAAAACCCTGTCTAATCTAGTTTGCAGTGTAACTTTTTTACAACTCCAAACTATTTTTAGGCAGGGTTTTTTATTTTTTTTAAAAAACAGTAAACAGTATAGATATATTAATTCTAAATGTGAAACTTACATATTATATTAATAGCATAAATGGAAAATGTGAGTTATATTATAAAAAATGGGTATTTCAAGGAGTTGTAATATGAAAACAGTTCAAATTAATCAACTAGAAAATAGATTATCGCATTTAAATAGAGAAGGTCAGCAGTATATCCAGATCGTTTTTGAAACGATGCCTAAGTTTACAGACGGCCTATCAAATGCAATTTTGAAAACTCTCTTATATCCAGTTATTTTGATGGCAACCTTTACATCAACCATTGGAACACCATATAAATTAATCTTTCTAATCTTGATAACAACCCCACTCTTAATTGAAATGATCATAAATCTTACGTTATGGCAATCTTATAGAATACTTCAAACTGAAGCTCTAAAAACTACCCCGGACTATGAGCTAGTTCGTAAAAATTGCCTTGATAATCGAAAAGTTACCTTTCACATATTGTTTATTGGTTTACTTTCAGCAGTGACTTTCTCAATTGTTGCTATCCTTTTACATAATGGCTGGTTAATGACCATTGTTGCAGCTGCGCCGTTATTATTTATTTCAAATTACAAGGGGAAGCAGTCCTTACTTAAAACACGCTTATTTATGTATGTTTCTAGAGATCTAGGTGGTTTTAAAAAACCTATCTCATAAAAATAAAAATCGAAAGAGAGATGAAAAAAATGAACGCTAATGCAGCAAAGCAAAGACTGCACATTTCTACACAAGACCTTTTAAATTGCGAATTAAAACCCGCGCATTATTTATATGAAAGTGAACTAAAATGGGATGGATATTTAAATTATCGTAGTGTATCCATTATTTTTACTCCTGGTCAAACCAAGACAGCCAATTTTGAAGTTTTGAAAAAGGAATGGTATCAATTATTAATACGAGATATTCCTTCTTATTTATATTATCTAGTGCCTGAACAGTTTGCAGAAGCGCTTGTCGCAAACTCCACTGTTATGCATAAAGTTGAATTAGACCCTACTTTAAAGACTTATATAATAGAAACTTTAGAAGATATGAGTCGATATAACCTTGTTCCAGAAGTATTAAGTACAGCTATCGCTATTGAAGTTGATTCATTCCCAGTATCTTTTAATGAAGGGAATAGCTAATGAAAAAACGATTACATACTGCACTTTCTATTGCTTTAATATTGTCTGCTTGTGCGGAGGTAGGCCAAACACTTACTGACAAATAGGTGATGAAGAAAATGATACTAGTGAAGCTTCAATTTTAAATTCAGTTAAGGAAGTCGCAAAAGAAACACTACTAAATACCGAGGAAGTACAAAATGTTAATTCTGTTAGGGAAGATGTAGAAGATATTGCTAAGTCGGTTGATTCTATATTGGATGTATTTACAGGAGAATCCACAAGCACCAATCAAGAAGTATCAAACGATATCTACTTTTCTGTGGAATATTTACGTTCTCGAGACGGCGATACTCAGGAATTCCGTATTACTTCAGCAAATAAGTTAATGGATGGTACTTTACAAGAGGTTCCAATATCGGATGTGAGTGACTTCAAAAAAGGTGATGAAATTGTTGTTCGGGATCTGCTTATTAACACACCGGATTATCAAAATCAGAGCCCTTTGCAAAAAAAGCATTAGAAGTGTCACACCAATTACTATCGAATGCTAATGAAATTTTGTAACGATTCGGGAGATAAAATGAATCATTACAAAAGGGCCCTTATGTATGTTTGGCTGGCAGAAGACCGGTTACTCTCTACGGAACTACTTGAAAGAGGATTAGGGAAGGTCGCCTATGTGAACCCCGGTAATATAACATTCTTAGAAGTTTTTGAAGCTGCTGAACAAAAAGTAATCGACCAAAAATCAGGAGTATGGAGTGAATAGAATCAAGAAAGGGGAACCAAATGGTAATAAATATTACAAACTTATATTCAAGACATATATAGCGAAAATGAACGTTTGAAATATGAAAACAATTCTTTAAAAAGTAACTTATTAATCATCATTCAAGATGAAAATAAAACCTACTCTACTTCAAAATGCCTTAATGATTATGAACTTGAACCTTTTAATACGCATGGAGAACTACCACTTAAGATTAAAGTACATGGGGTAGTACATACCATAATTTTTAGCAAAGAAGATGTAGCCTTGTTTGTTAACTTATTTGAGTAACATCATCATAAAGAACAAAATGTTAGAACTTCACCTTATAAAATCTGGAGCCTATTGATATTAATATGGTTAACTAGTATTAGTATTCTATATAATCAAGAAACAAAATGGATTAATAGAAAGCAGAAACAACGGAAATTAGAAGGGACGTCATAATGTTGAACGATTCAAAATCTACATATACTCGTCAAGAGGTTGCAAATCTTTTAAATATCAAGGAAAAAACAGTATATAGCTATGTTTCAGAAGGAAAGATCGAGCAAGCACCTAATCCTTATCAAGTAAGAAAAGAAGCTCTTTATACAAAGGCATCTGTCGATAATTTACTCCAATCACTTGAGCAGGAAACTAAGGTGGATGGATACACATTACAAGAAGCTGCAAGAGCATTAGGAATTACAAGACAGCGTATTAATGCTTTGCTTAATGAGCACGACATTAAAGTAATCAAGAACAGTAAAGTGCGCGGTGGAGTCCCTAAAACGATTATACCTAATGATTCTTTTGAGTTGCTGAATGATATAACAAAAACACTACGCAAAAAGACGAATAAACAATCGAAAATGAATTTTTACTCATCTGAATACGATATTGCTCTATACCAGCTGCATGTAAATCCCGAAGGTGAAACTTACCGAGTGAAGAAGAACAATGGGATGTGGGGATTTATGTCCGATTCAAACGATACTTTTGTGCCCTATGATTATGCAGTAAATAATCTCTCTTTAAATACTTGTTATTCTATTCATAAAAAGCCAGTGAATAGTCAGTCGGGATATGCTGAGATTCAATTGCCGATAGTTACGAGATTTGAATACCTAGATTATTTGTTTGAAGCATTTGGTGTAGAAAACATGTATATCGACATTGAAAAATCCAATCAAGAACAATTATCTGTATTTGTTCGGCAGAATATCATACCACTGGAAGAAATTCCTCAACATAAAGCTCTGAATGAATTGAAAGATTATATAGTGGACGGAGAATGGATAGTTACAGAGGATGAGTTATTTATCGTTTCTGGTCAAAAACGTATAAGCGCAGTGATTAGCTTAGAAAACTACAATAAATTAAATAGTTCTGCTACAAAAGTGAATAAAAGCACGAGTGAAATACTTGAAGATATTTTAAGTACTTATTTCAAGAATATGGATTAGTCGGTAAGTTATAAGGGGGTATCATCATGGATTTAAACTATAAAAGATTCGTAGATTCTTTTATTACAAAATATAATAAACTCCCATGTTTGCAAGTTTTAATGGAAGAGTTTCTTAAAAAGCAATGGACAAGTGGTGAATGGATTATGATGCTAAAAGACATTGAAATATATAAAAATCAGAACTACAAATAGAAAAAATCAGAAAGGAAAAGGCAATGGGGACTCAAATTCTTATGGATAGTGCCATAGTAAAATCTGCACTTCGATATTCTTTATTACAATTATCCGAACCAAGCGAAATCATTACGAATATCAAAAACAATATTAAAAAATTCAATACGAAAGAAATTGAGAGTTTCTTAGATGACATCAACAATTTATGTAATACCGATCATACGATTTATTGGAATGAACTAATCGAATTACTTAAAGAAGAGTACCTTTTAAGAACGCTAACAATTAATAAATTCGCCATAGGCAATCGAATTAAGAAAATTCGTACCATGAAAAACTTAACACTTGAAATACCACTGTTTATTGGATTTTGTATGGTATCCAATTCAAACATAATTAATGAGGAGAGAAAGAAAAGGAGATAACTTATGGGTGAAATTCAAAAGCTAGCAATTTGCCACAAATGTCATGTTCGTATCGTTAGTGGCCAAAGTTATACCCGTTATCGTAACGGGTTTTACCATGACTCTTGCTTTGCACTGCATATTAGTGAATTTAATTTATCGGAGTTTATGGTATCAGACATTATGATAGATGATGACAATATCGGTGATGTTGATGTTGATGTTGATGTTGATGATTGTTATGATGATAACTTATCGAGATTTATTTAATTGCCACGAGATCTTGTTTTCATTACCAATAACTAGTAAAATAATTATGTACTCTATTAGATTTTTTATTTGTAAACACATCATAATGTGTTCTACGCCGATTTTAGCACAACATAGTCTTTCGGACTAGAAATCTAGCATTTTATTATGCTTATTTTTTCTATTCTGAGAGGCTATTTTTTTGTGCTCATTTTTAGAATGGATTAAAACACTTAGTAATAACAACAACGTTAAATACAAATCAGAGGAAAAGAAAGAAGGAGTTATTATGTTAAACACTACACTATCAAATACTTTAAATGGAGAGCTAGTCGAATATACTGAGGACCAAATCTTTAAAGTACTGGCATATGGTTTTTTCGATTCAATAGAAGTAGATTCAGTTGAAGCTGGCTACATGGATATCCTGAACGTAGTAAATAACGAAGTTCATAGTTGTACTATTTGGTTGAACGACTATGAATCCAAATCATTCTATATTTGCATACCATCTGAAGAGGATGAAGATGAATATAATGATATTAATATTGAAGATTTTTTTGGAATTTCTTATGAAGAATATTCGACTACAGAATATCCAGTATTAGATGTAAAGGAAACGGACGATTATCCAATTAAACTAATGGGGCTTCAAGCGAAAACAGCGATTGTTGTACGTGATGGAGTTGAAAAAGAAGTACCTTTAGAAGAAGTAGTGATTGGTGATACGATACTCGTAAAACCAGGTGAAAAAATTCCTGTTGATGGTGTAGTCGCAGAAGGAACAACAGCTGTTGATGAATCCATGTTAACAGGTGAAAGTTTACCAGTCGATAAAAAGAGCGGAGACGTATTATACGGCTCTACCATTAATAAAAATGGCTTCATCAAAATGACAGCTACAAAAGTGGGGCGTGACACGGCATTAGCCCAAATTATAAAAGTCGTAGAAGATGCACAAGGTTCTAAGGCGCCAATTCAGCGTATGGCGGACCAAATCTCGGGTATTTTCGTACCGATCGTGGTGGGCATTGCCATCCTTACCTTCCTCGTCTGGATTATTTGGGTTTATCCAGCTGAATTTACACCGGCACTTGAAGTGTTAATTGCAGTACTTGTCATTGCTTGTCCTTGTGCACTTGGTTTAGCTACACCAACTTCCATTATGGCAGGGTCGGGCCGTGCAGCGGAATTTGGTATTCTGTTCAAGGGTGGCGAACATTTAGAGCAAACACAAAGCATTGACACAGTAGTAGTCGATAAAACTGGTACTGTGACTCATGGTAAACCTGTCTTGACTGATGTTCTGGTAGCAGAAGGCCAGGACGAACAAAACTTCTTATCGCTGGTGGGTGCAGCCGAAAAACAATCAGAACACCCATTGGCGCAAGCGATTGTGCAAGGCATTCAAGAGAAAGGCATTGAACTTGGGAAAATTCAATTTTTTGAAGCGATTCCAGGTTTCGGTGTGCAAGCTACTGTCTCAGGCCAAGGGGTAATCATTGGTACACGTAAACTGATGCAGCAATATGGAATTGATATTACGTCAGTACTTCCGGTGATGGAAGAGTTAGAGAAAAACGGTAAAACCGCCATGCTGGCTGGGATTAATGGCCAATATGCAGGGTTGGTTGCCGTAGCAGATACAATTAAAGAAACCTCCCGCGAAGCGGTACGTAGATTACAAGATATGGGCATCAAGGTAATCATGATGACCGGGGATAACGAACGCACTGCTCAAGCAATCGGTAAAGAGGTAGGCGTCGATGAAGTAATTGCGGAAGTGCTTCCTGAAGGCAAAGCTGAAGAAGTTAAAAAACTGCAAGATCAGGGGGAAAAGGTAGCAATGGTTGGTGACGGCATCAATGATGCACCTGCCCTGGCTACAGCTGATATTGGAATGGCCATCGGTACAGGTACTGATGTTGCAATGGAGGCGGCGGATATTACACTTATTCGAGGCGACTTGAATAGTATTGCCGATGCGATTTTAATGAGTCGCAAAACGATGCGCAATATTAAGCAAAATCTATTCTGGGCATTTGCCTATAATACTGTCGGCATTCCAATTGCCGCAGCAGGTTTCCTTGCACCATGGGTTGCTGGTGCAGCAATGGCATTCAGTTCCGTGTCGGTCGTATTAAATGCCTTGCGTTTACAGAGAATAAAATTAAACAAATAAGAGTATTAAAGTGACCTGTCACTAATTCTAGTGGCAGGTATCAATTTTATGGTTTATATACCTAACCATCGTATAGTAAATGAATTTGAAGGAGAAAAACTTCTATGGAAGACAGCGTTAAAAAGGTGAAAATCGCTATTAATGGAGGAATAGGATTTGGGGCAAAACTCTATTCAAAACAACTCATGACGATTTCAAAATATATGAATGAAGATGAGGAAATTGAGTTAACCACCTTCCAACAACTCTATATAGAAATCCCTGAAGATAAAAAAGAAGAAATTATAGAAGAATTCCAACGTGTTGGATTGTCATGTTATCCAGTGGGGAACTTCGTAAAAAGCTTGAGAACCTGTAATTTTTGTAAAGGGGAACTAGAGGAAGGAATGCCGGTTGCAAAAGAGTTAAATCGCCGTATTGCCGGGAGAGCGGTGCCATTCACTCTAAGAGTTGCCTATACAGGTTGCCCTATTGGTTGCGGAGAACCTTTGTTGAGCGATATAGGAGTTATGAAAATACGAGACCATTACAATTTATATGTTGGAGGAAAAGCGAAAGGGAAGGATGCTGAGGTTGGGTTCTTGCTGGGCGAAAATCTAACACCAAGGGAATTGTATGAAACGGTAGAAAAAATTATTGATGTCTATGCCGAAATAGGTAAAAAGAGAGAGACATTTAATAAATTTATAAAACGAATAGATATAGAGAAATTACTCAGTTAGTAAAATTTTTGTATTACATTATGGGTTATTGCTTTGAGATATCTATCTAGTGTTAAGTAACAATAATGTTGTTATTCAACAAACGGGCAAGATTGTTGAATAACTTCTTAAGGGATTAGATAAAATATGGTAAAATCTAAGCACAATAATATAACCACTAGATATAGTAAAAAAAGAATTAATTTTATATAAACAAGTTATGGAGGTAGATGGAGATTTTTAAAAATTTTTGTATTTAGTGTTTTTTTGTGATACTGGGTGCTTGATTCTCTTGAAAAAATATTCTAAATTATATAATATTACCATTTTTTCAAGTGGGGTGTAGTAATATGAATATATATATTAATTTAAATCTTTCAGAACAAAAAGGTGGCACTAAATTGGCACCATGCTATTGTCTCTCCCTTGTGTTGGAATTGTTTAAAAAAAGATTGGTAAGCTACAGCTCGCCAATCTTTTGTATATTTTTTTGCATTTACATATTTTCTTCTTGTTCCTCCTCTAATGCTCTAAATCGGTTTTCCTCCATTTTACGCAACATTTGAATTTTGTCGTCATTTGCCATATTCAGATAAAGGGAAGTGATAGTTGTATCAGTGTGACCCAGTAAATCTCTTAAAACGGTAATATCTCCACCGTTTTTAACAAAGTCCACCGCAAAACTATGTCGGAGTTTATGAGGCGAAATGCCGCTACCATCAAAATAAGCTTCTGTATATTTCTTTACGATGTTCTCCATGCTACGACGGGAAAGGGGACGTGCCTCACCTTTATAAAGACTAACAAAAACAAATTCACATTCTGCTGCATTTTTATATTTTTCATCACGTATCTTCAAGTATTCTCTAAGATGGTCCATTGCGCTATCAATTACTGGAATAGTGTCTTCTTTATTTCCTTTACGATTTATAGTTATCGTTTGGCGTTTAAAGTTAATACCTCTTATAAGGAGACTTGCAGCTTCACCAACGCGAATGCCCGTTGACAAGAGAAGTGAAATCAAAGCAATATCACGACGGTAATCGCGATTAAAAGTTGTGATGGATTGTTTGAGCTCCAGCGTTTTAATGTATTCTGTTTCAATGAATTGAATAAAGCCCTCCATTTCATTTCCAGGGATAATTACTGAACTAATTTTCTCCGCTCGATTTTGTGAAGTTTCTCTTTTAATTGGTATATCTACTTTATCCATGACATTTCGCGAAATAAAAGTTTCACCTGTCTCTTCGTCCTCGGATTTTTTTGAAAGGAAAACGAATAGTGATTTGAGCGCTGATATCATTACAGCAATGGATTTAATATTTCTATTTTTAACTAGCTTATATGTTCTTTTCTTATTTTTTGATTCCTTATTAATATTTTCTTCTTTTAAACTAGCAATAAATAAATTTACCTCTGACAGTTTTAGATTTTCCAAATGTTCGAGAGTGATCTCTTTAATATCTGGTACTTGAATTATAGCTGTTTCGGGTTTACCTTCTTCTTGAGGTACTATCAGCCAGTTGAAGAAGATCTTGTAGCGATATAAGTATTGCTGAATTGTTTTAAACGATGTTTCGTTCGACTCTTTATAAAGCACGTACAATCGTATGTAGTAGGGTAATTCCTTTTGTAAATTGTTAATGGATTCCTTAATTTTTTCATCCTCAGGTGTAAGAATATTAGCCATAAATAACTCCTTCTTGAAAATATTTGGCAGGGGAGGGAATTGAACTTAGTTACTTTACTCTAACTCTTCTGGATTATTAATAAGGTACTCTGCAAATTGATAAATAAATGTACTATTTTCTGGTTTATAAATAATTTGATCGATAGGACATCCTAAAATTTGCTTTAATAATTCTCGGCTTCCTCTTTTCCACGACACTTCAATTGAATGACGTATTGCACGTTGTACTCGACTGACGGTGGTACTGTTATTTTCTGCAATTGTCGGGTATATAATCTTCGTTACGTGTTCTATAACGTCTGGGTTGGAATGTGTGATTACAATAGCTTCTAAAAGATAACGATACCCTTTTGTATGTGGCGGAATACCCAATTCCAGCATTAAATTTTTAATTCTTTTTTCTAAAGCACTTTTTGGTTTAAGTGTGGGAATTTGTTCCGTTTCCTGATTGTTATCATTATTTATCTTTTTAGGTTGTTGATTTAATTCAGCAGCTTTATAACCAGAAAAATAGGCAAATTCTGTAAGATCATGCATCAACTCTATTAAATACTCTCTATCGTTGTATTCTAATGCCTTGTCGATTCTTTCAATTGTTTTTTCAAGTTTTTGTTGTGTTTCTTTAGTTAAATTCATACTGCTAACTCCAATTCTTTGTTTAATAATATTCAGCTGTATATGAAAAGAGAGTAGAGAATCTATGCAAAGTAAATATTTTTTCAATTTATGTCCGAAATTTCTTGTCCAAAGTATTTGCAAATAGTTGAGCATATACAAAAATAGTAGGGCATCTAAAAATCAACTATCAAAATATCAAAAAAATGATAAACTTCTTCGCAAAATAGATTTTTTATGAAGAAAGGTCAAAGAAGGTCAAATGGGGAGTGTAATAGGTTGATAGCCTCAAATGACCAAAAATACTTTACTTCGATTCTTCCATTAGATTACTAACAAAGCCTGTTATATCAGATTGCAAAATAGCGTACAGAATGCCAAAAAAATAATCTTTCGATATATGTTGGAGATTCTTGTGCAAAATTAGAGACAAGAATCTCCGGACATTACGTAAAATGGACAAGAAAGTCCAAATAAAATTTTTCGTATTAGCTCTAGCTGCAATGAATCAACTAAAAAATTATATATGTCTGTACATTCTTGTCCAAAAAGTCTGCAAATTCTTTACCATATACAGAGCTCTATCAATCTTTTTATTGGAGCTTTTATCAACTTTTTTTTACTTACATGTATAAATTATACACTATATGGGCATAATAATACATTGTTTCCTAAAATTCATATTTTGCGAAATAGTATATAAGTTTAATAAACACTGTTAAATGATGTGAGTGTCATCACACAACTTAATCGTGATGCACACAACTTACCTTTGATGTGTGCAACTTAATCGTGATGCGCACAACTTAAATGAGATGTATCAGGAATAGTAAAAAAACTGGTTAGTATTCTAACCAGTTTTTTCTTATTATTAATCACTGTAGTCTAATACTCTTGATTTCCTATACATCCCATTCATCATATAAGATAAGTAAAAACTGTGAATCGCTTTTTTGAGTTGTCCAACTATTCTATATAAATTGCCCAATGTATCATAAAGAAATACTTATCCTCTTAATTGCTTTCTTTAGTAAGAATTCTGTCTACTAATAACTTAGAGTATCTTTAATGGATTAAAAAAGGATACCACAGGCTACAAGTGCAGCCAATAGTATCCTTTATGATATTGGGAAAACTGCAAGAGCAGTCAATAAAATACCATTGTGATTTATTATATTTGTTTCAAAACAATATAACAATAAGAAAGAATTTTAGGTAAGATTTCATAATAAGAATTATTCTTTAATCACACTTACCTTGTGTAGTTAAGTTACTTAGATGCTTGATTATAAATTCAGCATCAAATCCAACACCTTGTAATAGAGCTGAACCTCGGCGATGCTGCCATGGTAAACCAATAAAGTAAAGTCCTTTCACATTCGTTACACCACGATGATGAATGATTTTACCATCTGCATTAAACAACTCGTCAATTTTTAACCAAGGATAGATCGAGTGGAACCCTGTTGCCCATATAATATTTTGAACCTTTATAGTAGTTTGATCTTCAAAGGTTACTTCGTTATGTATTCCATTTATCACCCTAGGGTTTAGTGTAAGCTCTTTTCTCTTAAGTGCATCTTTCATTTCATAGCCAAATATTGGATCACCCTTTTTTTGTATTACTTTTCCTAGAAATGAATCTGTACTTACTTTAAGTATTCCCAACTTATCAAACCACCAGAAGATACTTTTCTTCTGTATGACTAAAGGCAAATAGGTTATCTTTTTACTTATTGCTAAATGTGTTTCTCTTTCCCTCGATAATTCAACAGCAATTTGAGCGCCGCTGTTACCACCACCTACTACAAGTACATTTCCTTCTTTTAACTGACTGGGATTTTTATACTGTGTAGAATGAATCTGAAAAACATCTTTTGATATATTACTTGAAAAGGATGGAATTCTTGGAGATTGAAATGCCCCAGTTGCAACTATTACTTTTTTTGATTGAATTACGCCTTGATTAGTTTGTATAACAAATAACCCTTGTTGGTGTTGTACTTTAACTACTTCAGTTTGAAACTGGATCGGAAGTTCATATTTATTTACATAGCGCTTCAAATACTGAACTATTTCATTTTTCGTCGGAAATCCTTGCATTTCACCTTCAAGTGTTAGCCCAGGTAAGGCATTATACATACGTGAGGTAAACAAAACTAAAGAATCATATCGATTCATCCAACTTTCTCCAACTTCTTTTCCTTTATCTATGATTAAAAAATTGTGTTTAATCTTTTTCAAATAAAAGGCAGTAGCAAGGCCTGCTTGTCCAGCTCCAATTACAATCGTGTCATACATAAATTTTATCTCCTTAATTTATAATAGACATGTTGTAAATTCTAGGTGTTAAGGCATAACAAATTTTTGTTCTATACTCATGATTAAAATTACTTGATAAATCTTTTTTTGCAAAATAATAAACTTCATAACAAACTACATGCTCATACATATTTAAATGAGAACAAAATAAAGTGAATTATTTTCCATCCACAATCTTTAGTCCATATTCCTTTTAAGATGTTATTCGATTATATCACCGGAATGTGGAATAAGATAATGCTATATACAAATTTTTCTGACGAAGATGTGGTAGTGTCGCCTAATAGGATAGGAAGACAACTTATCTGAATAGATTTGACAGCGCGCTAAATATTTCATTTTCTAACATAATGTATATTCCTAATCCTAAAAACACTATTGGAATTATCCATTTGCCGTATTTCTCAAGTGTTTCAGAAACATATCTGTATCTTGCGAGCCGATAGCCGATAAAACACCAGACCCCAACCATTATAAAGAAAGTAACAACTGTAATAAGCAATTGGTTGGAATTTAAAGTAGAAAAGAACGGAACATATATGCCAATATTGTCTCCACCATTAGCAAATGTGATAAAGGCTACACTTAAATAGAACTTATTAAATTTGTTTAAACTAGAAAGAATATCCCCTTCATCTTCATCTTCCCCTTTTATAAACAGTTTAACTCCTAAATAGATTGGGATTAGTCCTAGTAAACCTACCCACTGATTAGGAATGAGTGTTACACCAAATGTTGCTAAAAGACTGATTAAAACTAAAAGTGCAAAACCAAGATATTGACCAATGACTATATCTCTTGGATATATACTTTTGCCCTTCAGCTGCATGTTAACAGTTCCACCGTTACTTGCTTTAGCTTGTGTCCTAGCCTGAGAGAAGAGCAACATCAAGATAAAAATATCATCGAGATTGGTTACTATAAAAGACCCTAAAGCAGAAAGAATTGTTAAAATTAAATTCATTATTATCATCTCCTGTATATATCCATAAACAATCATCCAAACAATTTAATATTTTTTAATCTATATTAAGCTAGCTACAATCGATAATTCATCAAAAAATGTGTGAACCAACATTCCTAATAAGGAACCTAGGGTTCCGCTTTAAATTTAGAATGTCTACAGGCTTTTTCTCCGAAATAGAAATGTGGAGTAAAGAATAGCTGAAATAAAAAGATTAATACAACACCAAAAACACAGTACTCGATTGAATGAATTTCTAATGCTTCTTCTATTAGAATTCCCTCACTTAAAACCATAATCCATTCAAGTCTATTCTAGATCAGTTTTTTAAGAAAGATTACAAATCCATCCAAGACATTTGCAAAAACTGAGGTAAAACATAGAAAAAATGTCCATTAATACCCACCGTATTAATAAAAAGTTCAACCTGCACTTATGATAAGTGCAGGTTCGTCTGCATTCACATTATTGTTTTTTATTGAGCATGTGAATAGCATGCCCCATAACTCCTTCAGCTGCTTCCATAAGCGGTTCAGGTAAAGTTGGGTGTGCATGAATTGTAAGGCTGAGATCTTCTGCAGATGCCCCTAACTCAATTGCAAAAACAGCTTCAGCAATAAGAGATGATACTTCTGGTCCTACCATTTGTACCCCTAACACCCTATTAGTTTTTTTATCCGCCACAACTTGTACAAAACCATCGGCATCAGAAACAGATAATGCTCTGCCGTTAGCTTGGAATGGAAAACGACTTGAAACTGTTTCATACCCTTCTTCCTTTGCTTCTTTCTCCGTTAATCCTGTGTAAGCAACTTCCGGGTCACTAAAAATCACAAAAGGCATCGCTTGGAAATCAATCACACTTTTTTGTCCGGCAATCACTTCTGCCGCTACTTTTCCTTCGTAGCTAGCTTTATGAGCAAGGAGGTAACCACCGGCACAGTCTCCAATCGCATAAACATGCTCAACATTTGTTTGACATTTATCATTTATCTTAATAAAACCGCGTTGATCTAATTCAACACCTATATTTTCCAATCCGATTTTTCCTGTGTTCGGTTTTCTTCCAATGGAAACTAGACAATAATCCCCTTGAATTATTTCCTCCTTTCCATTAACTTGAAATTGAACATTTACCTCATCACCTGTATTTTCTCCACTCTGGACTAAAGCATTTGTTATAACCGTGATTCCAAGTTCCTTTAAATGACGTTTTACTACATTTGTAAGCATAGAATCCGTACCTGGAAGAATTGTATCTGACCCCTCAAGAATTGTTACTTTAGAACCGAATTTAGCATAAGCAGTTCCCAACTCTAAACCGATATAACCACCACCTACTACAACTAAATGTTTTGGCACTTCTTGAAGCTTTAATGCCTCAGTTGAAGAGATGATTCTTTTTTTATCAAAGGGCATACTTTTTAACTCAGTAGGTAAAGAACCTATCGCTAGGATTAAGTCTTTGTATGAAAAGATTTGTTCTTCTTGACCAATTTTGATTTTAGCAACATAGGGTTCAGTAAGATACGCTTCTCCACTAATGACTTCTACTCCATTGCCTTTCAGTAAAGTCCGAACTCCATTCGTTAGTTTATTCACTATACCGTCTTTCCATTTCACTACTTCTGGCATATCTACTGTAACTTCACCAGAAACTTTTATACCCATTGATTTAGCGTGTTTTATGTGTTTCACTTGTTCCGAAGCACTTATAAGAGCTTTTGAAGGTATACATCCACGGTTGAGGCAAACCCCTCCTAATTCTGCTTTATCCACCAAAACTACTTTTTTTCCTAACTGAGCAGCACGTATGGCAGCCACATAACCCCCTGAACCTGCACCTATAACTAACAAATCTACATCCTTATTTCCTTCAACAGTCATTTTAGTCTCCTCCTTCAATTTTATAAAAAAATTATTTTAATTAAGAGATTTATACCAAAAACTGATGTCTTACTTATACCCCATCTTTCTATTTCTAATTAGGCTGGAAGTTTAGAAGTTAGACTATTAATGAAATATATCTTTTAAAAAAGGGCTTTCCAATCTGTCTGAAAAGCCCTTTTACCATTTTTCCTTTATTCTTTTACTCTCATTAGTCGTAAACCATTTAGCGCTACCAGAAGGGTTGCGCCCATATCGGAAAGGATTGCAATCCAGAGCGTTAACCAACCTGGGATAACTAATAGCAAGGCAATAAATTTAATAGCAATTGCAAAAGTAATGTTAGATTTAATTATATTCAGAGCTTTTCGGCTAAGTTTTATAGTGAATGGAAGTTTTCTTAAATCGTCTCCCATTAGAGCTACGTCTGCCGTTTCTAGAGCTGTATCTGTACCAGCTCCACCCATTGCTATTCCAACTGTAGAAGCTGCTAACGCAGGAGCATCATTCACACCATCTCCAACCATGGCTACGTTTCCGTACTCCGACCTTAATTGTTTAATAAAGTCTAATTTGTCTTGAGGCATCAGTTCAGCTTGAATATCTGTTACTCCGACATGCTGACCGATTGCATTCGCAGTACCTTTGTTATCACCTGTGAGCATAATTGTTTTTTTGATTCCAAGTTGATGTAACTTTTGAATAATTTCCTTACTTGATTCTCGAACCTCATCAGCTACTGCAATAACTCCCAGTATTTCATTATTGGTTCCAATAATCATGGCTGTTTTACCTTGATTTTGAAGCGTAGTAACATTTTTTTCTAAGTCTTTATTGAAATCGGTAGTCAATAATTCCTTAAATAGCTTCGGGCTACCGATATAATAAGTCGTCCCGTTTACAATACCCTTTATACCCTTTCCTGTAATAGAAGAGAAGTCCTCTACGTGTATGTCAGAATAAGTAATGTCCTCTTCTTCTGCTTTTTTCATAATGGCTGAAGCAAGAGGGTGCTGAGAACGATACTCCAATGCAGTAATGATGGAAAGTAATTCTTTTTCATTTATCTGTTTGTTCAACACATTATAATCAGTTACAGCTGGGACACCTTTTGTTAATGTTCCTGTTTTGTCGAATGCAATAGCCTTTAAGGCGCCCATTTCTTCTAAATACACTCCACCTTTTACAAGGACACCTTTTTTCGCAGCATTACCAATCGCTGAAACAATAGAAATAGGAGTCGATATGACCAACGCACAAGGACAACCAACTACAAGAACAGCTAATCCTTGATAAACCCATGTTTCCCAACTGCCATCAAATAATAAAGGCGGGACTATAGCAACCAATGCTGCAATAATCATAATGATCGGTGTGTAATATTTTGCGAATTTATCAACAAATGCTTGCGAAGGAGCACGTTCTCCTTGTGCTTCTTCTACAAGATGAATAATTTTAGAAATCGTTGTATCTTCTACTAGTTTCGTTATTTTTACTTCAAGTAATCCTTCTTCATTTAAGGTACCTGCAAATACTTCATCATCAACGGTTTTTTCAACTGGGACTGATTCACCTGTAATAGCTGCTTGGTTAACGGCAGAGTATCCATTTACAACTACACCATCCATAGCAATCTTTTGACCAGGTTTTACAATCATGATATCCCCAACAGCAATATCATCGACATGAATCATTATTTCTTGTCCGTTACGTCTAACAAGTGCCTCTTTAGGAGCGATATCCATTAATGAACGAATGGATTGTCTTGCTCTATCCATAGAGAATCGTTCTAGTGCTTCACTAATTGCAAAGAGAATAACAACAATGGCAACTTCTGCCCACTCTCCAATAATAGCACCACCTATAACAGCTACTGTCATAAGGGTTTTCATGTCAAATTCAAAGCGGAATAAGTTTTGTAATCCAACTTTAAAGAGTGATAATCCTCCGACTAACATTGATGATACAAATAATAATATAGTGACAATGTTTTCATCCCCATTAACAAATGAGGAAAGGTAACCAAAGGCAACAAATAAAGCTGAATAGAGTAAAGTGCTGTGTTTTTTATAGAACGGCACTTTTTCTTCTTTGGCATCCTCTTTTAACTCTTGTGGAGCTTGACGAGCAGATTTTTCAGGAGTAACTTTAAGATTCTCGAATGCACCGGCCTTTTCTAGCTCTTCAATTGTTGCATTACCGTAAACAGCAATTTTAGACGCACCAAAATTTACTTTTGCATCCCCAACTCCAGGGAGTTGTTTTACATTATTTTCAAACTTACCTGCACAACTTGCACAGGTAAATCCTTCAACACGGTATACGTTTTTGTCCTCTGTAACCATTTGTTTAGCTTCTCTTCTTGGTTTTTCAGGGGAGACTTTAAGATTTTCAAATGCACCGGCTTTTTCTAATTCTTCAATCGTTGCATCCCCATAAACTGATATCTTAGATGCTCCAAAATTCACTTTTGCTTCCTGTACACCTGGAAGTTTTTTAACATTATTTTCAAACTTACCCGCACAACTTGCACAGGTGAACCCCTGAACACGATAAACTTTTTTTTCAGTATCTAATGCTTTTGCTTCAGACAATTTTCACAACCTCCTTCTGATGCTTAAATGCAACCTTTATTAATTGCTTTACATGATCATCATCTAATGAATAGTAGACTAACTTACCTTCTTTTCGATATTTAGCTAAACCAAGATTTTTAAGTAACCTCAAATGATGAGATGTAGTAGCATTTGTTGCACCAACAATATTTGCTACATCACAAACACACAACTCATCTTCTAAAGAGAGAGCATACGCAATTTTAATCCTAGTATCATCGGATAAAGCTTTAAAAATTTTGGCAACTTCCAAAGGATTTTGTTGGAGTAGTTCATTTTTAGCTCTTTTGACTTTTTCCTCATCTATACACGTAACTTCACATACATCATTTTTCAAATTTTCCACCTCCCCATATCAATCAAACATTCATTTGAATATTATTTTAAATAAACAAACACAAATAGTCAAATATATATTTGAATGTAATTTACATAAAAAGTATCTTTTCTTTAGTTTGGATTCATTAATTATTCCTATAACTGAAATTAATTTCATTTTTTTGTGTATACAATTAAAGGGAATATTTTGAGGATGCAGTTTTAAAACATTCAAGTTTTTCAGTGTAAAAAGCCCAATTTCTCAATTTTAATGTGAGAAATTGGGCTTTTTATAATTATTTATAGAAATCAGAAAATAGCAATATATAAAAATGTGTAACAAATTTAATCTGAAACTATTTTATTAATTCAATTACTGATTTGATACAACGAAATAAAATGAGATGTGAAATTAGATGAAGTTCAGATACATGAGAGAGTCCACTATGGTTCAAAACATAAATCGCTAGGATTAACAATTAAAAGATAGTCTTTTCTCATTAACTTCATAGCCAATAAAGAGAGTAGCGTCAAGAGTGTTAGCGTCGTAAATTCGCGTTTTCCTGATGGTACCCCTTAATTAACCAAATTTTCTTAATCCCTAATTACTGTTTAGTTTTTTTTGAATTGGAATGTCAACACTAAACTAGACAACTTTTATAAGGACTGTTGCTTAAATTCAGTTGGCGTAAGATAGCCCAGTGTTTGATGAATTCGAATGTTATTAAACCAATGCACATAATCTCGAAGTTCAAGTTCTAGCTGTTCAAGGGAAAGGAAAGTGCGTTGGTAGACGAATTCAATTTTAAAGCTTTTGTATGTCGCTTCTGCCACGGCATTATCATAAGGACATCCCTTCGTACTGAGTGAACGTTGAATACCAAATGCTGCTGTCGCCTCTGCGATTAGTTGATTATCAAATTCTGAACCTCTATCTGTGTGGAATAATTGCACATTCGTTAAGTTTCCTTTAATACTACTTAAAGCTTTATAAACAAGGGCTGCGTCTTTGTTTGGTCCAGCACTTGATCCAACGATTTCACGATTAAACAGGTCGACAAATAAGCATACATAGTGCCATTTTTTCCCGACACGTACATATGTTAAATCACTAACTATGACGGATAATTCTTTTTCTTGTTGGAATTCACGATTTAAGATATTGGCGACTTGTGCTTCGTTACTACGGTTTTTCTGGGGTTTGAAATAGGCTATGGTGTAGTTCGAGACAAGACCTAGTTGTTTCATAATGCTACTAATACGACCTCTTGAAACAATCTTATCTTGTTTTTCTAGCTCTTTCTTTATTTTACGAGTCCCATAATTATGACGGCTTTGTTTAAAGATGAGGTAGACACGTTCCTGTAAATCAGCTTCTTCGGCTTGTCTTCCATCATCTTCACACTTTCTTGTTTGATAATAGTAAGAACTTCTAGGGATGTGTAGGACGTCGCACATTGCTGATACCGAATATTTGTGAGCGTTATTACGAATCACATCTATTTTCGTCCCATGATCAGCGCCGCTTGCTTTAAAATATCATTCTCCATCATTAAGCGTTGGTTTTCTTTGCGTAATCGGATTAATTCATTTTCTTCTTCCGTACGATTATCTTTCGCAGAAAATGAACCTGTTCCCTGATGATTTTTAATCCAACGGTCTAATGCAGAAGGGGTAATCTCATACTCCCTGGCAATATCTGCACGAGATTTCCCATTTTCATAAAGCTTCACCATTTGTAATTTGAATTCGGCTGTAAAAGTTCGACGTTGACGTGACATCGGAACACACTCCTTTAGGTTAGTAGTTTCAGTGTACTAACCCTTATAATATCTGTCCAACTTAGTGTAGCCTATCCACGCAAGCTAATTGAATATTAGTAATGGAAAAGAGATGCAAAAAGTTAAACAAAAAGAGCAATGATATCTTATTGATCGGCCCCCATCATCTTTAGGCTTTTGCATTTCCTTAACCATTTGTTATTGTTTATTCAGCACTTTAGCAACTTCCGTACAGTAATATTAATATGAATAGAGTCGTTAGTCGGGCTGTTTCAAAAGGAGAAAGTCAAGTTCAAGTTGGATAAGAGTCAACCGTATCGTAAGAGCTTTAGTATCAAATGTTATTGAGAAAACAAATTCAATTAACCTTAGCGAATAATTCTGAAATTTCTCCAATTGCTTTTGAAAAAGTATTGGCAGTAAATTCGATATCGTCAACAATCATTATAGTTGAAAGATTCATTATTCCTCGTGGTGCAATTAAGATGCATTTGTTGATCATTTTTCAAGTGTAAAAAATCTTCAAAATTTCATCATATAGATTAGCAGTAGCAGCATAGCTTATCTACATACTATGTTTTTGAGGTGAAAAAATGCCAAGAGTAAAGTTTAGAGATAAGGACGTTGACTTAGTTGCAAGGATGATGAGAGCGGAAGCTGAAGGTGAAGGAAACCAGGGGATGCTATATGTTGGAAATGTTATTGTTAATCGTGCTGTAGCCGACTGCTTAGATTTTAGGGACGTAAGAACAATTGAAGACGTTATTTATCAGGTTCAAGGAGGAAATTATTCTTTCGAAGCTGTCCAAAAGGGTAATTTATTTTATAACCCTGCGAGAGATAATGAACGAAGATTAGCAAGACAAGTATTGAATTATTGGAGAGACCATCCAGCGAAGTATGCCCTTTGGTACTTCAATCCATATGCTCCATGTCCTCCTACTTGGTATAATCAACCTTTTGCTGGGCAATTCAAAAATCATTGTTACTATGAACCTGCACCTGGAACTTGTGACAGTGTTTATGTCTAGGCGCATATATTTCTAATGGGAACAACCTGTTTACCAGGTGTTCCTTTTTTACAAAAGGAAATAGATAAAGACTCAATAAATTGACAAGGCTCAAATGGGAAGTTAACAATGATAATAATAGTTAGTCGAACGAAGGAAACCTTAATTATCCGTATCCGTACAAGAGTTACAGATACGCAAGAAAAAGAGAAATCACGGTTTAATGTTTGTTAGAGAATTGCCGAAAATAAATAAAAAAGACACGTTAAAATAAACGCGCCCTTTAATAGGGAAGAGCTTCTATTTGGTGGCTTATTGAATAACTTAGACATATTCTCGTACTTAAAAATCATTAATTAATTGGCAAGCTGTCTTGATTTCTTTTTAACAAAGTTCTTTTCTACCTTGAATTACGTTTCAATCTATCCAGTTTAACTTTTTAATATATGGGTGACTTTATCAATAGCATTTTGTAGTTTTTCACTGTTTTTTGTGTAGAGCTGCTTAGCCTTCTTATCTTCAGTTGCAAGCGCAAACAATTCTAAGTCCGCTTGGCATTTTTTCATCGTTGAAAGAGTCATTGGTCTATCTTGAGGAGATGGAACTTGAAGCTTATCATCAAAAAGATCAACGGTTAATTCCCCATAAGAGTTTACTTGTCCAAGATAGACGTTTTCAACAGTAACCCCCAGTTTTTCTAGTTCTGTCTTTAACCATCCTCGACTATACCCAATGGTTGCAAGAGGCTCATCCAAAATTTTACCATCCATAATAACAGTCTGAGGTTCCTTAATTGAAGCTACTTTCATGTCTAAATCTTTTGGTGTTAATGGTTGGTTTTCTTTCTTCAGCATGACAGATAAATCCCCTGTTGGCTCTAAAACCGCAAATTCCACATCCGACACCTGGAAGACATCTTTCCTTCTAAGTAATTGCAATAATTCGTCCGCTGTAATTCTCTCTTTTTTCAAGTTATCTTCCATAACTTTTCCGTCTTTGATGAATATAGTCCCCTTACCTTCTGTAAAATCACGAAACTTTTTGCTCTTTAGAGAAATTAAACCAACTATTAAGGGTATAGCCGCAACAATTATAATAGCTATTAACCCATTAATAATCTTACCATCTAATCCCATAATACTTTCCGCTGCAATGCTTCCAATGGTTATTCCAGTAACATATTCAAAGAAAGAAAGTTGAGCTATCTGTTTTTTCCCTACCAATTTGGTCATGAAGAAAAGCACCACAACAAACAATACCGATCGAACTGCGATATCTAGCCATTCAGGCATAATATAAAAGACCTCCTCTCCTCTTTACTTAATATCCTTTATATTGATATTCTTCATTTTCCAATTCTCCGACCCTTTTTTTCAAATCTGCTACTATTTCACTTACTTCCATCATGGTTTCATGTAGAGTTCGTTTGGAGCCATTATCTTGTGTCCGTTCTGCTAAATTGGATAGGCTAGCTTCTACTCCTTTGAGACTAGCTAGACATTGTTTGACATCTGATACTACTGTCATCTTCCATCCTCCTCAACCTTTAGGTTTAAATATCAAAGCACCTATCATGCCAAAAACAATGGCAGCTGTAATACCTGCACTGGTAACTTCAAAAATCCCTGTAAGTACCCCAATTAAACCGTGTTTTTCAGCTTCTTGCATAGCTCCATGTACCAATGAATTACCGAAGCTTGTTATAGGTACAGACGCTCCTGCACCAGCAAAATCAATTAATGGTTCATATAAACCCAATCCATCTAATATTGCTCCAGCAACTACAAGGGTACTTAAGGTATGGGCGGGTGTAAGTTTAAACACATCAAACATAATTTGACCAATTACACAGATCAAACCACCAACAACAAAAGCCCAAAAAAAGATCATATCTATTCTCCCTCTCCATATTCAATTGACACTGCATGAGCGATACAAGGAATGGTTTCATTTTGTTGGAAGGATAAAGGTGATAGTAAAGCACCCGTAGCTACTACTAACATTCTTTTAAAATCACCTTTTTTCATACGATTTAATAAATGCCCGTACACTACTGTCGCAGAGCAACCCGCCCCACTAGCTCCTGACAATACCGGTTGCCCGTCCCGGTAAATCATGAGACCACAATCTTGGTATTGATCTTCGGTGATAGGGGTTCCATGCTTTTTGAATAGATCAAGCGATACAGCACGTCCTATTTTTCCGAGGTCACCTGTCACGATTAAATCGTAATAAGAGGGATCAACATTTCGTTCCTTTAAATGCGCTTCGATAGTATCAACCGCAGCTGGTGCCATAGCCCCTCCCATATTAAAAGGATCAGTCATTCCCATATCGATGACGCGTCCTATCGTGGCAGAAGTTACACATGGTCCTTCCCCAGAATTACTTAACAAAGCAGCTCCTGCACCTGTCACTGTCCATTGGGAAGTAGGCGGTTTTTGTCCACCATATTCAGTTGGATATCGAAACTGTTTTTCAACTGCCGTGTTATGGCTTGAAGCTCCTGTTAAAATATATTTAGCTCCATTTGAATTAATAATATAGGCACCTAGAGCCAATCCTTCCATAGATGTTGAACAGGCACCAAACAACCCGAAATAAGGAGCTCCAATCGTTCGACTTGCAAAACTTGTAGGGGTAATCTGGTTAATCAGATCACCTGCCAGTAGAAATTGAACTTGTTCCTTTTGAATTTCTCCCTTTTCGAGTGCCTTTTGACAGGCTTCTTCAAATAGGATTTTATGTGCTTTTTCATAGGAGTCTTGAGCTAACCATAAATCGGCATGGAGGAGATCAAAATCATCTGCTAATTCACCTTCTGCCTCAAATGGCCCTCCAACTGTTCCCGTAGAAATAATTATAGGTTTATTCTCAAAAATCCATGTACGTTTACCTGCTAACATTACATACCGCCCCATTGGATCAAAATAGTTTTTATTAAAGCAATGACAAATGCGGAAAATACACCAAATAAAATGACAGAACCTGCAAGTTTAAAAATATTCCCACCTACACCTAACACAAATCCTTCCGTCCGGTGCTCAATAGCCGCAGATATAACTGCATTTCCGAATCCAGTAACTGGTACAGCAGAACCTGCACCTCCAAATTGAGCAATTCTATCATAAACCCCAAATCCGGTAAGAAGCATTACGAAAAAAATTAAAGTTCCCACCGTTGGATTACCAACTGTTTGATCTGTAAAATCAAAATAATAAATATAAAATGTTTGAATGAGCTGACCTATTAGACAGATTAAACCACCTACTAAAAAAGCTTTTATGCAATTTCGAACTACTGGTGTTTTTGTTTCGCGTTTCTTTTGAAGTTCTTGATATTCCTGTTGCACTGGAGTTAATTGCTTCTTTTTATTATTAGACATATATAGTAAGGCTCTCTTTCATTACGATTGTTCCTTCATGAGACTTTTAATTTTTTTAGTATGTTTTTTTAAATTCTCCATACTCATAGTATTCTTTTGGAGTTTTTCGTCCAGTTTAACAAGTTCAAAATACATTTTTTGATCAGCAGAAACTAATATTGAATAATCTGGATACTGCTTTTCCATGTCTGATTTTATTTTATTTTCTATCTTTTTTAATCGAAAACGATCAAATTGTTTTACTTTTATGGCTACTAATATGTCTTTATCTGTATTCACAGCCATCACTTTTGAAATTTCATCTTCCAAAATGATATTTTCTGTTACTTGATTGGAAACGGATTGACTGATTGGCTTACTCACCTGTGAATTATTCAGGTCCTTATTGGAAGTCTGATCATGATTTCCATTACAACCTGTGCATAATCCGATAGCTATTAATATTAAAAGATAAGTCTTCACAATTTTTATTTTGGAAAACATGAATTCACCTCTGTGTTATAACAATAGTTTTGGGACAAAAAGTTGTTAATTCAACCAACCTTTTGTCCCCTTTTTAATTATTCTTGTCTGTACTGTGGTTCTTCTTGTTGAATTTCTTGAAGACGTGGTACAACGCTATCTATAATAGCCTGGGTTTGAGTAGCGGCATCTTGATAGAGCGTCTTCGCTTGTTGGTTATCTGTTTTTAAAGCAAATGTTTCAAAGCTAGCCTGAGCAGATTTCAACCCGGCTACAACAGTCTTAACGTCATTTACAACTGTCATAATATCATCAATCTCCTTTTAAAATAATTTGGAACTTTGTTAGTATTAATCATCCATTTCTTAATTATGCAAAAATAATTTTTTGTAATTATAAAACTATTTTTTTGGTAAATGTCACATAATTTTAATACGGATTTACTAGGAAAAATATCTGAAAAGTTCAATTTCCAACAATAGACTGACAAGTAAATTTCAGCCTAAAAATACGATTTTGTATCTCAAGTAATCGACTTTTCCTTATGCAAACTGCCGATTAAACACACAAAAGGGCCTTTCCATTTCAAGGAAAGCACCCTTTTGTGTAATTAAATTTAATCTAAAATTTTCAATCCCTTTAAAAACAAATAATACAAGTAAATAAAGTAGAACGGAAATAAATAAGATATCAATGTCCAACCAATATTCCAGTTTTTTTGATACAAGACCATTCCTAATAAAAGCCAAATACCTTCACCTATCGTTGTAAGTAGTGTCATTAATAAAATGATTAGGTAAGCACTTCTATACTTTTTTATGAAGTATATTAAGTAGCTACCTAATACTGAATAGATACCAAAGATAAAGGGGAGTACCGATAAGATACCTTTATTAAATGGATAGAGTAACCAAAAGCCAAAGTACTCTCCAATTTTCTGCTACTGTGAATCCTACTACACTGGAAAAAGGACCGATTGTAACAACAAGCCTTGTACCTCGTTAAAAATATGGAATATACACACAATCCAAGGAATTACAAATGCCAAAATTACATTTAATATCATTTTTCCAAATCCCTTTTAGGCCTTATCATAGTAGGATAACTAAAGTAAATATATTCTAAACTGGCCCTTTAATTGAAAATATAGATAAAGCTTAAAGGTCAAAAGAATAACCCTGTATTTTAATACAGATTTTCATCAAACTTTATTTTAAAGCAACAAGAGAATGTACATACTTCCATATTTACGTCATTGCAGGATAAAGTGTATAATTTTCTTATTCATCATTGGCGGGATAACAAAAAACAGCTCGTACAATTTAGATTTTGTACATGGCTGTTTCTTTATGGTTTATAGAAAACCTTCGATTTACTAGCGGAAGGCCATTATTAAATTAAATAATATCTTTTAAGTAATTGTTCTAACTCCTCTGCATTATAAGGTGTATGCTTAGCTACTTCAAATAACGGCATACCATTATCATACAGACTTTTGACCACTCTTAGAATACCGGCATTTTCAGCATCTTCTAATCTGCTTCTTTCGTCCGAAAGCGCTTTTGCTCTTCGCTCGTATTCTTTTCTAGTTACAGGATCAGCTCTTAATTCAGTTAATTTTTGTTCAGCTTTATTAAGAATTACATCCATACTGACAACCTCCCTTAACTTATTTCCACATTCGCGCCCAATACTTGAATATTTCCCTATTTTCTTATTAAAGTAAAACCCATATTATTATAAGTTCGCTATTGGATATCTAATGCAACCGCATAGATTCCTTTACCTTCTTCCCAAGTTGCCAATATTTCATATATTGCCTTTCCTTTTTCATTTATGTCTTTAAAGTCATTGTATGTTGCTATCATCTCGGCATTATGATTGTAAACTCTTATTTCATAATTAAGAGGTTTCTTTTCAGATTTTAGTGAGATAGGTTCACTTATATTAACACTCACAGCATCTTTTACTTTAACTAATTCTGTTGATGGCATAGAATCAGCTTCTATACCAACCATTTGTCCTGTTTTTGAATCCAAATAACTCCAACTGTAACCACCTTGTCTTGTTTTAATTACTTTTTCACCAAAAGTGATAGTTAATGAAGGTGGCTTCTCTTGATTCAAATTAACTTCTTGGGATCTCTCATTACCACTTAAAACATCAGTTTGTTCTGTCTTACTCTCAATTGAATTACTACAGCCTGCTAATGCACATAGCATAAATATCACATTAATAAAATCAAGTTTTTTCAAAATATCACCCCTTTTATTTAGACCTTAGTTTTAGAATAAAGTTTTAAATATTTCTTCAACTAATTGGCCCGATTGTCGAATAGAATAACTGTAACTTTTAACTTTATGCCCTTTTATAAAATAGAACTTTCTATGTAATCACTGTAACAAAAACGACCATTTCTGTTACATGGTGTAAAAAATATATTTTGTCTGCCCATCTAGCATAAACAACGTAACAAAAATATGTAACAAAATATTTTGTAACAATATCAATTATTTCACAGTTTTGGTACACTTATGATGAAAGGTGAGGATATAAATGAAATTTGGTTACATGCGTGTTTCGACTATTGATCAAAATTTGGATCGCCAAAAACGACAGCTTGAAATATTTGGATGTGAACGCATCTTTTTTGAGAAAGTGACGGGAACGAAACGGGAACGTCTGGAACTAAACCGTATGCTGGAGTTTCTTCGTCCAGAAGACACTGTTGTTGTAACGGATTTAACTCGCTTATCCCGTTCCACAAAGGATCTGATTGAGATTACAGAACTCATTGCCCAAAAAGGGGCGCATTTGAAAAGTTTAAAGGAGTCTTGGCTAGACACAACAACAGCTCATGGAAAAATGTTGTTTACTATTTTTGCTGGAATTGCGCAATTTGAAAGAGATCTCACTTCCGAACGAACAAAGGAAGGTATTTTAGCAGCTAAAAAACGAGGCAAATTTCCCGGAAGACCAAAAGCTGATGAGGAAAAGATCAGTTATGCCCTATATCTCATAGATCAGGGAATGAGCCGAACGGAGGCCGCTGAAAAAGCTGGTATCTCCCGTATGACTCTATACCGAAAGCTCCAAAAGGAGGGGAAAAGTTGAAAAGAAATTGGGAATTAGATGAGTTAATTGATCACTTTATACTCATGCCTGATGAACAAGAGTTGATACAACTAAAAAGGGGAAACACAAAACTTGGCTTTGCTGTCATGTTTAAGTTTTTCGAATATGAAGCTAGGTTCCCTCATACAAAAAGTGAGATACCTAAAACAGTTATAGAATACATAGCTAAGCAGCTAGAAATGAATCCTGATATCTTTTCTGAATATGATTGGACTGGACGTACCATTACTTATCATCGTTCGGAAATCCGTGCCTACTTTGGATTTCGCGAAGCTACTCTGCAGGATGTAGATTTGATGACAGAGTGGCTGTGTAAGCATGTTTTACATCATAGCCATGAATTCAACCATGTTGAGGACAAGTTATATCAACAATATAGAGAATTAAAAATTGAGCCTCCCACCCCAGATCGAGTAGAGCGTCTTATTCGCTCTGCTACCTACTCCTACGAAGATCAGTTTTTCACTACTATTTTTCAAAGACTTTCTAAGCAAACTTGCGAAGGATTGGATAGATTAATTAATCAGTTAGAAAAAGATGATGATTCCCCAGAAACAAAAGAAATATTAACGTTTTATAAATTAAAGTCCGATCCTGGACGCATTGGGTTAGAAACAGTTTTTAAAGAACTGCATAAACTTCAAACTATAAAAGAGCTGCAATTACCCTATGATTTGTTTAACGATATTTCACCAAAAATTTTAAAGAAATACAGAAAGCGTACAGCAACTGAAGATATTCGTGAATTGCGCCGGCATTCACCTCAGATTCGCTACACACTTTTATCTGCCTTCTTTTGGCTTCGACGAGCAGAAATTACAGACGGTCTGATTGAGCTACTTATACAAATAATTCATCGTATTAATGTTAGGGCCGAACGTAAAGTGGATAAAGAATTGATACATAATTTAAGGAAGGTAAATGGGAAAAACAATCTATTGTTCCAAATGGCGGAACAAGCGTTAGATAATCCAGATGGAATTATTCGAGATGTCCTTTATCCTGTTATCAGTGAGGAAACACTTAAAGATTTAGTAAAGGAATTTAAACATACAGGGCCTGCATACAAACAGAAGGTATATACGATTATTCGTTCATCGTACAGTTCCCATTACCGTAGGATGGTTCCCTGTATTTTGGATATGTTAGAGTTTTGTTCAAATAATGAGGTTCATCATCCAGTAATCGAAGCGTTAGAACTTATAAAAAAATATATAAATTCAAATACTCACTTTTTCCCAAAGTCTGACCAGATTCCATTGGATGGTGTGATCCGTCCCAGTTGGAGATACCTAGTCGTGGAACAGGAGATTTCAGGAGAAGAGAGAATCAATCGTATTAATTATGAGATTAGCACCTTGCAAGTCTTGCGTGATAAACTGCGATGCAAAGAAATATGGGTACCCGGTTCAGAACGATACCGTAATCCTGATGAAGATCTACCGCAGGACTTTGAACAGCATCGTGAAGAAAACTATAAAGCACTAAAAAAACCTATTAATCCCGATGATTTTATCACCAATTTAAAGGAAGAAATGACAAAGACATTAAATAAATTGGATCAAGAAATTCCTAAAAATAATAAGGTTCGCATTTTAACAAAAGGGAAAGAAAATGGGAACGGTAATGGACGAATATCTATTTCTCCTTTTGACCCTGTGCCAGAGCCAGTTAACCTATCACGGCTAAAGACCGAAATTATGAAACGGTGGCCAATGACTAGTTTACTGGATATCCTCAAGGAAACGGATTTGCGTGTAAACTTTACGGATCTTTTTAAAACTGCTGCATCGAGGGAGGTCATTAGTAAAGATTTGCTGCAGAAGAGGCTTATCTTATGTTTATACGGTTTGGGAACAAATGCAGGGTTAAAGCGAGTTTCAAACGGGGAACATGGCGAAAAATACAAAGACCTATTATACATACGGCGAAAATATATAGATAAAGATAATCTGCGTAACGCCATTGCCGAGATTGTAAATGCCATTTTACGAAATAAAATGACAGATATATGGGGAGAAGGAACGACTTCTTGTGCTTCCGATTCCAAGAAATTTGGTGCGTGGGATCAAAATCTAATGACTGAATGGCATATTCGGTATAGGGGTAGGGGTGTAATGATTTACTGGCATGTGGCTAAACATTCAACCTGCATCTATTCCCAATTAAAATCATGTTCTTCTTCTGAGGTAGCATCTATGATCGAAGGAGTTTTGAAGCATTGTACAAGCATGGAAGTTGAAAAGAATTATGTAGACAGTCATGGTCAAAGTGAAGTAGCTTTTGCCTTTTGCCATCTCTTAGGTTTTCAGCTTATGCCAAGATTAAAAGCTATCAAATCTCAAAAACTGTACAGACCAGATAGTGGCATGAGTGATGCTTTCCCTAATCTACAACCAATTCTTACAAGACCTATCAATTGGGAATTGATTCGTCAGCAATATGATCAGATGATTAAATACGCCACTGCACTACGTCTTGGAACAGCAGAAACGGAATCTATTTTAAAACGCTTTACAAGAAGTAACCTAAAACACCCGACTTATCAGGCTTTATCTGAACTGGGAAAAGTCATTAAAACCATTTTCTTATGTAATTATTTAGGTTCGGAAGACATTCGAAGAGAAATTAACGAAGGTCTCAATGTTGTAGAAAACTGGAATTCCGCCAATGGTTTTATTTTTTACGGAAAAGGGGGAGAAATTTCAACAAATAGATTGGAAGATCAGGAGGTTGCGGTTCTTTCCCTGCATTTATTACAAAACTGTCTCGTGTATATCAACACACTTATGATTCAATCCGTTTTATCCGAAAAGAAGTGGCAGGATATGATGACACCTGAAGACTTGAGAGCATTAAGTCCACTTATATATAGCCATATAAATCCTTATGGTATCTTTAAATTGGATATGATGGAGCGAATTCCAATCGAAGAAAGGCAATCAGAAATAGAAAACACTTTGCAAATTTAACTTTATTTCTTATTGCGGGTAGTGACAGCTTCGCTGGTACTACCCCATTTAAAATCATCCGAGGGGCAACGGAGAAAGCCTCATTAGCTTTGACTTGGTTTTCGCTGAGGGAAAAATGACCTTAATAAATGGAAAAAGGCTATAAAAACAAATAAAGCCGCTATCCACCTGTTTGAAAATCGGATAACGGCTTTATTTGGCATGAAGATTATAATTTATAGTACTAACACTATTAAAAAGTAATCGTAACTTCATCATTTAAAAGAATTAAATCAACAAATTCATCGTTATTCAAATGCCTTTTGTCCGAAAAGTTTGGAGGCATGTAATAATGAACATCTCTCATTTTCATTCTTTTCACTCGGTGACGTTCTAAAAAGGAAAAATGTTCTTCTCGCGTCCAATTCCCTTTTTGTAATTGTATTACTTTGGCTAAGATACAATCAATTGATTCCAATTCATAACAATTCAGAAAGGCTTTCTGTGTATTAAAACGTAGGATTTCACGTAAAGTTTCATCAAGGCTGCATATATAGTGAATGTTAAAAACGCCCCGTTTTTCATTACTGTATAATCTCACTTTCGGTACGCCATCTATTAATAAAGCACTTGATAAAAGATGTATTACTCTTTCTCCTGCATCTTTTGAGTCACTAATTAACGCGGACTTAATACCTTCTACGTCTGTGGATGCTTCGATTTTTAATTGAATTTCCATATTCGTTTTGTTCCATTGCTTTGCGATCAATTGAAATTGCGCAAAAGCTTCATTGGAATCCACGGCACCTTCTTTGATTATTTCGAAGCAAGTTTCAAACGGAACAACAAATATGTCTGTATATTGAGAAAGTGCCTTAAAAAGCGGTTCGTAATATTCTCGATATCTTTCAGGCGTCATATCTCGATTGCCAGCACTCTCATCCATAATGATTTCTGGTATCAAAATTATGCCCTCTTTTAAAGACATTGCATCTAATAAAAGATTGAATTCTTGAGGATTAGTTCTAGCTGAAAATGCTAGATTTGATAGCATCATGTTGTCAAAAACGAAGACAAGGTTGCTAAAATTATTACTGTCATATCCCTTATGGATGTATGGCTGAATTGATTCAAAATTTACATGGTCAAGTATATGACTCACTCCTTCTCTTTCTCTCGGAGCCCTTCTAAACGTGATAAGTATTTTTGATACACTGCTCGAAAACTATTTAAGTCATTTGGAAGCATATTTGTTTCAATTACTTGATCATTTAAAAGTCTTCCTAAATTATTTATTTTAATAGCACCAGTAGGTTTTAAAATAGATTGATCAAAGTCGCTTGGTAAATTGTCGCGATAATTATAATCAATAATATTTATAGCCTCCTGTTCACTGATTAAGCCATCCTGGGCCAATTTAACCACAATAGCTTTATACGGCAATTCAAATGCTGGAATAAGTCTAATCACATTGTTCTCTAAGCTATCATTAGGATAAATTGTCGTGATGTCCTGGTATAACGCTTTCAAAACTCTACTATCTACAAGTAGCTCTGCCGCAAAAAGGTTTGCAGCCCTTTCCTTTTCATTCAGCACAGCATCATCGAAAAACGTACGTATTTGAGAATTTTTAATATCCTGCGCTTCATATTTAAAATGATAATATTCATGGGCCCAAATGAAATTTTCATAAGTTTTAGGCTGTCCAGTATTGATATGAATAAAAAATCGACCATTTCTATATGTTACAAGTCCCCCGTAACTCTTGTGCATACTAGGGAATAATAAAACTTGCGTCTCTTTAATTAAATAGCTTTTTATTGCTTCTATAGTTTTATAACGAAACGAAAGACCCTGTTCTTTTGTTTCTTCCACTTTATTTAATATAGATGGTAGAAGAAGTCTGTTTTGTGTAATAACATTTACTACGTTACTATGATTAATCAAGTAATGGTTCACATCCTTTGTTCTTAAAATTACTTTTCGTTTCGGATAGTATTCTTTTTAATCTAGCTCTTTTACGGTTTCAAGTACATCAATCATTGATATAAAATCTTCAAGAATATTCATCGTTTCTTTAAAATAGCCGTTTTCATCATTTCCACTATAACTAGCAGCTGAAAAGTTTTGTATGTTAGATTGTTCTTTTATTTCATTTATTGTTCTAGGAACTTTAAACTCTGTATTATAAAAATAAAACGGATCATCTATCCTAAATAGTTTATTTATTTTTGGAACGGTCTTATTTAAATCACCTTCTCCGCGCAACAATTTATAAAAAGTGGGTTTTGGGATATCTGTACGTTCGTATACCCATTTTTGCGATCTTCCGACTGCATCGATATAGTTCTTTATGTTTTCGCCTACAATTTCATTTATGGATTTATTTTGGTTAGTCATTTTACATCTCCTCCACTATAATTATACCCGATAGTATCGTTTAAAGAAACAATTTAATTCAAAACACTCTTAGTTTTAATTTAGTAATAAAAAGTTAAATTAAATAGTGTCTTTTAAAGATACTTTTTGTCGAAATTAAGGATATTTTTTATTTTTTTCTATCAAGGTCAAAAGACAAAAAAATCCTGCATAAACAGGATTTAGTTTCTCTAAATGGATATATTATTATGCAGAAAAATCAAATCGTTCTACTTCCTCCTATCCGAAAACTTCATATTTAGCTGAATAGAATCCAATATTCCATGTTTTTTTTTAACTGTTCTTTTGTACTATTACCTAGTGTTACGTAGCGCTCTTGTATAACCCTACACTTGTTACATCAAATGTAGTAGCGACCTCTTTTCCTTTTTCACCTAGATAGACACTATTCCAAAAGGGCTATTCACCTTGTCAATTTCAGAATTAATTCCCATTTTATTTAACACCTCATTGGCTAAATGGGGAAAACCATTACAAGTGAAGGATCCTTGTCCGATGTTCCCAATGTCCATTTTTTGAGCGTCGCTTGCATTATATTCGAAGTTATCGAATAGGTAATCATAAACATTTAAGAGCGACTCCTTTTGCGTTTCTCCTTTTAATAGCAAGGCCAGTACATCTGTAAATTTTTCTAATGCGGTACTGATCTCTTTGGCCGTTCCTTGCTTAAGGGGAATTATTAACTAATTTTAAATTTGTGCCTTTTACCTCTATTTTATAGGAAGCAAGATTGTAGTAATTTTCAATGCTATGTACTGAATATCCAGATAGCGCTTTTTTATAAAAATACTACGGAGTTGGTTCTTCTGGAAATAACGGGACGTAAACTTAACTTCACTTGGAAGTTTCTTATAAATCTGTTTTCCCGCTTCATATGTATCACTTTGGATATAATTTTAGCCTGTTTTTCTGAGTTACGGATTCAATAGTAGAAGTCGGTGAAACGTTAGCTGCATTCACAACCGCATCATTTGCACCTCACTTAGCCCTTTGGGGCATGGAAAGGCCCCCTTCGAGGGCTCGGGCAAATTTAATTTAGTATTTTAAAAACAGACACTCTATTACAAATAAATGTAAAAAGTGTCTATGTGAAGAAAATTCTTTATCCTCATTCTTTTACTGCTTTGACTAACTTTCTAACTTTACTGATTACTCGAAGGATGTGTAACCATCAACACACTTTGTGTTAAAAAGGTTACCCCATGCGTTAAGGTCTTTAAATGCGCTTTTAAACCTCTATTAAAATCATATCGACCATTAGGGGCTTTCTACTGTATTACCTTAAAATTCCTCCTGGTGAACGATATGTACTGATCCATCTTCAAAGATCTGAATTTCTTGATAGCTTGTCATATAATTAGTAGAGTCAATAATCCCTTTATGCTGAAATGCCTTTAGGCCATATTTGAATGCCTTCTCATTTACGATAAGTATATAGAAGTAGCATTTTTGATTATGAACTTTCTCAACACTGCCTTTCATAAAACGTTTTCCAAAACGATTCAAAAACCATACTTTTGCTTCTTTGTGGCTTTTAAAATCAGGTATAAAACGTTCATCTTCACGAGAGATGCTGCCAACACCAAAAATACTTTCCATCTATTCAGACCGCCTTCCTTAATATAATACATTTTACCAAATAAGAAAGTCCTGGAGCAATACTAGGACGTAAAAACTTTGTTAATTTCGTCTTGAATTTCTTGTTTTTTACAAGCAATCAAGGTATAATGCAGCTCTGATTCATGGTTCAATATATTTTATTTTCTTGCTCCTAAGCTATTTTTGCAACTTGAAACTGTTCAATTATCTGTTCGACTACATTCATTTTTTCACCCTTGGAAGCCAATTATTGTCCATTTTATCTTTTTAATCACGACCTTTTAGTGCAGATTTTACATAAAAATATTATGTAAAATCCTTCTATAAAAAAGTTTCATTATTGAAAGAGTTTGAAATTAAAAGAGTAACAACACTCCTATAAAACTATACGGCGTTTGTTACTCCTCTGATATTCATGTTTATCTTCTTTAAATCTACTATTTTCATGGATCCAATCTACAACCTCTTAAAGTTATGTTCTTGTCTCACAATCCGCAAGAAACAAACTAAATTCTATCATCTTTATCAGACATTATTTCATAATCATTTAATTCTAATAAGGATAGGTTGTTAAAAATGTGTTCTTTTATAGCCATCTGCAAAACAATTACCACTAGCTGGTTCATAAGATTAACTGCTTCTTTTTCTCGAATTGTTGGATAAGGATAACGCTCATAATTTCCAAGACCGGTCATTGGCAATGCTAGCTTAGCTTTGAGTTTACCTGGTCCCCTACCATTGAAGGCCGTCATCACGTCCTATTGCTAGCTCATGTGGGGCCAACACGTGTTGGGTCATCGCCTCTTTTAGTATAAGTGTAATTACTATATGAAGAAAAATTACTCTCCTTATTTAACCTTGTCCGGGATCACAACCCTTCGTCTAATCGTGTTCCTTTAAAGAGAAAGAAGGAAATCTGCAATAAAAATTAATAATATAATACAACTAAGAATAAGTATTGTAGGTTATTCCCTTAATTTTTTTTGTGACAACTCGCTTTAAACCTACAAACATAAGATATCCTATTAAGCCACCAAAAGTGTTTGTAATTAAGTCAGTTACATCAAATCTCCTTATTACTATACTTCCCCACCATACACTCAATAACTGAAAAAATTCAATATTTAAACTAAAGTATAAAGTCGTAATTACGGTTTTGATTACACCTTTTTTATTAATAATTGGATATAAGAATCCAAAGGGAATCATCATTATAATGTTTAATAGTATTTCTCTAATAGCCCCATAATAATGTAATCTTAGATCTCTAAAAGGAATAAAGTTAGCCGTTTCCATAAAAGAATGGTTTAAACTAACAAACGGTGTAGTAAAGGGCATAAGTGTAACAAACAAAACCAAAACAATATAAATATACATTATTGTTTTAAACATCAATGACCTTTTCGACTCTTTAAACCATTTTCTGTAAAATATAATGATGTATATCAAAATTAATAAAATAAAATCATTGAAATAATTCAACTTTGGTTCTCCTTAAATAATGCATTAAATTTACTTTATTTTTACTACTAAAATATTAGCGGAAGTATCCCAAAACTATGAAAATTAAAAAACAAACTCTTCTCACGAACTTTGAATAATAAGGAAAGAAAAACCAACTAGGAAGTTTACACACCTGGTTGGTAGTTTTATCATTGTACAATTCTTTAAAAGTCTATTTCGATACCTTGTTTCTGTGAAAATTTGATTGATATCAAATTTTAATGATTATTATTTCTTCCATTCAGTTCAAGCTCTTTGTTACAGGTTACTACATTCCTCCTCTGTTAGAAAAGAGAAAAACCGCTTACGCTAAGGATAGCAACGAGCTAATACTAGTGGTAATTATGCATACAATATCAACATCCTTGTAAACAGAGTAATAATTCTTTTTGCCTTAAGCATACGAGTGAAGACCCGCTATTACTAAGTTAACAACGATTAAGTTAAATAGGATGATGGCAAAGCCGATTAAAGCAAGCCATGCAGACTTTTTCCCTTCCCACCCTTTTGATAAACGTAAGTGTAGGTAAGCAGCATAGAATAACCAAGTAATAAGAGCCCAGACCTCTTTTGGATCCCAACCCCAATAGCGTCCCCAGGCTTCTTGTGCCCAAATCATAGCGAATACTAAAGCACCTAAGGTAAATACAGGGAACCCGATCAGTACAGAACGATATCCCACTTCATCTAATAAGTTTAAATTAACTTTTTGAACTAATGGATGTAGCATCTCAATAATTCGTCTACGTGCAATTAATCGAATCAATGCGTAAAGAACTGTACCAATAACAATTGTCCAGAATACTGTTGTTAACTTTTTCGCTTCAATAACAGGTGGCATGTCCACAATTGGATTCATTGCCCCTTCTGTCAATAACGTATTTTCATTCATACCAAAAACTGCTGGCATATTGTATGTGATTTCTTGTTCAAGACCATCCTTATTAACATAAGTGAAGTTAGCTTCATAACCCATAACCCCTTTAAAGAGTACAGTAGCTAAGATAAATCCAACTACAAGAACAAGGAAGTATAGAACTGCTTCCAACCAAAAACGACTCTTTGTTTTTTTCTTAGGATCAATCGATTTTAATAAGTATAATAACCCTGCTACAGCACTAATCGCTAAAACAGATTGTCCCATTGCCGCTGTAATAACATGAATGGTTAACCAGTGACTTTGAAGTGATGGTACAAGTGGGTCCACTTCACTTGGGAACATTGCCGCATAACCGATGATTAGTAATGCCACTGGTAAAGCGATTAAACCAAGTGCTGTTATACGATACATATAGTAAATTAGAATAAACGCCGCAATGATGAACATACCAAATGCAGTAGTAAATTCAAACATGTTACTTACTGGAGCACGTCCTGTATAAATCCAACGTGTGATAAAGTAACCTAAATGTGCTAGAAATCCGATAACCGTTAAGATGATTGCAAGTTTCCCCCAATTGTTAGCACGTTTTACTGCTCCATCAGGTTTTGTGCTTTTAATAGCTCCACCAAATACTAATGTTCCAATTAAATATGCAATAAAAGCAACAAATAATAAGTTTCCACTTACATCAATTAAACTCATAAGGTATGGTCACCATCCTTTTCCTTTTGTGCGTCCTCAGTCTCTTCTTCATCTTCAGATTGGTCAATATATTGTGGAAGATGTGCATATTCAGTTAAAGCATCTAGATCTTTTTTAATTCCAAACCAGTTTTTATTCGTATGCGCTGCTAGACGAATCGTACCATCTTCTAACTGTTCTATCCATAGGCGACGGTGGTTCCAATATGAACCGATGGCTACGCCAATCATAAAGATTGAGCCACCGATTGCTAACATAGGAATCGAACGATCTTTATGTACCGTTAGACCAGACATGTTTCTTGTTTCAACACTTTTAAATGTCATTTTATGTGTATTGTCCCCATTAGGTTCAATCGTTTGCTGGATCGCGACAAAACTTACTTCTCCTTCCGGTTTTTCAGGTGTTGTCATTTTAAAGATAAATGCTGGATTGTTTGGAGTTGGAGTTGCAGTTTGCGGTTCACCATTTTCAAATCCTGAGAAGTCAGGATAAAAACCTAACAATTCAACTTTGGTTTGATCATTAAGTACATACTCGTCTTGAGGGTTAGTTAAGTCAATACTTACAGCACCTAAAGATTCACCTGTTTCTTTGTTTGTTAACTCAAAGTTCATGGTTTTAAGCTCATTTAGTTTAAAATCCATTTGGTAGAATGAATAACCATCGTGTTGCAGTGGGTGATTTACTCGAATGGAGTATTCTTTTACTAATTCTAAGTTTTCTGCTTGTCCAGGTATTGCATCTTCAGCCTGTTTATATAACTTAACGTCAGTTTGATAGTTTTTTGCAACTACGTTAACCCCTTGAAGCTCCTGGTTTTCAGTGGTGTCATTATCATGTAATTCTAAAATAAATTTTTCATTCTCAATAAAGTACCCTTCCATACCAGGAACTGCACGAACTTCTCCTTCTCGGACCCACATTGATTCATCAATGTAGAAATCAGGAACTAGTCGTAGCATTACCGCTGCTAGAAAGATGATTAAACCACAGTGGTTTATGTATGGTCCATAACGAGCAAAACGACCGCGTTCAGCCAATAAGGCATTGCCATCGCGTCGGACCTTATATTTTAACTTTTTCATTTTTTCTTCAACTAAATTCAACGTATCAGATGAATTGCCTCTTGTTAACGGGCCTTCAGCTATAATACGTTGGCGCTTCATGAAGCTTGGATGTCGTTTTACACGTTGATTTTTAAGTGAACGATGTAAAGGTAGACCACGGTCAATACTTGCGACAATAATTGAAATAGCAAGCATACCGACTAAAATTTGGAACCACCATGAGCTATACACATCGGATAGCCCAAGCTCGTAATATAGTTTCCCTATCGATCCATATGTTTCTTCATAATATGCTTCTTTTTCAATATCTGTCGAAACACTAATATAAAATTCTTGCGGGAATATTGTCCCGATAGAAGCTGCAATCAGATTAATAATAATTAATGTAATACCAACTTTTACACTGGAGAAAAAATTCCAAATTTTATCAACAAAAGATTTATTGCGAGTTTTAGAACGGATAGCAGCACCGTCGTATTTCATATCAACGATTTTACTGTTTTTTGCCTCTTCTGATAGTGGTCGACCACATTTTCCACAAAGCTTGGTACCTGCTTGATTTTCATGACCACAAACACAAATAATATTTTCCATCTCCGAGTACTCCTAATCTAGCATGATATATGAAACAATTTTTTGCTCTGAAATCTCCTAGTATTAATTTTTCATTTAACCTTTTAGGTTTATTATATCGTAGTAGGTAGTGATTAATGTTATAAGCTATTTTAATGCTTTTAGCGTTATCAATTACCCCTAGAAACGAAAAGTTATGATTATTGAAAAATTCCTGCTTCAAGAAGAAGAGATGAATAGATGTATTTTCCGATCGTACTTGCAACAGAAAACACACCTAGTGAAACTTTTGCACTTCCTAGCATTATAGTTTTAAAAGGAATAAAAGCAGTTCTTAATCTCAAAATCATCCAAGATGAATTTTCACCTTCGAGATTTTTAGTTTTAAGATTATCGTATGTTGTATTTTTTTAATCTTCATTTCTTTAAACCGATTATACTAACAAGAATATTAACAAATAAACTCACAAAAACCTCAAGCATACCCGCTTTTTCTACTGATATAACGTTTCTCCCATAATTCACTCTTACTTTTATAATCTTTCATTGGGGGGGTACTTTAATAACTATAAAAAGGACTGATTAATACCATAAATTTATAATCATGATAATTCTAAATTCTTCCCCTCCCAATTACTAATTAAATACATCAATTACATTTATTACTGTAAAACTTTCTAGTAGAAATTTAACACATATTTATGGAGAAATTATGGATTTAAGTAGGAAGTTATAATATAGAATTTTTTATGTAATTCTTATTTGTCTAATAGTTACGGAATTTACTTATGATTAACTATAACCGCTAAGGGATAAAAGAGATTACATCCGACTTATTTCTATTATTATCGAAAACCAATTTAACATCAGCAAAGGTAGATGGACTTCCTAACAAAAGAAATAAATGATTATGAAAAAATGATAGGTTAATCTGTTAGGGTAATAATTATTTCAAACTTAAAATTTTTATTATTCCCCCACAAAGACTCCTTCCTCAAGAAACATAGCGTGGTTTGTTTTGCCAAAAGCCGCGAGTTGACGGGCAAAGTTACAAAACAAGTGCTTCCGTTCCTTTAAACAAACTTTATATTCAAGAAAAGGAGCCGAATAAAAGCTAATCATTTGAGTAATCTACCTGCACTCACTTATAAATTAAAAAAGGGCTTTCCTACTTCGGAAAACCCTTTTTATTTATTCCTTTACACGTTTTTAACGCCAGCTATTAACAATTTACACGCTAGATTCCCGTACTTCCTCGGCTATTGTAAATACTGCCAAATTTTCATCTTTAGTTCCGACTAGCATTGCGGTATTGCCTTCTGAAGAACAGCCACTTGCTACTCAATACCTGAACTCATACTTTTGGATATGAGCTTAAATAATTAGGGCTACCAATGTAATAACTCTTTCCGTTGATAGTTCCTGAATTAAAGAGAAATCGTCTAATTAATTGTTTCTATATTAGTTTTGTTAAATTCTTCGGTAAGATAAAGAACAGTTTTTTCATCAGAGCTAGTAGGAAGAGTAAATTTTTGGTTGTAATCTTCATGACCTTTTCCTGTAATTATTATCCAATCTACAGGTTTTGATTGTTCGATAGCCCATTTTATTGCTAAAGTACGATCAGGAATAACCAATCCTTTTTGATTACCATAAAGATTGTTCAAATCCTTTAGAGTCTGAATCATTTCTGGTATTGTTACTGAATTTAAATCATCAAATGTCAAAATAAATTGATTACTTAGTTCCGATGAGATAGTTATCATTTCTTTTCTTTTAGATTCATCCCTGTTTCCTCGAAAGCCAAAAATGTGAGTAACTCTCTTAGCTCCATGCTGTTTTGCAGTATTCAAACAATAAAAAACCGCATTGGCTGTATGAGCATAGTCAACTACAACTGTGACATCATTCTGTAATTTTAAAATTTCAAATCTTCCCTTGACACCCTTGAAATTTCTCAATGAATTAATAACGTCTTCTTTTTGAATACCTAAGAGTTGTGCAACTCGATATGCCATAACAAAATTATATAGATTGTGGACACCAGTCATAGGCATTGAAAAATGAATTGTTTCATTGGATTCCTCTATTGAGATTACAGATTTTTCGTAATTAAATTTTTTAATTTGAACCTCATTTTCTCTAGCTTGACCGATTGTATGAACAATTATCTCTTTCTCCTTTAAGATCTCAGCTAGTTTTTCACCCCAAAAATTATCTACGTTAACGACTGCTTGTCCATTTTCTTTTAAATGATTAAATAGTAACAGTTTAGATTTAAAATAATTTTCCATTGTTCCATGATAATCCAGATGTTCTTGTTCAAGGTTTGTAAATATGCAAATATCAAACCTAATACCCTCAACTCTATATTGAGTTAAACCATGTGATGAAACTTCAACTATAGCTATTTCATCTCTACTTTCGGATAAGAACCTTTGCAAAGATAAAGAGCTAGGGGTGGTCTGTTTACTATGATATACCTCCCCATTTATTTCATTTTGAATTGTTCCAATTAAGGAACAAGTCATTCCATTACTTTCTAAAATGTGTTTTAGTATAAAACTTGTTGTTGTTTTACCATTAGTGCCTGTAATTCCGATCATTAATTTTTGTTTGGATGGTGAATTGTAAAAGCTATTAGCGATAACTCCTAAAGCCTTTCTACTGTTAGAAACTTGGATATATGGCACAGGTAAAGAATTTTTTTCTATATCAATTTCACCTATTATTGCACTAGCTCCTCTTTTGATCGCATCTGAAATATAATCATGACCATCTGTGTTTAAACCCTTAATAGCAACGAATATATAATTATTTTCTACATCAATCGAATTATCCGCTATTCCCGATATATTGATGTTTGCTGACTCGGATTTTAAAGTATTTTTTAAATCCAAAGTATTTATTAATTGTTTTAATTTCATGGTTGCTTACTCCTACTATGTGGTAAATAGCAATTACATTATTATCTTCATTATTCTTCTACACTTAAATGTTCTGCTATTGCTATGCCCGCATCATTCCCAGAATTTATTAATAAGCCTTGTACTAGCTTTTTAATGTAACCTTCTCTCCTTAAAATAACTTGTTTTACCTTCTACATCCCGCGCATTGCTAATAATTGTAAAAAAATCATCTAATTTACCTGTTTCATTAGCATAAATGGCTGTATCGATTTTTGTTAACTTGCTGGATACATTTGATTCTTAGAATTTTTTTTATATAATATTTACCCTGAATTACTTTCTAGAACTATTGTTGCTAACTTGCTAGATCATCGTGGATTCTCACCATACACCTTAGATAAGATAGAGAGAATCAATTGCTAATACTGTAAAGATGATAATAATAATTTTCTTCAAAATAATTCTCCATACTCTTTCTTGCTTGAGAATTAAGATGTGGATTATTATAAATCAAAAGTAAGGAGAAATTGTGCAGATATAAGTGCTGTAATCGTTATTTAAAATAAGATATAAACTCGTAATATTATTATATTGGTCAAACAGCTATATCTAGTAAAATTAAAAGAAGCCATTTTGAAACAGTGGGTCAAAATAGCTTCTTTTTGGGAAATTTTACAACAGAGGTTAATATACATGTTTCTGTTCGGACACGGTAGAATAAACCATTTTGAGTAAAATTTTTAGGTCTAGAAATTAATGCTTTTGATATATAAAACTCTTTTCAATTATATAAACTCTTTTCAATGTAAGTTGGATAGCTAACCCAAAATAACTAAACTATCACTTAGATAAAAAACATATGGAAATCTTGGTAATATATTGTTAGTCTAATTATGTCAAATACTTAGAAAGAAGTTGTAAAATTATGGGGAAGAGGTTTATATTTTCTAAAGTTTTAATGTTTATTGTACTAATTACTATTATTGTTGCTCCACCAATTAATCAAAGAAAGGTCAGTGCTGAAACAACCGATTTTTATGATATCTCATCTTCCTATTGGGCAAGTACAGAGATTAACTATTTAAGTAGTCTTTCAATCATTGGTGGGTACGAAGATTTAAAAGGTTATTTTTTTGCCCCTGAAAAAACATTAACACGTGCAGAGGCCGCTAAAATGGTGATGAGTGCAAAAAAAGAAAAACCGGCTTTGTTATCTAAGACAAGGTTTCCTGATGTATCAGAAAAACATTGGGCTGCTGGTTGGATTGAAAAAGCTGTTCAATTAAACATCTTTGACGGAAATCCAGATGGTACATTTGCACCCGATGAATCATTAACACGCGGTCAAATGACAAAAATATTAGTAAAAGCATTCGGATTAACAGTTGAGAACCAGCAAAATGAACCATTTGTAGATGTTTATATTAATGATGAATTCAGACCATATATCAGTACTCTTTATCAACTTGGAATTGCATCAGGATACGGTGATAGATTTAATTCTAAACAAAACATTAAACGTTCAGAATTTGCAGTATTCCTTACTCGAACACTTAATCCAAGTTACCGAAAAAAACCGGCAACCTCAAATCAATCAACACAAAAAACAATACCTGCTGCCTCAACTAAAACAGCAAGAGTAACAACAGATGTCTTAAACGTACGTTCTGGACCTTCAACGAATGATGAAGTGATTGGGCAATTATCACTTGGCAGTGTTGTAAATATATACTCATTAAACGGAAATTGGGCGGAAATTTTTTATAAGAATGGAGTAGGATATATAAGTACCAGTTATATTAGTACTTATAGTGGGACATCGGAGTTTACACAAACAACCAATAATGCTCTTAAAAACCAAGTCATTGTTCTTGATGCAGGGCATGGTGGGAAAGATCCTGGAACAACAGAAAATGGCATGTATGAAAAGGACATCACTCTCAATGTTATAGAACTTTTGGAGAAAAAAGTAAAGGCTGCCGGCGCAAAAGTCATTTTGACACGGAATTCCGATACCTTTCCAACCCTTGATGAACGAGTGAAAATTGCCAATCAAAACGGTGCAGATATTTTTGTGAGTGTCCATGTTAATTCTGGTTCTTCATCAGCAACTGGAACCGAAACATTTTACGATTCTTCCAAAAATCCACAAAGTGAAGAGGGTAAAAAATTAGCTGCCGAAATTCAAAAACAAATAGTTTCGCTTTTAAAAATGAAAGATCGTGGTGTTAAGAATGAAAGATACCAAGTTATAACCTACACAAAAATGCCAAGTGTTCTCGTTGAACTAGGATTTGTTACTAATTCAGAAGATGCAAAGAAACTTGCTGATCAACGTGAATTATACGCAGAGGCAATTTATAACGGAATACTTGCTTACTATAACAAAAAATAAGAAAAAACTAAAAAAGTTAAAGAAACATAAGCCGTTACATAGAAACAGGCTTGTCCGAAAACTAAAAAAATGTACAATTCAGCAGAAATTGAATTGTACATTTTTGCTTTTCAAAAACGGTTGACTCTTGTTATGGTATTCCAACCTCATAAACCCACATAGCCAAGTTTGGTTACTACATTGCAATCTTTTTTACTGCAGTCTGTAATCATAAAGTACACTCTGGTTTTCTTAAACAATGATTTTTGAGAGCCATTGCCAACGGAAGAATAGGCGTTTTTTCCATAGGAGTTAGCTGTATAACTCGGTTTTTATTAGTCCAACCCTAATTGTAAGACTAAGTTCGATAAGCGACTGACCCACAAGGTGAGATAAATAAAAAAACACCTTTATCCTGAATTCCGGTATAGATAACTAAAATTGAAGATAAAGGTGTTTTTTATAGGAACAAGAGTTAGTTATTCATAGGAAGTGAAGTGAAGCTATTGAGATGCATTTAGCAGGTATATCAGTAAGCAGGAATCCACCACTTAGTGAGAGGACTAAATAGGTTCCACTGTAATGAGAATACAATTAATGAATCATTAAAGATTCCATACTATTCATCCTCACTTATACTTAAAATAATTGTAACAAGCGTTCCAATTACCGTTAATGCAACACCTGCTTCAAAAATCGTAACCGTCGTTAAATCCTTTTCTCCTATAATCGGAAACGTAAAAGAACCCTTTGTTTGCGTTAAAAATGGTGCATCAAAAAAGATGGAGCCAATCGCTGTCCCAGTCGATAAAAGTACACCAAAAGCAGCTACTTTTTTAAAATCAAAGGGCATTTTTTTGTGAATGGTTTCAAGATCATACGTAATATAAAGAAGTACAATGGCTGAGCCTAGTACAAGCCCGCCAATAAATCCTCCACCAGGTGCATTATGTCCTGAAAAGAAGAGGTAAACGCCAAGCGTTAATATGATAAACACAACACCTTTAACAACCGTTCTTAGAATGACATCATTAATCTTCAATGTCTGCATCCCCCCCTCCTCGCAGCTTTTAAATTTATAAGTATATAAACTCCCAAGCCTGCCATAAAGAAAACCACGGCCTCAAGTCCATTCCTCCAAGTATCTGTCTGTTATATTACCTGTAAAACTTCTATTTATATTAGTACATGGTGAATATTTTGCATTTAGTATTTACCTTTAATTGAATTCTAATCCAAATAATCCTTAATATATATAAAGAAAAATAATGGATCATTTATTTCAATGTGTATAAAAGCCCTTAGAGATTGATTTCTTATAGTAATGGAATTCGGATCACTTAGTTATAAAGTTTTGTGTATAATATGGTTTTTCTTCTGTGTCAAACCCAACACCAATTCCTAATGATTCAAAGTTGGATTGAAGGATATTTTCTCTATGCCCCATAGAGTTCATTAAGCCTTCATGAGCAAAAATACTGCTTAATTGACCAGCTGCAATATTTTCACCTGCTGTTTGAAAAGAAATATTATCCTCTTCCATACGATCAAAAGGTGATTGGCCTTCTATATTTGTATGATCAAAATATTGATTAACAGCCATATCCACACTATGATCCCGTGCCGTTATTTTTACACGATCATCCCATGTTAAAGGTTGAAGCCTATTTACTACTCTGGAAGAATTAGTTAAATCAAATAGTTGATATTCAAAGCCTTCTATTAATGATTGGTTTCCCTCTGCATAAAATTCACTTTTATCATTTTCTAATTCTTCACTAATAATTTGAATAGCTGTTACCGTATTTTCTTTATGTTTATCAAAAAAGATAGTTATATAACTATCTTCAAACTGGTATAAATAATATTCACCGTCATTTTTAACTTGATAGGATATCCTTCCCTTTTTCAAGAATGTTAACGGATCACCAAATTGCGCTAATACTAAATCTTTCGGGCTACCAATTTTAATTTTTTGTTTAGAAGAAATTAAATCTTGATTAGTATATAATCCTGCCACTTTATTGTCATTATCATAAGCAATCATAAAAAAGTTACGATATTGATCATGATAAGCATTCCAATTTACTCCATACTCATTCATGGAAGATCTCTTAGCTTCACCAACTAGCTTTTCAACTTCTTCTCTTGTATCACCAAGCTCTATATTATGAATGGAAAAAGACTGAGAAGTAGGTTCTGATAATCTCGGCTTTTCGATATCTGGTGACTCGGGATTAGAAGGATCACTTCGATACTTGGTAATTACTTGATTAAGCTCACCAAATATTTGATCCAATCCAACTCCTAAAAAACCTAGTGCATTCTGAATATTAGGGTTTTCTTTCCAGGATTCTAAATCGGCCGTTATATTTTGATAAATCATTTGAATTTTGGAATCTTGAATATCTTTTGCGTATATAACCCAAATCACCCCAAGAACGATGAATAAAGGTAATAATTTTCGTATTAACCGCAAGAAATTTCCTCCTATTGAATTGATAGATATAAAAAGTGTTGGTTGCAAAGTAATATCTAGAGTGGCATTAAAAAGAAAGTAAATAATAATTTTTGTTAATTTTAATTACATATTTGAAAAAGAGGGGAAAGGAAACGTAGTTTGAGTTAGCATTTCTTCAGGATCTATATTGACAAGCAAAATAACTATCTTCTTTCGGGGAGGTTATAATACAACAAAGTTAAATGTGTATGAATGATGTTGTAATTTTAAAATACGGAATTTCCGCGCAATCCATTATCGTATAAAAGGGTAATGTTTTTCACGCCTTTACAATGCCTATATTTTGTTCTTAACAAATAAACCGTAGTAATATTCATTACTAAATAGTGTTCATGTCATCTGTATCCTTCCCTTTATCTGAGCATTTTCTACTGCTAAGATAGTTTGTTTTAAATTTTCTAAACTTATCACATTAACATTAACATTAATAGAATTAAATATTCTTCTCCGCCATATAGTTTTGGCCCTTGAAGTGTTTTTCATTATGGTTTCCTCCCAAGTATAAAAAGGAGCCATTAGTCAGATAGTGACCAAATGAATCTCCTTTTTCCCTCTAAAATGAATTATTCAAAGACTAAATTGACGTCTTCTGACATCACAAACTATAATTCGCTATCGACAACCCTTGATGAGCAGATAGCTATACTTTCGGAAATACACAATTTGATTCATTATTATAACTTTGTGAGTTAACCTCTCCATGTTTCATTACAACATCATCTCTCAGTCATTCACTATGCTGTGTATATCCCAATTAGGCTTATTTTCTTTAACCTGTTAAAGTATAGGTTATACAAGTTATTCCGCATTCCTTACAATTAAAGACGCACTCTTATTCTGGCTTTATCTGATTCATATAACTTAATATGCTTTCATCACTCATTTCCCCAGTGATTATTTTCTCTATTTTACCTTCCGGATTAACTAAAATAGTCGTTGGTAATGGTTTAATATTATAAGCTAGCATAACGCTTTTATTTTTATCTATTAAAACAGGGAAGGAAAGGCCTTTTCGATCAATATAATCTTGAACCACGAAATCAGATTCCGCAATATTAACAGCTAATACTTGAATGCCTTCATCTTTATATTCTTGGTAATATTTGTCGATGATTGGAAATTCTCTTTCACATGGTTTGCACCATGTTCCCCAAAAATTCAAAAAGACTCCTTGTCCTTTGTACTCCGATAAGTTATGTGTTTCCCCGTTCATATCAACTAATTCAAAATCAGGAGCAGCATCTCCAACCTGTAAAACTTTGTTTTTCTCTTTAGTCAAACTATTGTAAACAGTAAAGACTATTGCTCCTGCTAATATCACCAAGATAAATAGGCGCATGAAAAGTCTCCTACTTTTTTTATCCATAAGAACATATCCTTTCTCCAATAAACTATTCCTTGATATTTTGAAGTTACTAAAACTTTAACAATATTTCTTTAAAGAATAGTATAATAAATAAATGTGGAGAAAATATGCAGATATAGTGGATTTTACTTCTCTTATCCAATAAGACTTTTTATGGCTCTTCACCACAAGTTGTACTTGAGATTTTAAGATAGGTATGCATAGGGAAAATAGAGGATACAAAAAATGCGAATTTTCCTGTATGGTAAAGGTGACCAAACCAAACCATTGGAGGAAAATTCGCATGTACGCTCAGTTTATCAAAGAACTCATCGATTTACCAGATGTTTTGATTCAAAAGGTGCGAAAAGAAGAAGAACGTTGGATTTTCGAACTTTCTCTACCCGAACAATGCCCATTATGTCCTGTCTGCTTGAAGCGTACAATCAAAATGACAGGCAAAAAGAAGCAATGGATGCATGGGTATGCTCAACGGATCGGCATCTTTTGGGTGGAACTCCCTGTGGAGCGTAGACGTTGTGGTACATGTGGCATGACATTCAGCACGTCTTATCCCGGAATTTCCCCTCGAAGTGTAGCGACGGATGCGTTTCAGCAATGGGTGGCGCAATCTTGCATCGGAACATCCATTCAGGCGGTGGCTCGTATGCTCAAGCTTCCTTACACGACCGTGGAACGTTGGTTTTATACCCATGCCCCTTCCTTCCTATCGAATGACATCCAACCAAAGGCAGTTTGTGTCGATGAGTTTGCGTTTCGAAAAGGGCATGATTACGGAGTGGCGATCATGGATGCCGAAACGGGAGAAGTGTATGCCGTTGAAGCAGGAAAGAACGAGGAAGCCATTGGACGTGTGTTGGCTCCTGTGTCTGATTCTGTTCAGTATGTCGTGAGCGATTTGGCTCCAGCGATGAAAAAAGCGATTCAAGGGGCGTGTCCGGAAGCGAAGCATGTGGTCGATTATTTTCATGTGATTCAATTGTTTACGGAAGCGTTGGATCGATGCCGCAAATCCTTCGGAAAAGGGAACAAGAAACATGGGCATGTCCGGTATGTTTGCCGCTTATTGACCCAGCGCCCCGAGAAGCTCACCGAGGAGGAACGCCAAACGGTGCGGGAGTGGCAGAAAGAGAGCGATTCCTTGCAGGCTGTCTATCAATCCCTTCAACATTTTCGTTATGTATCCAAAAGCCAAAACGAGCGACAAGCGAAACGTCGTTTGAACGCCTGGGTTCATCGGTATTTGTTTTGTCCTTGTTCTGCTGTTCGCGCCATCGCAAAATCACTCGTCAAACGAACAGACGAAATCATATCGTGCATTTTATCCCCTTATTCAAATGGGAAAATGGAGGGAACAAATAACAAGATCAAGCTGATGAAACGTCGGGGATACGGATACAGAAATATCCAGCGTTTTGCATTGCGGGTTCGGCTAGAAACAGCTAACATACTTTCATGACAGGTGCAAGTACAACTTTTGGTGATGAACCAAAAGGAATTTCCTCCGCTTTTTCAATCTCTTGCAATCCCTTTGACATGTCATAAATTTGTTCAAAACGTCTTTTGTCAAAGGCATCTGTATTTAAAACCGATGTTTCTTTATTTCTTTTTCGCAAAAATGATTTAAACATGATTTATCTCTCCTTTTCTTGATAGAAAAAGGATCATTCCACTTTTATTTATGGAACGATCCTTTTCTTTTTTAGATGTTGTTGATGGGTAAGAGAACCTCATCTATTATTTTTTGCTGTTCTTTATTTAGTGTATCTATTACTGGATCGATTTCATTTGATCGTTCTGGATGATTATTTTTGAGCTTTTGAAGTTCGCTCACCAACACTTTTAGTTTTTGTGCTACTTCTCTGGTGTCATCATAAGGATTTTTCTTTTTATCCTTATTTAGTGAAGCAAGGATGTCCTTCGCTTCCTTCTTCACTCGTTCTACCGTGTTGGTCACTTGATCTTGTGCGTGTTCTTTGATTATTTGCTCTGCGGTATCCCTTTCCTCGATGTTATTCCAAAGAATATGCTTTAAAATCAACATATCCTTTTCTTCAACCGTGTTTCTCCCCTCCAAAAACGCTTTTGCTTTAAGTGCGTTAATGGAGTTTTTAACACGCCTTGCAGATGGTTGAATTCCCTCATCTTCAAGAGCTTGGCAAAGATCAGCTATACCTTCATATATGTTGTCAGGTACATTGGTCATATCTGCATAAAATTGCAAATCAGTTAGTTCGTTTATGGTTAAAGAAGGCATTGTTATGTTCTGTCCTTCATTTTTTAACATAGAAATGAAGTTGTTCCTATCTCTAATTGGCTTGACTTCATATCTTAACAGTAACCTGTCAAATAACGCTTCAAGTCCTTCATCTTCTTCTGGATATTCATTTGAAGCACCAATAAGGGAGATTAAAGGGGTTTTAATTGGTGTGCCATTATTATAAAATAGCCTTTCATTGATTAGTGTTAGAAGGCTGTTCAGAATCGCTGAATTACTCTTGAAGATTTCATCCAAAAACACAAAATGTGCTTCTGGTAATTTTCCACTTGTGTTTCTCTTATGAATCCCTTGTTCGAGTTCTTTTAAACTTAATGCTCCGAACAGTTCTTCGGGAGTGGTGTACTTGGTAAGCAACCACTGAAAATAATTGCTTCCATCAATGATTTTTGCAAGTTCCATTGATAGAAGCGATTTACCCGTGCCCGGCTCTCCAATCAAAAGGACATGCTGGCGAGAAAGCAGAGCAATAAGCATCCCTTCAATTTCTTCTTCTCTTTCAAAATACTTTTTGTTCAAAGCTTCTCTGATTTTAACTAACTTATCAGTCATTTAATTATTCTCCTTTCTAATTTGAGTTTCCAACAGTTCTAATTCACGTTCTTTAATTTTTAATTCTCGCTCTTTCAGATCGTTTGAACGACTTAATTCAGAAGCAATTTCATTGAGCTTTCTTACCATTTCTGGAATATCACGCTCATAAAATTTTTGCCCCATATGAGTTTGAAAAAATTGAACCATATAAACCTTCTCCTTTTTTGTTTTTTTAATAGATAAAGAGGACAACCGAGTGGATTGTCCTCTTTGCCCTCTATATTTTCTTTCCAACATCAATATGGCTATTGTATTCCCATGCTGGAATATAAATCTCCATATCCACATTGATGTCGTTTTTCAAGTTTAGATAACTTATAATTTCGTGAGGGGAATCATCAAAAATGATCCATTCATATTCACGAATTGCTTTATCCGAAAAGACTTTCCTAATCACTTCACCCTTCGGCACTCCGTCTGTAAAGTAAAACGGAAAAGTGAAGGGTGTGTGTTCATTAATCCATTGTCTTGTAATTTCAGAAGATATGTGTTTTTTATTTGGTCGGGAAGTAAGGAACATACACATATCTTTTTTGTCGTCTATTATTCCTTCGATGTTTTCAATGACTGATTTCATAGGTTCTGCATTTTTAAAAATAGAACCGTCATCAAACAAACGTGAAGGAACAGGTGATGGATATATGTCGGTTCTGTATCCTTTATCTTTAAGTGCTTTGTTAACATTGGCAATGCAATTGTCTATATCAACAATCACTATTCTTGACATATATTTTTCCCCTTTCTACCAACTACTTTTGTAAAAGATGATATACTCTCGTTTCGTTTTTAAATCCGCCAACGTGATCAAAAGAAATAAAACAGCCTGAGTCCTTATGTAATTTTAGGTCTCAGGCTGTTAATGTCTGTCTGCGTGACAGGGCTTATTTTCGAACTAAGATAAAGCAGGTCACGAGTTTGCAGTCATTGGATGTTCTGTTTTTTCATTTTATGTCATTTGGTCAATTCTTACATTTTCAGGGCTTGTTTTACGGTTTCCTTCAGAGGGGTCAAGGATCCGATCAGTTTTTGCAGATCATCTGATGTTTTGGACGCTTCTCCTTTGGAAATCGCGTCATAGATCGCTGCCGTAATTTCAGCAAACGGCTCAGGGACACCAGCGTTTACGAGGAAATTTTTCTCTTCTTCGAATGAGACAGGCTGATGCACGACTTTTTTGCCGGAAACCTCGGAGAGAATTTGGGCAAGTTCATCAAAGGTCCACGGTTGATTGGAAACAAGGTTATACGTTTTGTTTTCATGCCCTTCCTCTGTAAGAACCGTTGCGGCAGCCAAAGCAAGTTCATTGCGTGTTACTGAATTAACGATCCCGCTTCCCGCATTCGTAACAATTGCTCCAGACTCTATGGATGCGCGCAGCCCCTCATTTACAAAAAAGTCCGTATATAAGGCATTACGCAGGAAAGTATACGGGATATTGGTCGTACGGATGGCATATTCCGTTGCTAAATGTACGTGTGCAAGGGGAATTATTGATTCCTCAGCAAAGGCATATCCTGTGTAAGCAATATGTTTGACTCCCGCATCTCTGGCAGCTTTTACGACATTTGCATGTTGAACGATAAGAAGCGTATTATCATAATGCGGACCTGAGATAAAGAGCAGCTTGGAGACACCTGCAAAAGCCTTTTGAAGAGATTCCGGTTGATTATAGTCGCCATGGCGAACTTCCACGCCTTGATCGGCAAGAGTAGAGGCTTTTTCAACATTACGCACGATGGCAATGATTTGACTGGCGGGAACTTTTTTGAGCAAATGTTGAATCACAAGCCCACCGAGTTGACCAGTAGCACCTGTAACCGCAATTGACATAATCATTTCTCCTTTTTTTCTAAAAATTTTTTGAATAAATAACATCATCTAGGTGGCGGAAGCCAAAAATAAACGAAGGCGGCCGCAATTGAAGACTGGATTGAGGAATGACTGTTTATTATGTATTTCGGCCATTCTTGCCCACCATTATAATTGCATCAGAAATGTAAATCAAATCTTATGCCTGTGCTGCTAAACAAGGTGAATGCCTCCTATCATTTTGTCGCGCCTATCATAGATAAGGCCGTGCAATCAAAATTTTTACAAGTCAACTCCTCTTTTTAGCTTTTTAATAGTTTGCCGCTGTTGTTCAACTCATGAAAAAGTTATTTTCTCTTTCCCTAAACTAGATAAACCTATGATGCTTCGTGTTTTTTATATATGATAGAGATTTTTTGTGTGAGCGTCAAGTACAATTGAACAAATTTCGCCAAATAATTTTGAGCACCTAGTCATTTCCAAATATGGTTTTCCTGTATTTCAAACGATAACTGTCACCGGTGAGATGAATCACCTCGCTTTTATGGAGTAGCCGGTCCAGAATGGCTGTGGTAATGGCCGGATCACCCAATAACTCTCCCCAATCTTCCGGTCCTTTGTTGGAGGTGATGATCACAGATGATTGGCCATAGAGTTTGTTGATGAGTTGAAAGAAAAGATTGGCTTCATGCCGGTTGATGGCCATAAACATCAAATCATCAATGATGACAAGATCTGACTGAGTGATTCTTTTCAATTTTGTTTGGGCGCTTCTTGTTACTTCTTGGGTACGCAGCAACTGGATTAAATGATCCATGGTCACAAAGCTGACTTTGTACCCTTGCTGAACGGCTTCTACTCCTAAGCCAATGGCCAGGTGAGTTTTACCCACCCCTGGCGGGCCCAATAAGATGAGGTTATAAACTTGTTCAATCCATAAGAGTTCACGCAACTGTTGAAATTGCTGCCGGCTTAGGGCAGGCTGGGCGCTAATGTCGAACTCATCGAGGGATTGGTGGACAGGAAAGTCTGCCCACTTGAGCCGTTTGGCCAATTGTTTTTCTTCCCGCTTGCGTATTTCGTATCCCAACAGTTTCGTCAGAAACTGTTGATAACTGAATCCATTTGTTTCGGCTTCCATCAGTTGTTCCTCAATCACTTCGGCGATGGAGGCCAATTTGAGTGTTTTCAAGCTGTGTTTCAATTGCACTAAGCTTTCTGACATAGGCTCTCTCCCTCCAGGATACGAATGTAAACTTGAGGATCTCGAATTTCTGCTTTCACTTGCGAGTGTGATTGATGTCCGAGCACGGTGGGTTTGATCTCAGGTTGATGTTCATGCTGGTGTGCTTGTTGTCTCTGTGCTTGTTGCATAAAATGTTGCACTGCATCGCTGAAGGCTGCTGCACTGTACAGTTGGTATGTCAGACAGTAGGCTAAAGCTTGTCCAATCACTCCAGAATGAGGGTTGGCTTTGTTCATGACTTCCTGTATCTTTTGCAATTGATCTCTCATATAACGCTGCTTCCGCTGATAGATTTCTTTCAAAAAGAGGGTGGCTTGATCCGGTTCTGGAAAACGCCCGGCCACTTGTTGCATTAACGCTTGAATCCCTTTGCTGCGGTCCCTTTTATGATTCGTATTTTGAATCAACTTGCCTTTTTCGTGGCAAATCGCGTGTTGGGCAAGTACCTCTCCTGTTTCCCAGTCGTAGATGGTCAGGGTATCGTCTTGAATCTTTAGTCCAACGCTTTTACCCTTGTCATCATAGGTCCCTAGAGGGACCGAATAGCGGTTCCCGGCATAAAGAATGGTATTGTCTTTTCGGACAACTCTTGTTATACTGGCCTTGGCTTCATTGAGATGATATTTTTCTTGGACCGGGCGAAGGTAAAGGCGTTCCTGTTGGAACACTTCGGCCGGTATTTTTTTGGTTGTCTGATGCACTTTGCCATTGCCTGTTCGCTCAAGCCAGGCCAGACAGTCTTCACTCCATTGGGCCAGATTGTAATAGGTCCGGTGACGGGCAAAGTTCTTTTTCACATAGCCAACAACGTTTTCCACTTTTCCTTTGCTTTCCGGGTCGCCTTTGCGGCACATGCGAACCTTAAATGCCCTGTGCTTCAGATAATTGGCAAATTCTTTTGTGTAAATAAGATCTCCACCATTTTCACTCACTAAGATGAGATGGTCTTGATCATAAACAATTTCTTGAGGAAGACCGCCGTAAAAGACGAAAGCTTGTTCATGAGCCTGAATGACATCTGCTGTTGTAAAGGGACGGTCCAGCCAATACACAAATTTGTAACGGGAATGGGATAATACGCAAGCCATAAACCACAGTTTCTGAGGTTGATGAAACGTATTTCTGACGGTGACCTGACCAAAGTCAACTTGCATTTGTTGTCCCATAGGCGGGTCTTCAACCGCTTCATATTGCCGGGTCACCTTTATTTTTGGAATACTATACTCCTTTCTCAGTTGACTAACATAGCACCTGACGGTACTTTCACCGACCGTAAGGTCAGGATATCTCTCCTTAATCCAATCATGGATCTGTGCACTTGAAATGTCGGGATACTGTTTCAACCAGGTGATGAGCTTCTCTTTGATACAGTCTAATTTCTTTTGTCTCACTTCCATGTGCTCCAACATATCTTCAAATTCTTCAGGTGTCATATTGATATATTTGTAAACTGTATTGCGGCTAATCCCCAATCGTCTGGCAATTTGCGATTTGTTAAGTCCCAGTTTCTTTAGCTGTTGAATCTCTAGGTACATGTTCCACCTTTCCATTTTATTCATATTTTCCTCTCCCAACTGTTTTGATGTTTCCAGTGATATGATACTGGGAGAGGAATGTTATGGTAAATAGTGTTCACTGTTATCCAGCGATTTTTGTTAATTCTAATTTAGCATTCACAATACATGGAGTTTAAACTATCAAACTCACATATTTTATTGTCCAATTCGATGAGTTGCTCAAAAGAATATCCTTTCACTTTTGGCATGGACTCCAAATACATGTCTAAACCCATTTTAAATCTCTCCCTTTTTGTTTTTGTCTCAACCCTCATGTCCCTTCTTAATCTTCAAATGTGATCCACTGAGTTTGTTTCATTCTTTAACATAAAAAGTAAGGTTCATAGATTTCTCTCCAAAATTTATTGCGCTTACATGTTTGGAATCCGACGTAGAACACCCTAGTTTAGTTGCATTAGTACCTGTATAAGCATTAGTTCTACAGAATCCCCACCAAATATCTATCGCGTGTGATGTCTGGGTAGAGGCAACACCCCAATCTTGAACCGACCAACTATTTCTGTTATATCCATCCCCAGTTGTAACCGCAGAAGATGAAATAACTATTGTGCCAAATGGAACGTTTGCACTACTCCTCATAGCGACGTCGCCAACTTTTGGAGCGTATCCATTTGCAGTTTTTCTAACAGCTCCAGTTCCTGTATATTGACTTGCAGTATATGCAGTTACATCTTGGCCATTTTTCACAAAAGTTGCTGCATTTACAGATAGTGGTACAATGGAAAATATTAAAGCTACAACTAATATAAAATTAATCACTTTTTTCATAAAAATAATTCCTCCTTATTCCTACTATTATTAGTGTAAATTTTTACTTAATGTCTTCCCATATAAAATCTGGTATTGTTGCTATAAATAATCCGTTTTTTGTCATTCCTACATCTGCCACAATTTTGTTTTCGATTAAAAACAATCTATTTACTTTTAGTTCAAAAGAATCCCCCCCCCAATCAATTAAATAAATTGTTCCATCTTCCGAAATACCAAAAAGATTACTTCCTTTTTTTATTATTTGAATTATTTTACTAGTGTTATCAAACTTATTAAATCTCTCATTTTCAAGGTTATAAACCCATATTTCATTATCCATGAGGAGCAAAATATCATTGTTAATTACCTTCAAATCTGATACTTCTAGTTCATCTGTTGATAATTTAAGAGTATCCCATTTTACACCGCTTTTAAGGAGAACTTTTCTATCCTGTGTAAGACCTATCAAAATTCCAGTGTTTGAGACTTGAAGCGATAAGAGAGGTTCAGGTTCACTAGTAACATTCCAGCTTGCCCCATTATCATTTGTTGTGTATATATTTTTATTAGATAAAATTGCGATTTTATCAGTTGAGTAGTCTATTCCTTCAATTTGCGTTTTTAAAGATAAAATACTATCAATTTTATCCTCTGTATTTTTAATACTTAATAGCTCTGATTCTGTGGCTATATACAACTTTTTATTTGAAGTAAACCATGCATATACAATATTTTCATCAATAGTTAATGGATTCCAAGATTCTCCATTGTTATTACTTAGCTCAATAAACGGCTGGTTGGTTGAATTGATTCCTGTTGGCTTTTGATCTCCCCAAGCAACTAAACTATTATCACTCGATGATATTCCTTTAATATACATCTCTCTTTTAGTAATTTTGGGTGTGTTAGTACCTGAAGGTAGTGATATTAATTCTCCCCCTTTGGGTACTTTATGGATAGCTCCAGTTATCTTACCATTTTTTGGATTTATACTAATCTTTGTAAATAGTTTATCATTGTCAATTCCAACTACTGTTACAATAGGTTTATCATCAATAGTATCTAGTGTAAAATGATATCCTGTAGCCCAATCTTCACCTTTTTGAAGATTGTATTTATCTTTTACAATCTTTAATAAATCCGGACTATCCAATTTAATATCATCTAACATAATAGGGGGTTCATCTGGTCCAATTACCTCATGTTCAAAATCTATTGAACCTTTTGCTATACCTAAAATTAGTTGCTTATCTGTACCGGGAACTGTAAAAAATAAATTCCAATCATACCGTTTTCCTGTATCTCCTCTTGTCCCCCCTCTATTTTCATCACTACTAGTAATCTTATAAAACATTGCATCTTTATTCCATTTTTTAGCAGAACTTAATCCGAGATTAATAGACTCTTTGAGGGTTAACTCACCATTTTTCTCTTTGAGAACTAATTCATTATTGTTGGCATTTATAACTTTAAACCCTATGAAAAACAAGATTGATACAATTATTAAAAAAACTAACGTATACAAAAATGGTTTTTTAATGCTCAATTTAACCCTCCCTCTATAAATGTTGATATATCAACGGTTTAACCCGTTTTTATCAATTCATAAAATTATTTTTTATAGATTTATATTTTAGTATTTTACAGTACTTCAATTGATTTACAGTTTTGGGATACGCTTCGCTAAAGCTAATTGGTAGTAATTAACTTTCAGTTCCAATATGTGATGCACAATTGGATCTCTGCGATGCTTATGATGACGTACCCTCCCATGTCTCTTGGCGTCTAGCGCATACATTCCTTCGTGCGGTCTATTCATAAGGCAGAGGCTGGCGATGCTCCTATAGGGACTCGTAGTCGGATGGGATAAATAATGCCGGCTTCTCCGTGTCATCCTTCTGTTTTAGTTCGAGCTAAGATGTTGCTTAGGCTGCCCTTTCGAGACAATAAAGATTTTTCATCATTTGTTGTTCATCAAACTGTATTTTTTTCTTACATAAAGCGTGTAAAATCTTCAGTAATTTCCCACAAAGCACGACAATCGATTGCTTCTTTCGAAGCGGGTTGATGGTGCGTGTAGTGTAATATTCATGTAATTGCTTAAAGGCTTGGTTATGACGAATTAACGGTATCATGACACGGAATAAGAGAGCTCGTAGCTTCCTTCTACCTCGTTTAGAAATGCGTTTCTGACCCTTGTGCTGCCCAGATGAGTTTTCACGTAATGTAAGTCCCGCTAGTTTGATTATTTGGCGTGGATGCTCATATTGCGTGAGAGAACCGACTTCTGAAAGCAGATCGACAATCGTAATATCGCCAATGCCTGGTACAGACGCTAAGTACTCATAATCCTTCATTTGTTTGGCTAATTCGCCTAATTGTTCATTTAGCGTGTCAAGCTGCTCTTGCAATAAATGGTGCTGTTGAAGGAGTGTGGCGATTTCTATTCGTGCCATCACAAGGCCTTCTGTCAGCCCAATGGAGTGCTGAGCCACCTCGACTAACTGCTTCGCCTTAGGTAACTGAGGTGATTTCATGCCCTCTACTTGGCGATATAAAAACAATAATTCTTCCGGTGTTTTCCCTTGAATATCTACTGGAAGAGGCGTTTTTTCTAGTACCGCATACGCCATCTTTCCGAAATTTTTAAATACCTTCGTGAATTCAGGGAAGAACCGATCAATCCAACGTACAATGCGATTTTGAAGTGCATTGAGGTCTTCTTGAATTTTCGAACGCAATGTTGCCCCGTTGCGTAATTCAGCTTCTACGCCTTCAAGTAGTCGTGGATAGCTGAAGCGACCATCCCGCATTAAACGGGCGATGACAAGCGCATCCTTTTGGTCATTCTTTGTTTGAAGATTATCGTCTAACTCTTTTGAACGATTGACATGTAACGGATTTACCATCACAAATGGAATCCCATAGTTCGTTAAAAACGTAGCTAAGTTCATCCAGTAGTGTCCGGTTGGTTCGAAGCCAACGATAATATCCTGTTTTCCATGTATTGATTTTAAAGCGAGTAAGTGCGTGTAAAACGCTTCAAATCCATCCCGTGATTGTGTGACGGGGAATGATTTTTGGAGCACACGCCCTCGTTCATCAATCGCACAGGCATAATGTTTATGCTTGGCGATATCGATGCCGATTACTAAAGTATTTTCAGAAACTTGATTAATTTTATGGTTCGTATTAGAATTCATAACGTAAGTCCTCTCTGTAGATGTTCGAGTCAATTTTCCGGTTGACACTCAAGCATCATACAAGAGGGCTTTTTTTATTTCAAGTCCCCGAAAATCCTTCTAACAGGAATGCTCCTATTTTGAAATTATCGGATTTAAAATCATCAAAAAATTAATTTTTTTCTATTACTTACATAATTAAACAATAATTGGTAAAATCCTTCTTCAAATTATTATTTCTTCAAAAAAATTTAAAACAAAAAGAGTTACTATATGTTTCCTATTTTCTAGTCATTAACTAATTTTGGAAATGAAGACTAAAATATGAAAATAACTATTGAAGAATTACCTGAATCAAGGATTGCTTATTTTCGAAATGTTGGGGAGTATGGTGGAAAGCAAAAAAAGAATTAATGGAGTCTTTTAAAAAGTGGGCAAAGTTGAATGGTGTATTGATAATTCTACAATTTTAGGTATACCGCAAGATAACCCAGAGATTACTCCTAAAGAGGAAGGTCGTTATGATGTTTGCGTTCTTATAAATAAAGATTTTAATGTGGCAAAACCAGCTCATGTAGGTAAATTTTCTGGTGGGAATATGCTGTTTTCTTGCTTGACCATACAAAAGAGGCAGTCAGTAAATTTTGGGGCAATTTAAATTGGTATGAAGTGACTAATCACGACATTAAAGATAACTTTGGTGTCGATTTTTCCACACTTATTAAGAATTTGGAGAAGGGTGATTTATAAGCTCTTTTCCACCATAAAATCCGAATACCCCCAATTTTTACCTATCTTTCCCAAATGGTAATTACAATAAAAAATCTCCTATATATCTGTTTTACGCCTGTTTTTTTAAACCATTTTAAATGAATAATTTACATACTTTTATCTAAAATGCAAATAATAATTTAAATACGAATAGAAAGAGGTGTATAAATAAATGAGAAAAATACTATTTACTTTAACTTTATTACTTGTACTTCTTACATCTTTCCAAACAGAAACATCCTTAGCTAAAAATAATCCTTCTCAAGACTCTGAAGAACTAAGATTACAAGATATGCTTATGAATATGCTAACTCCTAATATTGAAAAAGACTTACGTTCCTATTACTATCCGAAGGTGATAAAAGATTTTTCACCTGTTGTCGCTCCTTGGAAAATTAAAGTGATAGAAACAAAAAGAATTAATGGCTTTCGTGGGTTTATTTTACAGATTACATTTGAAATAGAACCTACTGATGGTGGCCAATGGGTCCCTATAGGAAAAGACCGAATGACCTATGAAATTTCTTCTGGACCTGAGATTAAATTGATAAATCATACACACCTAAAAACGTATAAATTACCTTCTGATTCAAAGGACTAGTGATCATTCCCTTTAGAAACTAGTTAAGATAATATTACGTCCCGTCTTATATAAATTATCATTCTTACTCTAAAAAGAGTAACTCCATTTTGATCAATCTTTTTTCAAAATGGAGATTTCGAAGATGCTGTTAGATAAGGATAAGGATTGATGGATATTTTTTAGTCAATCTTTATTCCAAGGCTACATTTAGACAATAAAAAATGAATAAAGCGACAACTATGAACTTAAAAATTGAAGTAGATGCATATAAAAGTGCTGAACTGGTTGAAGTGGAAAGTAGTTATAAAAATCCGGAGCATTGTTTAGAGAAAATCAAAATTCGTACAAAGAAAATGTTGAAATTGAATTTTTAGGTTAGAATTTTTTGGGATGTTTATTCCTAACGTTAGCGATTCTTCAGGTTGAAGGATTACATTTCTTCTTATTCAAGAAAAGGGCACTTATCTGAGTACGGATTGCACCCTTTTCAGAGCTAAGTCTCCATTACAAAGAACTAGCTAATATCTTATAACGGTGGATATTAGCTATTTTAATCATCGATCAAAATGATTAAAAACTATGAAATTCTCAACTTAATAGGTATTCTCTGATCCATATCGAGTTCAAAAGTTCCGTATGGATTGACATGATGATAAAACAAAGGTGTTATTCCTCTAAAATCTTCAGGTGTCATTTTCTTCAACCAATATTGATTGTTGTCATAAAGGACTTCTTGGACCATTAAGGTATTCATATAGACTAAGCAATTTTGCAGCAATTGAAGTGATAAGGCGGATACCTCTTGATCTTCTATCGAATTAGAACGAACTTCACTGTTTTTTCCATAGAAAATATAGGTATTTACTGAGTTCCATTGTTCCACTGTATTTAATCCCTCATGAATCTCCCTACGAATTTCTTCATGGTGTAAATAATCACATAAAAAGATTGTTTTAATCGCTTTTCCTAGTTCACATAATGCTTGATAGGTAGGATGTTTTGTATCCCTTGTAAATCGCTTTAATATGGATTCAGCAGAAGCAGTACCTAACCGTAAAGCAGTTGCATATTTAATGATTTGTTCATACTGTTGCCGAATAAGATCCCAGTTAATCGGTCTACTGAGAACCGGTTGCAGACCCGTATATTCCTCATTCATGCCAGTTTCCGGACGATATAGCTTTTGAGAACCAATATTTTTGAAACGTGGCATCAGTTTAAAACCAAGTAAATGACAAAAAGCAAAAGCAACGACACTTTGTCCATGCGTATCGACATAATTTCGGTCTACTTCCATGTCCGTACAGTGACGAAGCACCCCTTCCATCATAGCTGCCACTTCCGAAGAAAGGCAGGATTTAAGCTGGGAATAAATACAAGCTGACTTTCGATCTGTATGCCAATAGATCATGACTCCATGTTTCTTATAACGGGGATGCCATTCTGAAAGCAGGTTCTGATCCCAAGAGCCAAAATGTTTTGAATCGGAAGCACATGCAGTGGTAGCTTCTCCCCATACTTCTTTCATTCGATTGTAGATGATATGATTTGTAACCTCTGCGTTGGCTTTTCGTAAATGATCCTTATGAATAAATTTTTGACGTATATACCGAAGTTCCCGATAACTATCTAGGTGGTTTCCAGCAGAAACAGCTTTCAAACCTGTATTCGTTCCTAATCCAAATAAACTTAGAAGAAGTCGTCGTTGGATGGTTTCTCGATCTAAAATCTCTCGATCGGCTGTGGTCTTAAAGTGCTTGGTAAACTCCGTATGAAAATCTGTTTCTTTTAATAAATCCAATAGGTTGATATCAGACCAACGGTTTTTAATCGCCTGTTTAATCTTCATCACATGCGGGGGTTCAATCTGTTTTTCAAGTGGAGTGACTCGAATCCACCCCTTGTTACTTCTTGTAGTAATCGCCACTTTTTCGTTACTTTGATCCTCTAACCCTTGATTCAGTAAATGGAGTTTATCTTTCATCAACTGTATAATATCTTCGATAAAAGGCTCTACATCCAGTGGAGCTTTTAGTGCTTGAAAATATTCTTCCTTGTTCTCTTCAAAATCTTGAGGGAGATCTTCATCTGGGTTTCGATATCGATCAGCACCCTCAATCCAAATTTCTTTACATCGAAGTCGAGTGCGAAGTGATTGGATTACTGCAATTTCATAGTTAATTCGATTTACTCTTTCTATTCCTTTGCTGTCTGTCTCAATAATGACATCTTTCCATTTTGGTTGAATTACGCCTTCAATGGGAACCTCATCTCCAGCAGCAAAATAACGCTGCCCACTTTCTCCATAATCTCGAATGAGTTGGATAGCTTCAATAATCGGCTGATGGAATTGATTATTTGAGCAAAAAGTAAGGTTGTTTAAAATTTTAGAAAGGGACTTCCGATAATGCCCTTGGTAAGAAGAGTGCATTTTCGTATAGATTTTTTCTTTGTAATCCCGGTTATTTTTTGTCATGTCCTTAATAATATCTCGTATTGTATCAGAGCTAACAATGGGGAATAAAGTATCTTGAATGACCCCTTCTGGATGATCTACGGTTGCCTTTAATAAATTGACAATGTGTTTATTTTTACCTTGGACTCTTTCTAATTCTTCTACTACTTCTTTTCGGGTTGTATTCTTAGCCTTATTTCCGAATTTAAGCGTAATTTCATCCAATAAATCAGCTAAATAATCAATGACTTCCTCATGACGATGCGAAAATAAAATGGCAAGCAGGGTATAGCGAATGGGTGCTGGATGTGAACGCAATTCCGTTACGGTCTCCGTAGCTGCACGAAGTTGATACTTTTTTATTAATTTTGGAGTCAAATGATGAAATAATCTTGGAGGTATATGTAGGTGTCGAATCGCTAATAATTTTTTAACTTCCATTTCCATGGTGTTTACACTTGGTTTACGAGGAGAAGATAAAAGCTGACGAAAAGTTAAAATATCGGATTCTCGGTCTTTATGAAATTCTTCTTCAAAATCTGCTTTCGATTCCTCATCAGTATGAGATTCCAGTAACGCATCTAATCGTGAACCAGTCTTAGGAGATAGCTGCTGATAAATCGATTGGTACAAATTTTTTTCAAAAGTGTCAATAGCGGAATCAATCATTCGTTTCAAACTTCCAATCGAAGGAGGTTCGACTTTCCACTTGCGAAAGAGACTGTATGCCTGACTTTTTAAATAGTCAGTATCATGTGTAAAGTGAACTTGTTCGTTTAACCAATCTGTCAAAAGATCATTGTCCTTTGCTGTAAGTTCTCTAAAACCGAAGAATTCCCTGATTTGTTTTCTATGGTAAGTAAAATTTCTTTCCTCTGCTCCCCAACGATATTCCTCGAAAAAATCTGCGGATATATCCAATTGATTTGCTATATATTCAACTACTACCTTGGGAACATCTTGTTTCTTGGACGGAAATCTAGCCTCTTGTTGAAAGTACTTTAATAATACTGTAAATCCTAAACGACTTGCCCCTGTTTTATTACCAATCAGTTTTCTTTCAATTGGCATCACTAAAAAATGCTCTAGTAACTCGTCTTCATTCCAATTTCGCTTCATAGCTACTCTTCCCCTAACTTAATATAGTTACTATTTTGAGTGTAATCTATTGATTAGAGGATGAAAACAATACTTTGCGGTCTAGAACAGCAACCCTGTCATTAAGCCTAGTAGAAGTTATTAAAAAAACCCTTCTGATATAGGGTATCTTTACAATTCCTATATTAGAAGGGTTTAAACTTATTAAATTTTTTTATAATAGTATGTTTTATATTCCCCAATAAGTAATTGTATCTAAGATACCGATGATAATCAGTATAACTCCAGCAACCCTTTGTATTACTCTTCCGACCTTCATACTCTTTTTCATAATTAAACCTTTTACATTAAAGTACCAAATAAGCCCTAAGATTATGATAAGTGGAATAGATGTCGCAACGCCAAATATTGCTGGTAGTACTAACCCATAGGATGTTGATACGACTGTAGGCATTAACCAGACAAAAAAGAGGACAAACATCGTTGGACAGAATGCAATGGCAAAACTAGCTCCCAAAAGAAATGAACCTAACTTTCCTTCTTTAAAACTCCTGGGTATGTGAGTAGTTAACCGCTCAAGAAAATTTAACTTTAACATTCCTAGTAGTACGAGTCCTGTCGTAATCAATAGTGGCCCAATTAATTTACGAAATAACGGGAAGTATTCAGTGGTTTTCGATTCAAATGATTGTCCGAAAAGCCATGCTAACAAACCGATGGCGCTATAAACTACTACTTTTCCAGTAATAAAAGAAATGATTGCTCCCCAATTATTATTCATTTGAATTGTACGGTTTCCATACAGAGTAATTGCACTGATATTTCCCGTTAGTTGACATGGTGCAGCAGCTCCGATTAATCCAAGTAAGAGCGCAATAATAATTGGAGAATGATTATATGAATTTAAAAAAGTAGAAACAGGTTCACTTATTATTTGACTTATTTGAGACAAAAAACTATACATTTTATTGTCACCTTCTATACTTATTAATTTGAATTCAATTTTCCGTTAGAAGCAAGCTTACTCCAAGTAGTTCCTTGTTCTTTGGTTTGATAAATATTCAAATTATTCGTAACTATGGTAATTTCTTTTTCGTCATTCGGATTTACCGCAATGTAAATAATAGGATCCGTCATTACTTCTTTTGGTAATACAATATTCTCCTCCTCCACACTTTTTTCTAATGAAAACGACTTTAGATATACTTGATTTGTGTCAAAATTTGCGTAATATCCACCAGTTTCATTTAATGTTACGTATGTAACCATCTCAGATGAATTTAATATTGAAAAGTCTTGTCCATAATTCTCTGAAATAAAAATGCCATCTCTACTACCAATTACAACTAGCTCTTCTCTTGATGGATGCGCAGCTAAATTAGAAATGTAGTCTGAATTAAATCCCTGCATTGTTGCTTCTGTCCAAGTCTTTCCTTCATCCGTTGAATAATTTAAACCCATATTCAAATTTTCGTTAGGTGTTTGATTTAATACATATACAGCATTTGATTCGTATCCTGCAGCGAGGTAATGGAAATCAATTTCTCCATAAAATGCTAACTGATCAAAACTTGCTCCTCTATCTGTACTTTTAATAAGTCCAAGAGGATTTTTTAGCGATGAACCTTCTTCAGGATGTCCACTGGAAAAGAATCCGTCTCTTACAGCTGAAAAACCCATATAGTCATGTTTTTTACTATTGGCTTCTTGCCATCCATCTTCTTCACCATATTGGTATAAACCATTATGGGTAGCAACGATAAATTCGTTTTCCCCATTTATATATCCTAAACCATGTGCATGTTCTATTTTATTATTTTTCACTTCACCAAATGAGTACTCTTCTTCTGAATTACACGCTGATAAAACTACAATTGCAGATAGTATACCCATTAAAAATTTAACTTTTTTCACAATATTTCTCCTTTAATTACCGTTTATATAGGTTTTCACATTAGTGTTTTTTTCTAAATTAATTGCATCGTTGTAATACAAGTTCCATCATTTTCGAATGTAGAGAATTCAGACTCAACAGTTTTCCCTTCAAGTTCAATTTTTATATGATACATTTGTTCACGTGGTAGCCACAAGTCAATAAATCCGTTTCCTTGTGATTCTAATGTTTCATCAACTATGATATTCCCTTCTGAGTCTTCAATGTATATATCAAACTGTTCATTCACCAATTCGCCTTGGCAACCTGTTAAGCTATGATTTTCACAACTATGTGTTTCATTTATGTAAGGGGCAATCGAAACAAAAAACTCGTCTTCTGGTAGTTCATAGACTTGATTATTTCCTTCATTATCTGTTACAAGCAGCTGCTCTGATGTGATGGAAGCAGATTTAGCTGTGACATTACGTACGCTATAATCATGAACTAATTCCTTAATATCCTCAGCTTCAGCTTTAACGGCAGTATTTTCTACTTTTTCACTTTCTCCATTACAAGCTACTAATAAGATTACTCCAAATAATGTAGTAACAAGCATTTTTAGCTTAGTATTCATTTTGTTTTCACCTCATGTTTTGCTTAAAAATCAATTCCATTTATACCCTATTCCCCAAGCAGTTTTTAAAAATTCGTTTGTTGGAAATCCCGCTTTTTTGAGTTTATCTCTTAAATTACGAATATGAGAGTCTACAGTTCGGATATCTGTTTCTGTTTCGTATTCCCAAGCTGCATCCAGCAATTCTTCCCGAGTATACGTTTTAGAAGGTCTAGAAATTAACGCTTTTAAAATATAAAATTCCTTCAGAGTAAGGTTGACAGTTAGATTCTGATAGTTTAACGAATACATTTCTGTATCTAAAATAAATTCATTGTAACGAATATTAGCATCAGTATCTTTTTCAACCTCTGAGAAACGGCGTAAGAGGGCACTTACTCTTGCAATCAATTCCCTTTCATCAAAAGGTTTAGAAATATAATCGTCTGCTCCAATGTTTAGCCCCTTTACCAAGTCTAATTTATCTGCCCTTGCCGTTAGCATAATTATAGGGATATTTGAAAATTCACGTATCCTTTTACACACTTCCCACCCATCTAGTTCGGGCATCATTACATCTAAAAGGACAAGATTTACTTTCTCTTTCTTAAGTATTTCTATCGCTCTATTACCACTTGTTTCCTTAATACACTTAATCCCTTGAGGAATTAGAAATAATTCAATTAAATCTAACATCCTTTGTTCATCATCTACTAAAAGAACTGTTTGCATCTAACCATCAAGCCTCCTTTTATATTACAATTTTAAAAGTACTACCTTTTCCAAGTTTGCTTTTAACTTCGATTGTCCCCCCATGTGCCTCTACTAGCTCTTTGACCACAGCGAGCCCGATTCCAGAACCACCATATGTACGGGAACGTGATTTCTCTACTCGGTATAACTTATCGAAAATAAACTCAATTTCATCTGGCGGAATCCCAATCCCCGTATCAATCACGGAAATGATTGTTTTTTCATCTTTTTTATACGCTTCTAAAGTAACTTTTGAATTCTCATTTGAATACTTTAAAGCATTATCTAATAAATTTAGGACAATCTGCTCTAATCGAATAGAATCGGCATATATTTGGAAGTCATTTTCACAGACAAGGTTTAGTCTTATTTTTTTTACTTCATAAGACGGCATAACCAACTTACAAATATTTTCCAAAAAGGAACTGGCCCAAAAATATTCCTTGGAAACAGTAAATGAAGTTTCATCCATTCTGGCCAAATCTAATAAGTTTTTCACTAAATCTTTCATACGATTCGACTCTTCATCAATAATTTCAAGATAATGTTTACGTTCCTCTTCACTCAAACCTTTTCTCATAGCGACTTTTGAATAACCAATCAAATAAGTTAACGGTGTACTTAACTCATGAGCAATGGATGCAAGAAATTCATTTCTCTCATTCTTTAAGCGTTCTAGGTCATTTGCCAATTTTTGAATGGATCTTGACAATTCTCCTAGTTCATCATTTCCTAAATAGGATAAGCTTACTTTAAAATCACCTTTACTTAATTTCTCAGTTGCTTCTTTCATACGTATTAAAGGGCGTGTAAGGATTTTAGATAGTAACGCATACACAATAAACAAAACAATAAAGCTTATAATACCGGCTATAACAAAATGCATGTTCATATTGTCAACCAATTGATTAATTGAGTTAGTACTTTGAAACATAAGGACATATCCAAATTGATTCTCATCCACTATGTAGGGATGGGCGCTGACAATATACGACGAATTTCTCCAATCTGACACTATTATTTTATCTTTTTGCTGATCAAGATTACTTATTAAAAGTTGATACTCCTCTTGCAACATATAAGATTTATCAGAGCTACTAATAATGCTACCTGTCTTATCTGTAATCATTACTTCTCGATTTTTGTTTTTTTCCATTAAGACGATATGTTGTATAGTCGTATCTGAATAATTTTCGATAAGGACATCACGGTGATTTGCACCATTCGCTAATAATAATGAAAACTCTTCTTCCACTCTGTTATTGATGATACTTTGATGAAGGTAATACATAAGAAATGATTCCATTATTAACACAACTATAAAAAAGCAAATTGCTACTTTTGTAGAAATTTTATTCACTATTACTCCTCCCGCAAAAAAGAAGTCTTATAACAATACAAAAAGTCTTTGTTTTTTCCTAGAATCCTGTGAAACCACCGAAAAATGGCGTTAAAAAAGCAATGATTTTTGTCATCATATCAAAATACAATAAGACTCCCATCATAACCATAATAACGCCGCCTAACTTCATAAAAAGGCCGCTTCGTTTTTGAAGAAACTTCATTTTTCCTATAAATAAGGACATTACTAAGAATGGGATAGCGAAACCCAGTACATAAAATAACATGTACCACATTCCTTTATTTGGATCGGAGATACCTAAAGCAATAACCCCGGCAAGAATTGGTCCCGTACAAGGGGTCCAACCTGCAGCAAAACCCATACCAATAATTACAGATCCTAAATATCCTTTAGGTCTTCTCTTAAATTGCAGTCTTTTTTCTGACTGTAAAAAGTCAAACTTTAATAAGCCTAGAATCACTAAGCCAAAAATGACAATAATAATTGCACCGATTTGTCTAAGTAAATCTTGATACTGAATAAAAATTGTACCAATTAAAGAAGTAGAAAAGCCTAAAGCCATAAAGATTATAGAAAATCCAAATAAGAAAAGTAGTGTATGCACCAATGCTTTTCGAGTAAAGACTCCTTTTTCTTCTTTCAGTTCATTAAAGGACATTCCAGTTACATAAGAAAGAAATGCTGGATATAGCGGTAGTGAACACGGTGATATAAATGATAATACTCCTGCTCCAAAAGCAAGAAATAAATTTAATTGGTCAAACAAATAACTTCACTAATCCTTTCCTATAGCTTTATTATCGTCAGTTCATAATGACTATCTTAACAGATTGTTAGTCATACGAAACTAGTATAAACAATAATTATGGAGAAAATATGCAGACATTGAAAACTCTGCTTTGGATACCCGTAAGCTAAAACACTCCCCCTTTTATATATAAAAACAACCGATTGGCATTATTCATATTGCATAATTTAATGGAAAATTAAAAGGTATGATAAAGTGGTTCCCTTTTGTGTCACCTTCTATTGTGTTTATCTTTATATTTAATAATATGGTTAAATTTTAAAAACAATTAGAGGTATGTGTGTTTCAACTAAATGAACAGGTATATTTTTTGCTCCACTGACTATAATTGGATAATTAAGTTACTTACAAAAATCAGGACAAAACTAATATTTGATTAGAATTTCGGAAAATCAGAAACAGTCCGCCCCCCCTTATAATTTTCTACTGAAATTGTAGTCCTTAGATAATGCGACTTCCCAATAAGGAACAGTTCAACGTCCGTTAAAATAATCTCCCCAGCCGCAACATAGCTTTTTAAAAGCTCTCTATAATATCCTGCAAAAAGTGGGAACTTTGTTAGTTCGATAATTCCCTGAGCAACTTGAAGCTCAATATGCTCACTTTGGTCACGTATGCCAATGTTATGTATGATTTGAAAGGAAGTAGTCATAAACAATCCATGCGCTACGTTCCGCTTTAGTAAACTGGCCATAAAAAAGAGAATACCCGCGCCTTAGTGTACAAGAAAAGACATTTCATTTCTCGTGATTTAAGACGGGGTATTCCCTCTAATTAATATATGATTTAGCTATAACCCAAAAGAATTACCTAGTTATTATACTATTATATTGTTCGGTTAACAAATGAATTATAATTTGCATAAAAATGGGCTGGTATTAAACTGGTAATATTACATCCAGGTTCATTTTGAATTATTGGTGCATTTTACTAAAATTTTTCCCAATCCGTGTAGTAACCTAATAAAAATATGGCCGAATTAAAACTAAATTTAACACGGAGGGGGCTACATTTTTAGTGGTTTTAAAAGTGGTGCATAATCCTCTAAGGAAGTACTGTTGACAGTATAAAAGATAGCGTATTGTTAAAATTTACAATATTTCAAATTCGCTTAATATGGATTTAAATTAATGAATGTATATTTAAGTTGTAGGGTTCTTCACATTGTCAAAGCTCAATTAAGTAAGTATTGAAAGAAATGCACAAGATGAAAACGCTAGAGGGTTTTGCTCGCCTTCTAGCGTTTTCGTGTCTATGAATTTCAGGTATCAGTATTAGTTTAGATAAATAACTATCATCATGCCTTCCTAATACCAACTATTTTTGCCCCCATTTTATTCCCTGTTTTTATTGCTGTTTTCATGAATTGAACCGCGACTTTTTCATCATATGTTTGTTTGCTTCCCTTTTTCTTCATTGTCATGTTCTAAACATTCCCTTCCTTTTAATCTGTATAACTATTATTGTCCAATAAATGTTAATTTATACAATTTGGATTTTATATAGTTATAATTCCCCTACCCCGTTAATAAAATGTACGGAAAAGTGGAAAACAGGAAAAGTGACCCTCAGTTAATGGTTCAAGAGAGGTTGTCGGGAAGGGAGGAAACGATTAATGGCCAGAAATCATATTCCCTTAATTCGAAGTTGGGATAATAATGTGAACAACAAATTAGAAGCCCCTCAAAGCAATGCAAATAATTCACATAATATAAGGCGAAGGCAGATTCGTTCGGATAAATGTAGAGATATTAAATTTCCTGTAAACCAAAATGAACAAGTACGTTTAAAGTCGGCCTGTAAACAAACGGATACCTACTATAAAAAGATTTATGGATATGAGGAAAAGTTAACTCAAACCCATTTTAATACCTTGCTGCTGAAGTATGCCCTGAAAAATATTCATGAGATAAATTGGAGCAGATCATACAAAGATACCAAAGTATACATGCATGTAAAGCCCCTTGAAAGAGATTATGAGCAGCTCGGCGGACCATATGGTCTTTCAACTAAACAAGCGATATCTGATAGAAAACTTGTTTATATCCTAGTTATATCAATATTAGAATTATTGGAACGTAAGGGGGACTATCAAATTGTCTTACTATGATGTTAGAGCGATGAAAGATAGAAAAAAATCCATCTTTACTAGCGTAGTTAATAAAATCAGGAATGCATTAGTTGATATTGAGAATGAGAAATTAGATTTAAAAATGAGGTATGTCGATGTAGTGCGTGGAGATGAATACGTTAATGATATAAGAGACACTTTTATTACTCAATATCCAGAACTGAATCAATTTGAACTAGGTAAATTAATCGCCCTTTTATATGTAGATTTCATAATAAATATTCAGAGTGGAAACTTGTCTCATAAAGATGCTGCGCGGTTTCTAATAGAGGGCAAAAGAAAATACTTAGATGTTTTGCACAAACCTAAATCTAAAATAACTCGTAAAGAAGTGCAGCAGGTATCCCCTACTACATTTATTTTTCAAGATATAGAGGACGATGAAGATGAAGATGAGGAGTTCGATGATTATAAGGAGCCAAAAGGTCATTTTTCCATGTCCGATATCGTTTTTATAGAAATCGTTCTCAATATCAGACAAAATAACCGATGCAAAGTCTTTCTGTTCGATATCGAGCCATACCTTGAAGGATTCACTTTGGACGTTGAGGATGTTATCGTTATAAATTACTTAGATTTTATAGAAAGAATACGCTGGGAAGGTAATAATACTAAAATGATGAAAAGAATCGTGAAAAATTTTATAAATGTAGCGCGCTAATCGGTAATACTTGTAGCTTTCAAATAAGCGTATAACAATTGATAAGAATCCATTTTGAAAAAATCAATCAAAACGGATTCTTATCCAACAGGCGTAATTTTCGTTTTCAAAAAGTTGATTATTTTTTCACCCTGTTGCTGTACAGATGTCCAATTGCAATTTGTTATAAATCGTCCAACGAGGAAAATGTTCCTTCGTTCAATTATTATGCCTGAGTTAGCTCTAGGTGCTTATTCCCCTACCATACCATCATTATCTCGATCATCCATATGCGGATATAACCAATGTTATATTTAGGTTAGTTAGGTTGAGTAGTTGACCCTGTATGGACCACACATTTTAGACATATATATAATGTGTGGTACGTGTGAAATGAAAATAAAGTTATTTAACATTAAAAGCTCAAACAAGCATAACCCCGTTCGAATTTAGGACAGGGTTAAAAATATAGTTGTTTAATTTTTAAATTTAAGAAACTTCACGATACTAAAAATATAACAACAAAGTCGCTAAAAATCTAAGTGTTATTCAATCGCGCCCGATTGTTGAATATTGAATGATAAAACCTTTGTACCAAATGATCTTATTATTTATGATAAGGTGCAATGCAATAGAGCTAATTTTATTTATCCTTAATTCCTCGCATTCCACCATATACATCCACAATTTTTTTCAATTCATTTAATACTGGTGGTATATAACTTTGATCTAAATGAAACTCAAATTGCAATCGGTTTTCTATACTAGGATATTCTTGAAAGTAACCATTTACATGGATTTGACCTAGACGAGTAAATTCAAGTTCGAAATAAATATCTTCTCCTCTATTAGAAAAAACAATAATTCCTTTTAATTGTTGAAAAGCATCTTTAAGTTGATGATATAGCTGATATACTTGTCCCGTTGTAAACCAAACAGCTGCTTTATGTACGCCATACCTTCCACTTTGAATTGAAACAGATCCTTCAACGGTATATCCACCATCAACATCTGTTTCATTTGGAAAACCATGTATTATATCTAAGCCAAACTCGATAAAATTTGGTTCAGCCCCTATTTTAAATCTCTCCACTTTCACCCTCCCTTTCAGTTATTTATATTTCACATAAAAAACAGCTTCAATTTCTGGTAATTCAAACTGTAAACCACAACACGCTTACTTTATTTTACGGTTCAACATGATTAAAATTAAACTGTTTATAAAATAGGTACAATTCATTCTTCAGAAAAGAGCAATTTCCTTTATTCAAGGATAGCGCCCTTTAATGGAATAACTATAATATCGCCTCAAGCCTAAACGTCAACTAACGCACTCCGTTAGCTTAAAACCTCCTTTGGAATATTCCAAAGGATATAATGTTTTGAATATTGTCTGGTTTCTACTACAATGGTCTGTTCATCCTTCTTAAAGACAAGTCCCGAACCCATTTGTTCTTTAAAATCCCATCCCTTGTCCTTCATATATTCCTTTATTACATCGTATCGATAAAATCCTGTATTGTCAGATACATACTTATTATGAATATTCGTTTCAGAAAACAGTTCGTAATCACTTTTTTCCAATTCTAGATTCATTATTGATGTAAGGATAGGTGTAGGATTCCCCTCCTGAAACAATACACTTTCGAATCTTAATAGAATTAAACCAATTGTTAAAAATAATTACAAAAACATTACGAGTAGAATTTTTTCAAAACCATCCCCCTCGAATGTACGGTACTATTCTTCTATACTTTAACAAAAATTTCGGATTCCTCGTTCGTTCAATAAGAAGAACACCTTTTCATTAATATTGCTAAATAAAAAATGGCGTTAACAACGACAGTCATTTTTACATCTTTTTCCATTGTACAATACTTATTTTCCGTTAAATAAAATGATGTTAATTGTTATACCAAAACTCATTAAAAGGTCCTAAAAACCTTGATAAATAAAGAAAATGACGTGTACCAATTCACACGTCATTTCTAGTGTCATTTATCAAAAAAGCACCTTAAAACGGAACCCTTTAGATATAGACCGCGGCTTTATTTTTTTTGGATCAGGTAACTGGTTTTTTTTGCTGGCTGTTTTTATTTGCACTTTGAGAACAATATCCCTATGGAGGTGAATACTTGTGGTAAGAATTAGAATTCGTAGACCAAGAAATCCATTTGAAGGCTTTGAAATTCCACCCATTGATCCAGGTGCTATGTTAAATCCTGGAGGAGTAATAGACCCAGAAGGAATATTAAATGGAATAAGAAATCCAGGAGAGGCAATAAATCATGCTAAAGAGGAATTAAAAAAACTAGATCTTAATTTAAGCGATGCAGATTTCAACGTTGCTGTTAATATGGCCTCATCTCATGCCCAAGCTTACCATGAAGAAAATAAAGAAAATGGAAGCTTTTGTGATTGTGTAGATGTAACAGCCGCTGCTTGTGCTGCCGCCGGAGCTGGTATTGGAGCTGCTGTCGCTGGAGGTCCCACTGGAGGGGCTGCCGCAATCGCTGGAGCAGCTGTTGGAGCCGCGTTAGGAGCCGGAGCAGGATACCCAATGGGAAGACTAGTTTGTGAAAATTGGTATGAAAGAACACCATGTGAGTAAGAAAAAATTTTGTAATACAAAAAAGAAGCGACTAAGGGCAAGAAATCCAAGTCGCTTTTCTTAATTAGAATCGAATTTGTTATAAAGTTAAAAAGCATATTTTTAAATAAAGCACTCCGTTTAAGTAATCCTTCACAATCTCACCAATACTTCAACATAAATATCCCGTTTTCTTTAAGCGTATTGTTCAATTTAATGGCCCTATAACGGAAAAAAGCGATTCTCTTATTGAAGAATCGCGCCCGATTGTGCAATAGACAACTGCATAATGTCTTCGAATTGTTCATTTGTGTTTATTGAGTTGTATAAAAAAATCTATGAAAACAAGTATTATAAAAACAATCATGCAAATGGCATAAAACCAAGTTGGTGGAAATTCCATAAAATCATACCTCCTATTTATTTCGTAATATAGTTCAATTGTGACATTAAAAAAGCGATTTTCATTCCTCTTCTTCAACTAACCTTATAAGATTTTTTATTATAAGTATGTCTAAATAAATTTGATTTTAGTTGTACTAAACTGTCCCGTTAGCCCTCCATGAATCAAAACTTCACTACAGAAAATGAAAGATAATTACGTTTTTCATGGTAGTACAATAACTTCAAAAAAAAAGTATTAATCCTTCTTAGAACGCACCCGGTAGATGCATAAGAAAGATACATAAAGCAAGTTCACTTTCATAAACTTCATAAGTGGATCTTAATTATAAGGAGGAATTCCATTCTTATGCCTGAAAAAATAGAGCTGCAAAAATTCGTGGATGAACTGCCTATACCCAACATCTTATCTCCTAAGAGACAAGTTAATAATAATTCATATTATGAAGTGACCATGAAAGAGTTTTCTCAGAAGCTGCACAGGGACCTTGAACCAACACGTTTATGGGGTTACGATGGAACATTTCCGGGTCCTACATTTGAAGTGATGGAGAATGAAACAGTGTTTGTTAAATGGATAAACGATCTGCCTAATAAGCACTTTCTCCCCGTCGATACAACAATTCATGGTTCTGAGATTACTCTTCCAGAGGGTAGAAGTGTTGTCCATTTACATGGAGGTAGGACGCCTGCCCATAGTGATGGTTATCCCGAAGCCTGGTTTACAAGGAATTTTGAACAAACGGGACCTTTGTTTGAACGAGAGATTTATTCGTATCCAAACATTGAACGAGCCACTACGTTGTGGTATCACGACCACACAGTAGGAATTACAAGATTGAACGTCTACGCAGGTCTCGCAGGGTTTTATCTCATTCGCGACATGCATGAACAATCCCTTAATCTACCGAAGGGAAACTATGAAATCCCTCTTTTAATTGTCGATCGCTCGTTTAATCCAGACGGATCACTTTATTATCCCAGTACATCGGACCCAAACAACAAAAGTCTTCCTCATCCGTCTCTTGTTCCTCCTTTTGATGCAGATACGATTCTGGTAAACGGGAAGGTTTATCCCTTTCTGAAAGTTGAACCAAGAAAATACCGATTTCGCTTTTTAAATGCATCGAATAGTCGAATCCTTACATTAAAAATGGACTCCGGTCAGCCTTTTTATCAAATAGGCACGGATGGTGGCTTACTTGATAGAACAGTAAAAATAAATGAATTTATAATGGGAAGTGCTGAACGTGTAGATGTGATTATTGATTTTTCTCAATACTACGGTCAAACCGTTACACTCAAAAATGTCACCAAGAGTACATCACCTGAAACAACTGATGTCATGCAATTCAGAGTAACCGTTCCGTTAAAAAGTCCAGATTCAAGCTCGCTTCCTTATTATCTAGGGGATATTAACCGACTCCCAAGAAGTATGGCTAAGAGAACAAGAGATTTAACACTCGTCAGAACCAAAGATCAATATGGTCGTTCCTTGAATTTATTGGACGGAAAAATGTGGATGGATCGAATATCCGAAAGAATTGAAGTTAATACCATTGAAATTTGGCGAATCATTAATTTAGTCGATGATGATCCTCATCCCATCCATATCCATTTGGTTGACTTTCAAATTCTCGACCGCCAACCTTTTGATGTTTCTCAATATCAAAAAAACGGAAAACTTGTTTTTACGGGGCCACCCACTCCTCCGAATCCCTATGAAGTGGGATTAAAGGATACAGTTCAGACCCCCTTCGGTTATGTCACATCCATTATTGCCCGTTTTGGACCCTTCACCGGGCGTTATGTATGGCATTGTCATATGCTGGAGCATGAAGACCTTGAAATGATGCGTCCCATTGAGGTTTTTAAAGCACAGGACTGGAGAAAAAAGTGAGGGATATAAGAACAATCATTATGACATGAACAGAGAGCTATTTACTCTCTGTTCTTAAAAAGACATAAATCACAAAATAATAAACGGTTACAGATTGTAACCAATCTCGATAAAATCCATCCTTATTGTAGAGAAGTAATTAAAATTAGTGAATACAAAAGGACGTTATTATCGTGATAGGTAAGCTTTTGAAGTTATCGCCAGCATTTCCCCCACTTCACACCGTACGTGCGACTTTCACCGCATACGGCGTTCCAATTAATTCAATTCATTCAATTTTTATGTATGGACAAGATGTAATGTGGAATTAGATTGCTTCGTTCAGACATTGCTCACGCAATTCATTTACTTTGTTTAGTTGCTTCTTATCTAATTGAAGTACTTTCATCAGTACTTTTATTTTATCGTGGTCTTTAAGGTGGATTAGTCGATGAATTGATTCATTGACAATAATTAGATTGCCATAAGAATCATCTTGCGAGAAATAATATGGAGTTTTGTGATGACAGTGCCAGTCGTCAAAGTTAAGTTCAACCCCTGTTACAGCGCATTTACCATATTGCGCAATGAATCTACTAATACGGTTATCGTTATACTCGAAGGAGCGTTGAGGAATATACTGTTTCATCACAGTATTAAGCGTTTGTTTATTAATAGCTTTCAAACTATGATGAATTTTATTTCTACCTTCGGTAGTATAATTACAGATGGTTTGTGAGAAGTTTAAGTTTATTCGGCAACGTTGGGCATGAATTGGAGCGAGTGCCATATCTTTAATTCTATAAATCTTGCATTCGTATCCGTTATACCTTTTCAGTAAGGATTTCGTGAAGTCTTGAAGCGTCGCTTCTTTTCTAATGCCTTTTAAACGATTATGTAGCGCTCTTTGAATACGATGGCTCAGCTCAATTAAATCATCTGTAATGTGCGATGCAGCAGCGTAATAGTTTTGAATCCCCATTACAACCGTATTAAATCGCCAGACATTTTCAAGACTTTGATGTTTTTGTATCGCTATAATTGCTTTTTTCAACTTTATTTGTGCATTTTTTAGTGCTTTCTTCGTCATGTGTGAGCGTGCAACATATAGGGTACGTTTCGCTGTTTTCTTAGGATGCGCTTTAATACGAAAGCCTAGAAATTCAGAAGAATTTTTCTTTAGATTCACAACTTTCGATTTCTCATCGCTAATCTCTAGCTGTAATCGTGTTGAGAGGAAATCTTTAACTGCACGGAAGATTCGTATTGCTTGTGAGCGTGTACGACAGAGAATCTTAAAATCATCTGCATACCTCACGATATAGCAATGTTTAAGGTTCGACTTCTTTAACGCTTGGTTCTTACTCATTTTGTTTTTGTAAGTCCTCTTCGTTTCAAAGTTTTCCCATTGATTACTAACCCACCAATCAAGTTCATTTAATACAATGTTGGATAGGAGTGGCGATAGTATACCACCTTGAGGTGTTCCTCTTGTTGAATAGCCTTCGGCTACGATTTCTGCTTTTAAAAGGCGAGAAATAATGGTTAGAAGAGCTTTGTCCCGAATGCCCATTGTCCACATTTGTTTGAGCAGTTTCGCATGGTTTACGTTATCAAAGAATCCTTTTATATCTACGTCTACACAATGATATAGACACGCTCGATTTATTAATGTTTCGAAACGCGCCTTCGCGTGATGTGTACTACGATTCGGTCTGAACCCATAGCTATGCTTATAAAATCTCGCTTCACAAATAGGTTCTAATACTTGTAAAATACACTGTTGAAATAATCTATCCCAGATTGTCGGGATTCCTAGCGGGCGTGTTTTACCATTCGCCTTCGGTATATAGACACGTCGTACTGCCTGGGGGCGATAGTGTGTAAACATCTTTTGTATAGTTGATACAACTTTAGATATTTGTAAATGCTTAATATCTTCAATTGTTTGGCCATCAAATCCAGCTGTTTTACTACCCGTATTTTTCTTGATATTACGGTACGCAAGTTGAATATTTTCACTTGATTGCATTAAATCTATTAAATCATAAAAATTTTGACCATTAACACTGCGAGCATATAATATGTCAAATTGTTTTTGCATGTCATAGTACTCGTTATGTCTCAGTTTCTTTCGTTTTAACAAGTCGGTGGCTCCTTATGGAGCTGAACCTCTATTAGTCTCACGAGAACCTTATTAATCGTTGAAGAAGAACTGCCCTTCATGGTGAATAAATCTACTATTAATCTAGTGGCGATCCCTCCACGTTCATTACACGCTTCGTCGGTACTGTGCCACCACTTTCACTGATATAAAGGAAAGTTATATACTCGCTAATCTCACGATTATTTTCTTTTCCAACGTTTCATCGAGAGTAAGCTCTCCACGTTATCAGCTTACCACGTTGAATATTATCTATTATGGAACAAACTTAGGTGCCTCCTATGAGCCTGTTAGCATTGCATGTGCCTGTAACACAAGGTGGACTTTCATATAATTGATTTTTACTCATCCACATCTAACCTCACATTTAGTGATATACACATTTCTGTGTATTGCCATTCTAGACCCGTACATTCAGAGGTTCGTCAGCAATATAGTTTATTATCCTATTATGTTGCATTCTCACCTTATTCGTTCAACCCAAGCACCATGATTTACACCACCCCATCGGGTAGGGTTTCGGCAGCCGAACTGTTACGGTAAATTCTTGCGCCTATTAACCGAGCTTATAACACGCTTCTCCTTACTAAGCAGCGTGCTATTCGACGCAGGGGAAGCCTTTCAGAGCGTTACCTCATCATTCGACTCCTTGATAATATCCTTCAATTTTAATTTATAAATTGCCTGACCTTTACCGAGATTGTGTTAACCACATCTCATTTGAATCAGGAACGTGTCGCACCAATTATATGGCCCTATTACTGAAAAAGGCACAACTCCTCTTCAATTGCGCCCGTTTGTTGAATAACGTTGTTCAACTAAAGCTCTCGTTACTTGAAGAAGCCGAAGCCTTATCTAACTTCAATAACAAACGTATAACTTGAATCTCCTTCTTCCCACCTTGCATAGACATCGTACACATAAACACCTTTTTCTTTTGGTGCTACCAAAACATTATTTCTTAGTGAAACATTTTTTACTTCGTTATCATTGGGCCATATATTTGCTCCCAATGTATTTTCGTTAGGTTCTTTTTTAAATTCTATTTTTAATTCAGATTCAGGCGATACAATCACAGGTTTAATTTCTTGATGTTCAATTAGCATTGGTGGAGAAATCGAATCGGCACAAATAGAATAATTAAATAAACCATCCCAACAATACGAACCTTGTGCCACTTCTATCTTTTTTCCTTCAACAGTAATCATTGGCGAAGGCGGTTTAGCATTGAATAGACCGACTACAAAATAAATCCCAAAAGCTAAAACAATTAATACTAATAAAGTAATTAAAAATTTTTTCATGTCCTTCCCTCCTACTAATTATTAGTCGTAAGGACAAATTAAAAGTTACAAATCAGTTTTTGTTAAGTACATTTCTTATCAAATTTTCTTTCAAGATGTTATTCAATTAAATGGCCCTTTGTGGAATAAGAAAAAATTCTACATTTAAAAATTTACACAGGATTTTTACTACTCGTCCCCCTTACGTTCCTCCTCTTCATCACTTAAGCCGCTCATTTTCAGTTGATATCCAAATTCCGAAATCCTTACTTTTGAATATGGGAGGTCGATAATTTACGGCTGATCTTATCAAAAACTGGGTGCGGTAAATATTGCGAAAGGTATCCCTTATTACTTATTGCGTTTTATATCCTTATTCTAATCCCTTAGTAAGTGGCAGAATTCATCAAGGAGCGTAACTCCCATTTTAATAGTGCTTAATTAATGAATGCATAGAAAGATACATGAGTCATGTATAAGTTGATTGGGATTTTGTCCATACTGGGGCCTATATTATTCCAGGTTTTTTTTTATAGATAAAGATATTCCTATCATGATTGGTAGACTTGCTGCTGCTATTTTCAAGGATGTGGAATGGACTCTTTACCAATAGGTTATAGAGTTGGAGTGTGCTAACCCCTTTAAGTTGAAAAAGCTTTACTGAATCGGCTACACTAAGTTGGACAGATACTATAAGGGCTAGTAGACTTAACATACTAACCTAAGGGAGCGTGCTACTATGTCACGTCAACGTCGAACTTTTACACCAGAATTTAAACTTCAATTAGTCAAGCTTTATGAAAATGGAAAGTCTCGTGCAGATATCTGTAGAGAATATGAAATCACGCCATCTGCATTAGATCGCTGGATTAAAAACCATCAAGAAACTGGGGCCTTCACTGCGAAAGAGAACCGTACTGATGAAGAAAATGAGTTAATAAAATTACGTAAAGAAAATCAACGTTTAATGATGGAGAATGACATTTTAAAGCAAGCAGCGCTGATCATGGGACGAAAATAGATGTGATTCGAAATAACGCTCACAAATATTCAATATCAGCAATGTGTAACGTCCTCAACATCGCCAAAAGCACATACTATTATCATGCCAATTTGAGTGAAAAAGAAGCACATAACACAGAGGAAGTAGAACTTTCCAACGAGATTGAACGACTCTTTAAAGAAAGCCGTAGTAACTATGGTACTCGTAAACTAAAAGTAGAATTAAAGAAGCAGAAGATGGTAGTTTCTAGACGTCGAATCGGTCGAATCATGAAACAATTAGGACTGGTATCAAAGTATACCGTGGCACAATACAAGCCGTATAAACAAACCTGTAATGAAGCACCCATCAAAAATGAGTTACATCGTCAGTTTAAACAAGAAGAGCAATTAGCTGTAGTTGTAAGTGATTTAACATACGTCCGTGTTGAGAAAAAATGGCACTATGTATGCTTATTTGTCGACCTTTTCAACCGTGAAATTATTGGTCACAGTGCCGGTCCTAATAAGACAGCAGCCCTTGTGTATCAAGCATTAGCCAGCATTAAAGGGAATTTACATAACATCAAGATGTTCCATACAGACCGTGGAAAAGAGTTTGATAACAAACTAATTTCAGAGGCACTAGAAACATTTGGGATTCAAAGATCATTAAGTATGAAGGGTTGTCCCTATGATAACGCCGTGGCCGAAGCGATGTTCAAAGTATTTAAAACCGAATTCGCAAACGGAGCACACTTCGCTTCTCTTGAACAGCTCGCTCTTGAACTTAATGATTATGTTCATTGGTTCAATAACATTCGAATTCACGGAACACTAGGTTATTTATCGCCAGTGGAATTCAAGAACAGGTCCTTATAAAGATTGTCCAGTTTAGTGTTGACATTCCATACTTCTAAGTGCCTTTGGATAGGAAACGTACAATAAATTAATAAAAGGTTGCGCGGTGACTTAAAATCACAGCACAACCTTTCAGCCAGAATTTAAGTAAAAACTTCATCAATTCCCAAATGCTAATTTTTATTTTTGCTCACTTATATTATTCACTATCTCTTTATGGGGAGTTTTAATCTTTATCGTTTCATCCACCCCATCCGAGTACATATGTGCTAATTGTACTTTCACCTTCTTGGTGGCTGCTTGATCCGAATATTCAAAATGTAATTCTGCTTTTAAATTGTCCAGCTCCCGCGCGTTAATAGCAACTAACCGGCCATCTCTCGAATATTCGTTCATTAAATCATAGATTGCTTGTTCTCTCTCTTCAATGGTACCGGAATAGTCCAATGTTTCAAAGAAAGTATTGTTCGATTCATTGGTAAAAATCGATAGAAAGAAATTATAATCATTTTGCTGTAGGGCTTCTTGCAGTCTGCTAGCAATCGTTACGGCATGATATAACTATTTGTACTCGATTGATGAGTACCAGCTCCCGTTCCAATATATCGACTCCAGCCCGTTGGATACGTCGTATCGAGTTTTTCAAATTGACTGTTTTGTAAACGATTATAATTACCACTAGTCGGACTAGCACTTTGAGTAATATTCCCGTATTTATCATATTGGTTATAGTCCGTTAATACCATGTTGTTACTAGTTGAAATTAAATTACTAAATGCATCATATGTGAAATGATTCTCTACTAAACTTGAATCATTAGTGGCAATAACATTATTTTTTTCATCTGTACGGTCTAATGCTACAGATTGATTACCAGTTGTATTTAGAGTCAGTAACTCCCCATCTTCATTATACTCAGCAGTTGTAGTTGGTGTATTTGGAGTAAGTCCAGTCATTTGGTCAGGCTCAGTTGTACTTACGATTCGATTTTTCTCCCAAACGTACTTCCAAGTTGTCGCTAAGTTAGTTTCATAATTCTCGGTAACTTCTGTTACATTAGTAGTGTCCTTACTTTCAGAAGAAGAGTAAACATATCTAGTTTTATTCCCGTTTGAATCTATATAAATAGTATAGCCATCTCCATATTCTAATGAAGAAAAAATCTCGTCACTACGAGGATCGATTAACTTCGTAACCTGTTGTGTAAAAGGGTCATACTCAATTTTCCCAATATTACCGTTTCCATCTTTAACTGCAATTAAGCGAGCCGTATTCGGATCATACGAAAACTCAATTGTTTTTTCAGTAGATGAACCTTTTGCATAAATAATATTTTCTAATACATTTCTTCCAGCTACCGTATCATATAACAATGATGTTATGTTTCCATTGAAATCTGTCACACTAGCTAGGTATCCATTCGTATAGCCCAATGCTATCGAACGTCCTGTTTCTGTTGTACCAGTAAGCTCTGTGATTTTCGTCACTCGTGAACTGGACGAATTTTCGAATGTATAAACTATACGATTTCCGTTCTCATCTTTTATTTCATAATTTCGACCAAGATTATCAAAATAACGAACAGTTTCATTTGTATCTTTTAACTCAAATCCATTCGTTGTTCTAGTCATTTCATATCCCTCGTAACCTTCTGGAGAACGATAGCTGCCATCTTCTAATTTTGTAAAATGGTAGCGTCCACCACCTTCGGAACGATATTCAACGATTGAGTTATCAGCATTTGTTAATATTGATTCATGTGCATTAAACATCCAACTGAATCCATAATGATAATTATAGTAAGAAAGACTGTTATATGTTAAAGCAAGATTAAATGCATCTGTCTTTCCAGGTAGATTCAATAAAGATATGTCGTAGACCATATTACCGTTTATGACATTAACTACTGCTGCACCTTCACCTTGGAAGTTATCTGGTGTATATGTCCAGTAATCTGTTAGTCCCAATAACTCAATCGGTTTATAAGTTACTTTTAATGATGGTTTAGTAGATAATGAATTTGTAGATTCAGAAGAATAGTAGGTTTTCCTTAAGGTACTTCCCTCTATAGAATCTGGAAATTTTAATAATAATCCGTAATTTGTACTTGGTGATTCATACCACTCTTTTACAGTATCAGTTACGGAAAATGCTGCTTCACCCTTAGCCGAATTTTGATTTTTTCCCGATGGTTCTAATTTGTATTTTGGTTGATTTGCCCATGTGACCGTAGTTGTACTAAATGGTGCAGTTACTTGATGTACATCTACTTGAGTAGCAGAACTGTCAGTAATTTGATTTAGCAGTAATTTCGCGTCCGAAACTTCCCCATTCGGTATAGTTGGCAAGTTAAATTTAAGTAAAGAACGAGTCTTCCCTAAAGTTGAATTGTATCCTACAGATAAATAATCCGTGTTATGATAATTGCTTGTTGAACTACTCGCAACAAATGTATCTTCAGCTTGATTAACATCAATCCATGGGTCGATTGTTACGGGATATACACGTTTAGGATCCGTTAGAAATGCTTCATCAGCAGTAATTGTTAATAGATACCCATTCTCTGTTTTTACAATTTCTTGTTCAACATTTTGAGAGATCTCTCCCTCTGGCCCATTTGTTGTGCTAGAGTCATACATATATGGACGTTCAATTAGAAAAACAAAGTTTCCTTTTTGATCCAAAAAGTGGATACTTCCGTCTGTTTGCTTTTTCGCTTCTAAATTCTTTACATTTAAATCAAAAGCAAATGAATTTTTTCCTTGGTAGGAATCTAAGATAATGTTTTCCTTTACTTTGGAACCTTCCACAATATATTCAAAAGTTACATCATTTAATGGTTCCTTTAGTACGATTTGATTTTCATTTACAGTAGGAATTATTTCTTTCGGCTCTTCTGTTGTTGATGTATCAGAGTCATTTGTAACTAAATCTATTTGCATTTCATGACCTTTAGTTTCGTATGTGAATAACTCTGTTTCATCCTGTTGAAATGGTTTCTTTGGAAAGTTAACTTCAAATTGGTTGTCTGTATTTTTTAAAGATTGATTATCTCCAGAAGAAACTAATGTGTTATCAATATCAATCCACTGATTATTCTCCTTGTAATGTATTTGTTCTAAGTATACTTCCGCTATATAAGAACCATCTTCATTCAAAAAGACTTTTGAGTTCGCATTTCTCAAATCAGGTATTTCTTTTAACGTTGCGCTAGAATTACTATCTGTGTTATGTAATTGCTTATTCTCAGAAGTGTCTATTTCTCCGCTTACTGAAGTTCCGTCATCTTCTTGAGCGGATACTTCTTTAGTTCCATAAAAAGGTATTGAACTTAAAATTAGAAATAACGAAAGGATATATGTAAAACTATTAAACAGGACTTTTTTTCTATTCATCGATTTTCCCCTTTGATAAAAATTAAAATACCAATAAGTATTTTCTTGGAACATTATTAAATATTAAAATGAATTAGAAAATAGGTAAATAGTCACCATTAATGATATGAATATTACCAATTTAACGTAATTATAAAGATATTAATAAACATATATTAAATTTTATCAACAGAAAAATAAGAATCTTGGAAATGGATGAGTTAAACTGCCCTAATTAGTATCGATGGATGTAAAGGACTTTATTGTAAATAAAACAACTTTATTATCTCTACACACAAGGAATGTAATAAAAAAGCCTTAGCATATGCTAAGGCTTGGAGTTAAACTTTTAGACCAGTTTCTATTATTTCCCCATATTTTTTTATTAAATAATCATTTGAACCCCAACTAACATTCCCACTAACAGCTATGTCATAATTCAAATCAAATTTATAAAGTTTCAAATTCCTTGCTTTTTGAATACTATCCATAAAAAATGGACTATCTACTTCGCTAAACAAGAAATGATCCCCTTGAATTATGTCGCAATGTTCACAACAATTTGCTAGATATGAAGTTCCTGTAAATTTTGAATAAGTCATATTATAATTATAGTTATTTTGAATATAATCTACTATTTCTTTTGGAAGATTGGAAATTTGGGATGCTATGTTTATCTCCTTATTATAATATTCTGCAATATATTCAACTTCTGATTCATCTAGATCATGCAAATCAGCCGAATAAAGTAATAAGTATTTCTCTATACCAAAACCTATAACTTTTGTTTTCTTCCCACATTTAAAACATTTACGATTAGCTTCGATTATATAAATATGGTCACAAATTATAATATTGGTATCGTCATCATTATTGAACCACTTTGCAAATTTTTGATAATCTTTTCTATTCCAGACAGACCATTTTTTGTAATCAGGGTTCCATTTTGCACCCTTTTTTTTGGCTTCATCTTTCTCATTGAAAGGTACATTTAGTAGCAGTGGCATTATGTATCACTAGTCCTTATTTAATAAATTTAATTTTTGATTGCTGCTTTCATGAAATCTCTTTCCAGTGCATCTAATAAACAATTATCATAGAAAAATAGACTTATAATGCTTTTAACTTTTATTGGATTTTATTAGTCTCCAATATATGAAAGCCATTGAAATAGCAAATTAAAATAATCGCCATTCCCTAGTTTCCCTATATCTTCTTTCTTCGTCTCTTAGTTGTTCAATACTTTTTTTCTCTTCTTTCTTTTTTTGTTTTTCGATCTCTTGAGAGTAAACATTCTTAATTTGTTTTAGTGATTTTACAAGCTCTTTATTTGTTTGTTTATTAAATTCTCCATACACTTTTACTACTTCAATGATTCCTCGTTGGGTACTTTTACCACCTGTATCTTGCAATGAATCAATTTCTGCTAATATCATTTGTCTTTTCTGAATTCCTTCTTGTGTTCTCGTTTCAATATACTTTTCTATATTTAGAGCTTTCTGTTCTAATTCGGACAGAATCTTTTTCAATCGGATTTTTAATTGCATATTCTCTATTTGTTTTTCATCTAAACGGCTATTCCATTCATTTATAGTATTTTCGTACACCTTCATATACAACAATTCTTCTTGTTCTTCTTTTTGTTGTATTAACTTAACCATTAAGTCATTCATATATGTTTTTACATTTAATAACTTAGTATAATTCCGATTAAATCTCTCAACACCGCTTCTATATTTGCTTTCATTCATTTTTTCTCGTTGAGCTGAATACTTCTCTCTAATTTTATCCCTGCTTACAAATTCTCGAACCTCTTTTAACTGTCGAATTAAAAATAACGGGTCCAGTTTCCCTTCGCTCTTTAATCGTTCTAATTCAATCTGATAGGCCAATTCAAAATCAATAGCAGTAGGAGAATTATTCTTCATCAATTCCTCGGTTAATTCATGGTCGAATCCAGCAAGTCCATGGAAAAACCCCTTTTCTTTCATTGTTTTTGGTTCATAATGATAATCTAAATCAACTAATTCAGTAGTCAGCAAGACTTCTACTAAATTTTCATGAGGAATACGGCTAATTCTATAGACATCACTATTACTAAAAACATCTTGTCTAATTAAGAAAAAATGGCCTTCATGATTAACGGCTATCACATACCCATATGCAGCCATTAATTGACTAAAACTTTTTGGGGCTCCGCTAACGGTAAATATAGAATCTTCATCATAGCGTAGAGCTCGCACCTCATTAGTGAAAGAACCGTCATTATGTTTTATCACCTCAGTAACGGTTGTACCCCCGTATTGCTCGAAGTAGTTCTCCAGTATCAATACCCATGCGGTAGGTATCTTTTCCGCAGCATAGGCCATTGTCCTTTTTGCTACGGTATTTGGTAGAATACTCTTGTTACCTTGCACCTCCACAACAATTTTTTCACTTCCGGAGATTGCTTCAACGAATACATCTGCTCGCGGATTATAATCCGCATGAATAGTATTAAATACCCTTTCTAACCTGGGTATATATCCGGCTTGTTTAAACAAGGTGTAAATTTTCAATTTAGTTATGGCATGTTCTAGTGATTCGGGTAATGTACACTCTTTTCTTTGAAAATGACTAAAATAGTTATTTTTTTTGTTATGAGCAACAAATTTCATATCCTCACCGCAAGAGAAACATTTAAAACGTCCTAAACCTTGTTTCTTTAGCATTTCTCTTTCATCTGAATTAATATTAGTTGATTGAAATAACCAAACCTCTTTGCCTTCATAATGAAAGAGCACTCCTGTATCATGTTGAACCTTTGCTGCTTCTTCATAGGGCAAATAAGCATATAAAGACACTTGCCCCCACCCCCTTTTAATTAACATCTATAATACAAACATAGTAAAAATTGATTAAAAATGGAAGGGGCAATGATGGTTAATTCCTATAATAACAGAATCGAAAAAATGATTAATGTACAACAAAATTGCTACCACTGGCAAGGTGGTTACAACCTTATTAAAAACAGGTTGACCTAATTTTCAGGGTTCGTTACCAATATACTAGAGAAAAATTTTCATAGTAAAAAAGGATGATTAGCTGATTGCTATTCATCCTTTAGATTATTCGGAAAAATCCCCCTGGGTTTTTAATTAATTATTGTCCCCATATTATGGAGGTAATTTGAAAACTGATGATTGTAACTGCTGCGATACCAACAATAATGCCAATTTTCACTAACTCTTTGATTAACCCTTTTTTCATATTCCTTAATATAGCTAAAGAAATTACTGCCACAAAAATCAATATTATTCCTGTAATTATTATAGGACCAGTAACAGTCCATATCTCACCGAAATTTACTAACTCTATCTCTGGCATCAATATACCTCCCTTTAATAATAATATAATTTAGTTGTAAGATTTTTCATATATCAAAATAAAATTCAATTACTCAATATGAGTAACGAACTAAAGCTTATAATTATAAGAGTAAAACATCTTGACGTATGGTACTTTATTAATTCCAAATTTCCTTTTTTAATTAACTGGGGTAGTAAAATGTTGTAACCAACTAGACTTGATACCGATTATTAAACTGTTCGCCCTCTACTTTTTAACACATGATTTAAGGATAGTAATGTAGTATGTTAATATATTATTTGTTAAACTTGGATTATATTGGAGGAGTTATATGAAAAAATATACGATATTAAGAACTTTTGAAATGAGGTTTACCCTATGATACGCGGTGTAATTCTATTACTATTCTTCATTTTTGCTTTACCTATAGGAATCGTATATTTTTTATATGGTTATCAACCTGAAATATTTGTTCTTATAGGGGTGTTTGGAGTTCTTATCAGTATTGGCGCATTATCTGGAATGTTTGAAGACTATAATCAGAAAAAAGCAAGCAAGTGGGCATTTCCAGTAAGTAAAACAAGCAAAGTTAATCGCCTAACTAATAGAATAAATCTTACTGCAAAGGTAAAAAAAATCTTATCTATACATATTCAATCTGTCAAATCATCAATTGAACAAACGTGTGATAACACCCCATTAACTCCATTCTCTAATTTCAAATTTGTAGGTAGTGAAGTGAAAGCTGATAATGATGAATTAGAAAAGATTTTAGAAAGTGAGTTCAAACTTTTAACCACTTTTGATAAACCACAATTGTATCAGAATCTAGAGGATCATATTAAATATATAGAAGGAAAATATGTTAATGATATTTCTACAATACATATCAAGCAAATCTTAATTGAAAATGGAATACAACAATATATTTCAGAAGTAAAAGAACAGCTTTTAACTTATCGTAAAAACCTAACTTATGCAGTAAATAGTACAAAACAAAGTCTTTCAATTATATCGTCTGGCGTTAAGGGCGAAGCCAATGTTAATAATGAATTATCTTTATACAAGGATATATGGAATATCTATTCAGGAGTTCGTTTTGAGGTTGATGGACAATCAATAGAAACAGATAATTTAATTGTATGCACGAAGGGACTATTCTCCATTGAAGTAAAAAACTATGCCCCTAACGGTCAATACAATATTATCGTTACGAAAGATGGCCAGTGGTTAAAGCAGCTTTCCAATGGAGGCAAAATAGTACCTATGGAGAAGGATGTAACCGCTCAAGTAAATAGGCATCTAGCTCTTAAACAAAGATTAATACACTCAGAACTAAAGAAAAAACATGGAGAAGATGTGCCTTATATTTTGTTCCAACCTATGATTGTTATTGCAAACGATACAGTTCTTATACAAAACGATACGGATTTACCAATAATAAGACGTACACAGATTTATCACCATATAATTAAGAAACCAGATGTATTAACAGCAGAACAAGTGAATGATATTTGTTCAATAATTGAAGAGAATAGACTTCCTGTTAAAAAGTATTCAATTAACACTTATTCTGATAATTTTCCAATTGTGCTTCAGGAGTTGGTAAATAGTGAACAGATATTACGCAGAATAAGAGAAAATATTGAAAAGCCAATGGAGATTGCTTCAAATGAAATATATGCAATAAAAGAATAAACTTAGATAATCGAGTAGAGGGAGAATAAGTTCTCGCCCCTCTCACAACACCGTACGTACGGATCTCGTATACGGCGTTTCAATTTATATTACAGTGTGTACTTTTAAGTAACGTTCAAGAGCAGAGGGTATTCCCCTCTGTTCTAGTCTTTTATTAGAGATAGCTCTATGAACAACTTTCGATAATCCGATAAATCGATAACCTTTCCTACAGTATGTTAAGCCTTTGGCTTCTTCTTCGGGTATCCCTAATTGGATTAGAGACCTAATCTGCTTTCTCGGTACCTTCCATTGCTTCCAAATAATTACCCTTATTCTTGAGCGTAGTTTCATATCAATTTCTCGCATAGCCGTTTTCATTTTTGCAGTTCTAAAGTAATTTACCCAACCGAATATTACTTGTTTTAGTTTCATTATTCTGTAGTCTAACGGTATGCTCCAGTTTCGCTTTGTTAATTGCCGAAGTTTCCTTTTAAATTTCTGTACTGACATTGGATGTGGTCGAACTTGATACTTCTTGTCTTTTGAATCGTAGTAATAACCAAACCCCAAGAATTTCAAATCTTTTGGACGAGCGATTTTACTCTTTTCTGCATTGACTATCAATCCTAATTTCTTTTCTATAAACTTCACGACTGATTCCATAACTCTATTTGCAGATTTCTCGCTCTTCACGAAGATAAGAGCGTCATCCGCATATCTTACGAATTGAAGACCTCTACTTTCTAGTTCCTTATCCAGTTCATTCAACATTATGGAATGTCAACACTAAACTGGACAATCTTTATAAGGACCTGTTCTTGAATTCCACTGGCGATAAATAACCTAGTGTTCCGTGAATTCGAATGTTATTGAACCAATGAACATAATCATTAAGTTCAAGAGCGAGCTGTTCAAGAGAAGCGAAGTGTGCTCCGTTTGCGAATTCGGTTTTAAATACTTTGAACATCGCTTCGGCCACGGCGTTATCATAGGGACAACCCTTCATACTTAATGATCTTTGAATCCCAAATGTTTCTAGTGCCTCTGAAATTAGTTTGTTATCAAACTCTTTTCCACGGTCTGTATGGAACATCTTGATGTTATGTAAATTCCCTTTAATGCTGGCTAATGCTTGATACACAAGGGCTGCTGTCTTATTAGGACCGGCACTGTGACCAATAATTTCACGGTTGAAAAGGTCGACAAATAAGCATACATAGTGCCATTTTTTCTCAACACGGACGTATGTTAAATCACTTACAACTACAGCTAATTGCTCTTCTTGTTTAAACTGACGATGTAACTCATTTTTGATGGGTGCTTCATTACAGGTTTGTTTATACGGCTTGTATTGTGCCACGGTATACTTTGATACCAGTCCTAATTGTTTCATGATTCGACCGATTCGACGTCTAGAAACTACCATCTTCTGCTTCTTTAATTCTACTTTTAGTTTACGAGTACCATAGTTACTACGGCTTTCTTTAAAGAGTCGTTCAATCTCGTTGGAAAGTTCTACTTCCTCTGTGTTATGTGCTTCTTTTTCACTCAAATTGGCATGATAATAGTATGTGCTTTTGGCGATGTTGAGGACGTTACACATTGCTGATATTGAATATTTGTGAGCGTTATTTCGAATCACATCTATTTTCGTCCCATGATCAGCGCTGCTTGCTTTAAAATGTCATTCTCCATCATTAAACGTTGATTTTCTTTACGTAATTTTATTAACTCATTTTCTTCATCAGTACGGTTCTCTTTCGCAGTGAAGGCCCCAGTTTCTTGATGGTTTTTAATCCAGCGATCTAATGCAGATGGCGTGATTTCATATTCTCTACAGATATCTGCACGAGACTTTCCATTTTCATAAAGCTTGACTAATTGAAGTTTAAATTCTGGTGTAAAAGTTCGACGTTGACGTGACATAGTAGCACGCTCCCTTAGGTTAGTATGTTAAGTCTACTAGCCCTTATAGTATCTGTCCAACTTAGTGTAGCCGATTCATTATGTTACTTAACAGTGGGCTGAGGTTTCCTCCTTGCGGAGTTCCAACCGGTGTTTCTTCATATTTACCCTTTACCATAACCCCACTGACCAAGTATTTTCTTATTAAAGAAATGACATCTCCATCATCGATTGTATTGGATATAATTCGCATTAGTTTATCATGGTTGACTGTGTCGAAAAATCTTTCAAGGTCAATGTCCACTATCCAATTGTATCCATCATTCAGAAATTCGAGGCTTTTTATAATTGCCATCTCACAACTTCTATTTGGTCTGAAACCGTAACTGAATTCACTAAACTCTTTTTCGAATATCGGACTGAGTACTTGATGAATTGCCTGTTGAACGACCCTATCCACTACTGTTGGTATTCCCAGTTTGCGCATCTTACCATTTTCTTTTGGAATCTCCACTCTTAAGGCAGCTTGTGGTTGGTATTTTCTAGTTCTGATGCGCTGACATAGCTCATCCTTGTTCTCTTTCAGATATTGTTTAAGTTCATCGACCGTTATTCCATCGACACCACTTGCACCTTTATTTCTAAAGACACGTAGATAGGCTTCATTCATATTTCGATTGCTTAGAATCTTTTCTAATAGTTGCACACTCGTTTCTCCTTTCCTCTCACGTAGTAAGTAATATCTCCATTTTGGTTATCATTTGAGATACGCTCATACTTTCACCATTAACACATTCGGAGTCCGTCACTTACGCATTTGTGGTGTTGAAACACTATAAATTGTTCTGCCCTTCATGACCAAAGGTCATTACTATGGCATCTGCTGACTTCTTGCGACTAACCTTTTTCGACTGTACTTTTGGTACATCCGCAAGACCTCCCAGGGTAAGACAACTATCTTTCCTCTTTTACTCGCCTGATTTACCCTACAAAGCTACGCACATCTTTTGGACTTTGACTTGTCGTGGAGCCTTATCCCTTTATAGAGCCTTAGTATCAGATTTCTGTTCGTCGAGCCAAGATTTTATTCCACGCTTCCTCCAGCCCTTACCTCACGATAAGTACCTTGCGCTTCCTTAGTGGTTGGTCGATGTGTACCCCCACAGTGGACTTTCACCACCTAGATAGTTGCCATGCCTGGCACACACAAAAAAGAACAACTGCAGGTTGTTCTTTTTATATTGTCTTTACATAAAAAGGAGTAAATACTGTTTCTAATTAAACATATTTACTTTTTCCACCGTTTTAATATATCTAAGCATTTTTTGCAATTGATCACATGGTATTCCGGTTCAATGGGAGTTGTTTCAAGGTTTAACTTTTCAGATTGGGTACATAAAAACTCGCCCCTTTTTAAACGTCCTTCAGCTAAATTATCAAGTAAAACAACATGGTATTTACTATTATGTAGGGTTCCTTTTGAAGCGATATCTTCTTTTAAAGCGTTTACGGCTGGTTTTAAACTAGGTAAAAAGCGGAATGGCACTTCATATTGTTCATAAATTTTTATCCAAATCTCTCGCCATTCACTCTCTTCTTTTTTTATCTTTTCTAATTCCTCGGCTTCCGATTGAGCTGCTTCTAATGTTGATTTAGCAAGAATACGCTCGTTCAGTTCCTTCAAACTAGTTATTAGATACCCCGAGTGGAATATTTGTGAGGATGTAATTTCTCTACTATCTATGAGCTCTTTTACACTTTTTAAGTTTTGTTCGGAATCATCTATAAAGACTTCGTAATCTTCTATATTAAAATATTTGCCTGTAACTGAGTCTTTATCTGTAATATGTGGAGATTGCTTGTATTTAATACCGTAGTGTCTGGTTGCTTCTCCAAAGGAGGAACTTAATACAGCAATGTCTTTATTTAAAGCAAATACCTTCATGTTATACATATACTTTTTTTCAGCTTCTAAATATTCTTTTTCCTTTATCATTTTTTTCAGCAATTGTTTTTCTCGGTTTTTTTTATAGCCTATTGAACCTATAATCATAAAAATGATAAAAAGATTAATAAACATCAATGTTGAAAACAGTAAGCCCCCTGTATGTATTTGATAAGCTAAAACTGAGCCACCATCGCAGTTGAAAAGTGAGCCACTTTTATATGAAAATAATCCTAACTTCATAGAGTTAGGAGCGTATAGAGGTGATTTCATTGGAGAAGAAACAGAAGGTACTACTTGCCTTTCATCAAGAAAATAAGAGTCAACGTCAAATTGCCAAGGAGCTTGGGATTTCTCGTAATACTGTAAAAAAGTATATCCAAGAGGATCTTGAAAAAAGAAAACAAGATATTCGAGAATTACCTATTACAGATAACTATGTAACGCCTCCGTCGTATAAAAAACGCAAAGGAAATAAACGTGCTTTAACACCTACGGTGATGAAACGTATTCGAAAAATGTTAAAAGATAATGATTATAAACGGCAACATCAGATGCACAAGCAACAACTAAAAATGATTGATATTCATGAAAAGTTATTAGATGAAGGTTTTGAAATTAGTTATACCACTGTAAGAAATTTTGTAAATAGTGAGGAGAAACATCAAAAAGAAGTCTTTATTCGTCAAAAAGCAACTGCTGGTCATGAGATTGAATTTGACTGGGGAGAAGTAAAATTATTCATTGATCAAACATTACGATCTCTTTCAATGGCGGTATTTACCCTACCATATAGTAATGATAGATTTGCATATTTATATGAATCCGAAACAATGGTGTGCGTACAAGATGCTCATGTAAAATGTATTGACTATTTAGGCTTTGTACCAGAAGTTTTTACGTACGATAATATGCGGACAGTCGTAAAGAATTTTATTGGGACAGAACGTGAGATTACCGATGGGATGAAAAATCTATCGATGCATTATCATTTTAAAATACGACTATGTGAACCGAGAAAAGGAAATCAGAAGGGGCATGTGGAGCGAAGTGTAGAATACATCCGCCGGAAAGCATTTGCCCATCGAGATACTTTTGCAAGTTTAGAAGAAGCTCAGGCTTATCTAACAGAAGTAATCATGAAATTAAACTCTCGCAAGCATTATAAGAAAAACCAAACGCACCATGAATTAATGCTAGAAGAGCGTATAGCTAGGCATGTAAGCACAGAAATTATTCCATTTGATGCCTCTGAGTTGTATGAATTTAGAGTGGACAAATATAGCACGATTACTTATAGACAAAATCGTTATTCTGTTCCAGAAGGACATGTTGGAGAATGGGTGAAAGTAAAAGCGAGTGCGGAAAAAATTCTTATTTTCAGTGAAAATGCCTGTATCGCGACACATAAGCGAAGTTGGCAAATCCATCAATGGATTATGGACATTTATCATTACTTACGTACATTTGAAAAGAAAAAAGGTGCATTGGCTCAAAGTGAATGTTTGAGTCAAGCACCAACAAAAATAAAAAAATTATACAAAGATTATTATATTGGAAATGAGCGAGATTTTCTAGAGTTACTTATTTATCTAAAAGAAAATAAAAATCTAGAAAAAGTCTTAGCAGCGATTGAACAACTTGAGAAGAACCCTATGGTTCAAATAACAACAGAAAAGATTATTTTCTTAGCTAATCAAGGCGAATATATTCATAAAACTGTACATTCCAAAAATGAAGTCACCACCCAATCTCTCGAAAATCTTTCAGCCATAACGGCGTTATTTGAAACGAAAAAGACAGGGGTGCTTCACTAATGGATAAGAGACAAGAAATGATTGAGATGTGTAAGGAACTTCGATTACCAAGCATTCGGGGATTTATTCAAGAAGATGATATGTGGAAACAATATCAGACAGCAGAAGATTTCTTATATCACGCACTAGTGCAAGAAATGGAAGATCGAGAAGTGCGAGCAAAAGCGAATCGCATTCGATCTGCAAATTTCCCTGAAAAGAAACTATTAACTGAATTAGAGTTTGAGAGATTACCGCAAAATGCGGCCTCTCGCCTCCCACATTTAAAGAAATTAGACTTTATTCAAGAAAAACAAAACGTTTTATTAATCGGATCACCAGGTACAGGTAAAACACATATAGCAATTGGTTTAGGAATTGAAGCTTGTTTAGCAGGTTATAAGGTGTATTTTACAACGGTGTCATCCCTTGTAAATCAGTTAAAAGAAAGCCGTTCTGAAAGAACGTTACGTTCATTTGAACTGAAGTTTGAAAAATATGATTTAGTAATCATTGATGAATTAGGTTATATCTCCTTTGATAAAGAAGGAGCCGAGTTATTATTTACTCATCTTTCCCTTCGGGCAGGACGAGCATCCACCATCGTTACGAGTAATTTATCATTTGATCGATGGGAAGAAATATTTCATGATCCAGTTTTAACAGCAGCTTTAACGGACCGACTAACACATCGAGCATACATGGTGGACATGGTAGGACCATCTTATCGAATATTAGATACAAAAGAATGGTTGGAAAATAGTCAGGTTTAAGTGGCTCAGTTTTTAATTAATAAATGGCTCAATTTTTACTTGCGAAATACACCTGTAACGGCTATAACACAAAATGCCAATATTCCAAATGCAATATATCCAATTGTAGGATTGCCGCCACCACCTCTATAATAACCATGATGCCCTCTATTGCTCATGCAGATTCCCTACCCTCATTATTTTTTCTCTAAAAATTATAAAGCTATGTTTATTACTAATAGTATGCAGTTGGGCTCATACAGTTTGCTTGTTTAAATATATATAATTAGCCATTGTTTGTACGTAAAGAGTACATTCAATGGCTTAAACATTATTTTTTAAATTGAATTTGGGTTTGTAGTGTATCATTACCTACTTTATAGTAGTAAGTGACAAGTTCATCATCTGAGTCTAAATATTTGAAATTTGCCAGCTCAAGTATTGATATTAAACCTCCTTTTGCTTTATTTTTATGATAAATATTAGCAATAAGAGTTTTGTTTAGGCCTAAATTTACTAATAGTTCTATCGCTTTTTTTCCAATACCTAATGTTTGATACTGTTTAAATACAAATATGTCTACCTCGATACAACTACCAACCACTGGGTCATCTTCAGGAACTAAAATAATAGCACCAGCTAATTCATTATTATTTCGAATCTCATACACTTCTCTTTTATTATCCATAGCGAGTGGAATATCCATGCCTTCAGCAAAAGCATTATTTAAAACAGTTAAGTCTTCCCTGTCCATATTAAAGACTTTTGCGTTGTCATTTATAGTCTTTAAAATGTCATCATTAATGAGTAGTTTATTATTTTTAATTATTGCTATGTTTGGTGTTGTTGACATTCTATCACTCCTTATCAATTTTCTCATAAGAGCGTTTCATGATTAAATCTTGCAGAATCGTATCTAAGAGTTTACTGGCGACTAATTTAAAATTTTATTTATGTGAAAAACGTGTTAAACTTACTATAATATTATAATTTTGAACACACAAGCAATTTTGGGAAGGTTTTAAAATGACAGAACAACAGAATCACGAAAAAATGGCGAACCTTTTAAAGAGAGTACGAGTAAAAGCCCAAGTTAGCCAGCAAACAGCTGCTAAAAAGATTTATCTAACACCTCAAGGAAATGTAAGTAGTATAGAGCGCGGTCGATTATTTCCAACTCTTGAGAATGTGACATCGGTATATTTTTCAATGGCATCTAGAATGAGTCTTTCCGACTTTCTATTACCATCATGGGTTGAGGTATTATATACAAAAAATCCATATTATAAGGCATTTAAAGACGCAGAAGAACTTAGAGATTGGATAATCCAATACGCAACTAAATTTCCGTTTTATCGAATAGAAAAAGATGAGCTACTGAAATTTAAAGTAAACCCTACAAGTTATCAAATACCGAAAACTGCTCATTATATGTCCCCTTTCAATCTGAAAGAAGATGATGTAATGACAAACCGTATTTTATCGAAAAAGGAACAGATTGATTGGAAATCAGAAATACAGGATTCATTTGATATCGATGAGTTTGTTTTATACTTAGATAATTCAATTAGAAATTTAAACGGTTTGGTCAACTATATTCAAGAACATAGAACTCAGTCTGAGCCATTAAATGTTTCTATTAAAGAGGAACTTAATAAATGGATTGATCAAGAGTTGAGATATGCAGAATATGATAAGCTAATTCAACTTAAAGATTATTGGGAAAAACACTTAAAATAAGAAAGCATACTCTTGAAAATATGAAGAGTATGCTTTCTTATTTTTATTAAAACCCGGTTTTAATAATGGTTCTTTAATAAACTTAAAGACTATTTCATGAATTATTTAGTTTTAAAATTAAATTTGGGGTGAGAAATTTTATTAAGTTTATATAACTGCTACGTAAAATTTTACTAAGTAATAATTATAGCTCAACCAATTACAGTAATTTTAATAATGAGGGTTTAAATTCACATTTTTCGTTTCCTGATTTTTTAAATCAAACTGTATGTGATGGAGTAAAAATCCAACATTCTTTATGATATAACTAACATAATATTTATAGAGTACACCATAAAAAATAACGTACCCTACCCCTATAAGCGCCATTCCATCTAAGATCCAATCTTGAGCAATTTCGGTCCAAGTATAAGAAATAACAAGCCCTCCTGAAATGCTAAGAAGGTAAATAAAGACATCAAGTAGATTTTTACTTTTATTGAGAGGTTTTGTCTTTTTCTGATAGATTCGTTGTTTTAAACGGTAGAATCTAACTACATGACGTACGGCCACCCAGATTGTAAACGTAACAAAGAGAGCTACTATTATTTGTATTGCTTCAGATAAGATGGTCCATTGATTTAGTACGTCTTCAGCTAATCGATAGGAAAAAACCATTGCATAAACAAGAGAACTCAATATTACCGTATGTATCCATTGGTTTTGATTTTCTGGTATTTCCTTTACCAATGTGATGAGACTATACTTTGTTATATCTTGTGACCAAGTGTTCTCTTCAATTAACTTCACATCGTAATTATTTGTCTGATTTGCTAGACTATCCTGCTGCAGCATTATTTTTACTTCTTTTAGTTCAGTCATTCTTTCCGCCCCACTTTCCTTTGCTATGATGTAAGGCTAGAGCTACTAACCAATTTAACGTATCATTTCGAGAGGAAATAGAATGTCTTTTACCAAATTCACTTATCATCTCATTAAACTTATCTGTAACTACTACTTTAATAGATATGCGGTCTTCCGTTATACACTTTGGTACTTGTAATGCTCGATCAACTTCTGAATATTTGAGCATTCCTACTCGAATCAAGAATAAAGCTGCTTGTGTATGTGTTGTAAAACCATATTCTTTACTGTATAACAGCAACTGTTCGAATATCTCAGGAGTAAACCGAACGATAATTGGTTTATTATCCTTCATTGTATACCTTCCTTATACTAATAACTTTGATGTCAATTATACATCAAAGTTGTTTCATGTGCATACATAGACTTCTAATTGTGTGCCTGTAAATCAAAAGGTTCTTCTTTACTCAATCCTGCTAGATAAAACGTATCTTTATATAGGTATCCATTTAAAATACTGTTCACTCCGTATTGCTCAAATACCTCTTCCTTCACATCAACTCGATACTGTTTGAACTCTTTGTCTTGAACTAGTTCAATTACAAAAATAGATTGATTCTCTACTACTTCCTTATCAATTAGCTCAACTAAAACAAGCTCTGGTTCTTGAACATTTGATTGGATAAATCCACTCACTATAATGATGACTAAAATAAATCCTGAAAATAATATAAAGGTTATAAACTCCTTTTTAGTTATTTGCTTTTTCTCCATAAACCGCTTCTCCTTCTAGCAAACTCACACTATATTTCTCCCATTTACTCCTTTACCTCACTATTTATATCGGTATTTCTTGTGAAAATTGGATGAATACACACAAGATGTTGTGGTCGTGTTAAAAAATTCCCGATAAAACACTTTTTTAATTGACTATATGTTGTAATTTGGGTAAATTATAAATATAACATTATATTATTTATTACCCCGCAACAATATACATATGTAGTTTGATAATAATTTTCTAGAGAAAGAGAGTGATTTATATGCTATCAGAATTACTTTGGGTATATGGTGCAAAGCGTCAGTACGATATGCAAAAAGAAAATGGTCTTGCGGGTATCTTCGGTATCCTTTCAGTAATCTTTATAATTTGGCAATGGGATACTATCTTTTATTCTTTATTTAAAGCTATTGGATTGGTAGATATTTTCTCAAATGCTGGCTTATTTAATGAAAATATGTCCATCCTCACGGTTATTAACGTTTTAGCCACTATTGTTCTAATTTTGTTTCTGGCAGCGGTGATTACTGCAATTCCAATGTTCTTAATCATTTTAATCTTAAACGTTTTCGGGAACTATGATAGTGAGCGACCAAATGCGATTCATTATGCTTTCGCAATCGTGTTGTTCCCAATTGGATTATTACTATATGCGCTATTCATTCCATTACGAGCGATGGGTATTGTCAGTAAACCACAAAAATCTTTACGTCAGCATGTTAGAGAAGATGTACAGATGATGGCAACTTATAAAAATAATATTGTGCCTTTAAAAAGCGAGAGTGCCTTATTAGCGGAACTTTATGCTATTCAGCAAACAAATTTAAAAGATCCAGTAGAAGCTCGTCCTTTATCTTATGAAGAAACTGTCAAAGTTCTTAACCGCGCGGTGCTTCACTTAGAAGAAAGTAAAGATTACGTTTTCGCATTCTCAGAAACTAAAAAACAATGGTATTTACTATTAAATAATCCTGTACCAGTGTTTGCATCTAAAATTATTCGTGATGACCGTCCAGAAGTCTCACCATTTAATTATGAAGCATTATTTAAAGATTTCTTAATGTATTCGAAATATAAATATGAAGCATATCGTGGACATTACTATGCGCCAGCAGTTGCATTGAGTTTTTCTTGGGACTATGCAGCGGAAATGATTACATTAAAGATTCAAGAGGGACCTAATTCTACGATCATGGACGTTGATACTTTTACTCATTACGTACAATTAGATGGCGAATCTGTTCATGAATTTTATAAGAGTGCCATTAAGGTATTTGGTATTCAATCAAGAGTTGACCGCGCTCATGCGTATGCTTATATACTTCCAATTGCTTACCCTATTGAGGAAAAACGATTTCTTGCTGGTGAAACATATCCGAGTTATTATCGCGAATTAGAGAAAGTTCCTAATGTATATAAATTAGCACCTGATTTTAAAGAATTAGCAATTGAATATATACAACGAAGTGCGTCATTTAATCAATCGTGGGCGAAGGATTACCTCGCTAACTGTAAATCTCGCAAGGAGGAAGTTTAATGAATAAATTTACTTATACAAGTGATGAATCTATTCTAATCTTATTAAATTTCATTTCTCATACGAGCTCTGAAAATAAGTGGGACAACTATGTTTTAGACCATAAAAAACGCATTTTACCCCCTACACAAGACATTAAAAAGGTTTTAGAAGTAAATACCTGGTTAGATGTTCAAAGCATTATAAAAACGGAGTGGACAAACAATAAACTATTTCAATCCATAAGTGAACCTGATGCTAAGATGGATGTTCTTTCTCAAGAAGTCAACAAGCTACTGATTTGTAAGCAACTAGAACCATATAAGGACCTTTTTACGTCTGCCAAATCGTATAACGATTTTTATTCTAATAAACAGAATGAAATTCCTCTACCACATTACCAAACGGTTATACATACTTTTGGCTCGTGGAATGAATTTAAACAAGCAATCGGTTTGAATACACAGCCTGTAGGCAGAAGAGAGACCTATTCTTATGAACAATTAGTCGATATTCTAAAGGAACATCGTACCTATTTTACAGATGCAAGAACATGGAACGCACATGCGTATAAAGAAGGATTGCCGAAGTTTACTCTTATGAAAAATCGAATACCACTAGATGTAATAAGGAGATATACCAACTATAGTAATCGGGGTAGTTATACGATTGAAGAGATAGTTAAAGTTGTGAATGAACATAAAGAAGTTCTCAAGCGCGGTAAAAGAGCATGGGAGGAATTTGCTAGCAATAACACATTGCCACAGTATAAAACCATCTTAAAATATCTAGGCTCTGAAAATCTAAAACGTGTGAAAAAAGGTGAAGAACTTACTCTTGATGATATTAACAAACATCCCGCTATACCGAATTACTTAGACAATTAATTAAAAGCTTTAGGAGGAATTTAAAGTGACATATCAACTATTAGAGCTAGGAACAAGTATTGTTCGTTTAGATATGCGAATTAACGAAAATAACGACATGCTTTTTATGATGTATGATTACTTATTATTTATTAGGTAGAGCATTTTTGCTTATCACAAATATGATTAATCAAACTAAATGAAAGCAGCAACGGAGTGATCATTTGCTTGAACAAATTTCTTTTCTAGAGATATTGGAAGAAAAAAGTACTGAACCACCCACTCCTATGGGGAGATTAGAGGTAATCGAGGAGCCAATGGAAACTCAACAAAATGAAGAAGACTACCCTTCTAAAAATATTGAGGAATTGCATATTGGTCAAAAAGTAAGGATTATTTATCCAAGTGATGAGAACTGTGAGATTTACCAGTACCTAAACTATTATTTCCCTCACCTTAAATCGAAAATTTGTGAGATATCCTCCATAAAGGAATATAAAAGTGGGAAGACATACGAACTTGATTATAAAGGTGACAAAGTATTACTAAATAAAGAGAATGTTGAACCACTATAAATTATTGATTATAGTGGTTTTTTCTTTAACTTATTGGCATTATTTTTTTAAAATTGTGGATTTATATAAAAGAAATTCTACTACAATCAAGCCTTCACAAAGTTTATCTAGGTTCAGAAAAATATAAATCGAAATATGGAATTACAGTTATTTCTTTTAATTCAATTCCTTGTTTTGAATTCAAAAAATAGTTAAAACTATTGTAATTAATTAATTTATTTTCTTGTACGAACAACTTAATTAATTCTTCGCACAGTTTAATTTCATTATTTACTTCATTTTCCCATACATAAAGAATATCTATATTATAATACTTCGATAAATAAGTCCTCTTCCTTTTATCTCTTACAATATCTTTCTTTTGGATAGTATTTAAATTACTATAATTTGGATATTTATTCGGATTAGCGTGCCAATAATCTCCCATAACTTCAATTACTTTATTAAAAGTTGGTAAATAAAAATCCGTGGCATAATATTTAAATTGCTTCTCTTCATTAAATTCAATTTCTAATTTGATTAAAAGTTCTTTTATTAGGTTATTAATCGAGGTAGAAGTAGTTGGAATCTCCCCATTTGCTATTCTCTTTGCTGTTGCGATACGCATTTTTTCAATTTGTTCAGGCGATTTCTTCAATCCAAATTGATTATGATTTTCTCCACTATAATTAATACTTCTATAAGTTGCATAACATTCACTACTACAAAATATGTTCTTATTTTTTTTAAGCTTCGATGAAATTACCGGAACTGTTTCCCCACAATTATCGCATTTAGCCCTCAACCCTTGATATGAAGGATTATTTTCACCTCTTAAATTCTTACTTCTATATTCCGCATAACATTCTCTACTACAGAAATGCCATTTATTTTTTTGAACAACTGATGGGAATTCCATTGTAGGTTTTCTGCATTGATCACAAGCAACTTCAATTTTTTTTTTTTAGGGTTTGGGTTATTAAATTTGAATTTATATTTCCCCATGCAACTTCTAGAGCAAAAATGTTGATTATGACCTTTAAATTCAGAATTCTTTTTAGTTATTTCCGTATTACAGAATTTACAAAACGTAATTATGTTTGATGAAGTTTTCTTTAACTTTTTCTCTACACTCTTAACTTTTTTCCCATGGTTACATTTTTTACATGAGTGCTTCTTAAGAAAATCGACTTTACGATAATTTCTCTGAAATTCCGCCAGACAATAATCACAAATGATAACTATCTCTTTAGAATAAGCTTTAGTTAAATCAAAAACATTTACACAAAATTCTCGATTATAACCAGTAAATTCATACCCTTTTTCTACATAATGATTCTTATTACTCGGATTCCATTTTACTAATACAGTTTGTTTTGGGATTGTCACATTAACAACTCCTATTAATTATTGCATTTAAAAAGGAGTAATCATTTAAAGCAATATTATTCGATTATTTATTATATATACTTTGCTAAAGCTTGAGAACTGAATATATGAAGATTAAACTTCCAAAGTACTTTTTTCAAGAGTGGACTTTGGAAGTTTTTTTATGGTCGGGTAATTTTTGGTATACTATTGATAATAAGGAGCTAATTAAATAGTAGCGCATTAATAAGAATAGAATTTGGAGAGTGAGTTTTCTGAAGAGATTCGTTTTACTGCAAGATAAAAATGGAAATGACGTATTAGCAGAAGATCTTCGCCCAATCGGAGGAAACGGTGGTGGTGATGGATGGTCAATCCTTATCGTTGCATCTACTATTTTAATCGAGAATTATATACTTCTAAAGTATCTACTTAATTTAAATCATATAGAACAACCCGCCTGGTACTATATGCTATTGTGCTCCGCAATCCTAAGTTATTTGTTAGGTGTTGTATATGGATTCATCCCGATATTATCTTATTTCGCAGTCGGAATAGCTGTGCTTGTATCCTTTATGTTTTCTTTGAATTTTTTTGAGGATAGTCTTTGGATCTGGATTATTAGAGGTACATTTGCATTATTTATTGGTTTTTTTACATATATCGGGAATTTGATTATGAGAGAAATGTTTGCCGAACCATATAAGTTATTATTACATGAAATGAAAACAGACTTTAAATATGAATATACAGGGGATACTCCATACCCAATTCGACTTACTATGAATCGGCTACACTAAGTTGGACAGATACTATAAGGGCTAGTAGACTTAACATACTAACCTAAGGGAGCGTGCTACTATGTCACGTCAACGTCGAACTTTTACACCAGAATTTAAACTTCAATTAGTCAAGCTTTATGAAAATGGAAAGTCTCGTGCAGATATCTGTAGAGAATATGAAATCACGCCATCTGCATTAGATCGCTGGATTAAAAACCATCAAGAAACTGGGGCCTTCACTGCGAAAGAGAACCGTACTGATGAAGAAAATGAGTTAATAAAATTACGTAAAGAAAATCAACGTTTAATGATGGAGAATGACATTTTAAAGCAAGCAGCGCTGATCATGGGACGAAAATAGATGTGATTCGAAATAACGCTCACAAATATTCAATATCAGCAATGTGTAACGTCCTCAACATCGCCAAAAGCACATACTATTATCATGCCAATTTGAGTGAAAAAGAAGCACATAACACAGAGGAAGTAGAACTTTCCAACGAGATTGAACGACTCTTTAAAGAAAGCCGTAGTAACTATGGTACTCGTAAACTAAAAGTAGAATTAAAGAAGCAGAAGATGGTAGTTTCTAGACGTCGAATCGGTCGAATCATGAAACAATTAGGACTGGTATCAAAGTATACCGTGGCACAATACAAGCCGTATAAACAAACCTGTAATGAAGCACCCATCAAAAATGAGTTACATCGTCAGTTTAAACAAGAAGAGCAATTAGCTGTAGTTGTAAGTGATTTAACATACGTCCGTGTTGAGAAAAAATGGCACTATGTATGCTTATTTGTCGACCTTTTCAACCGTGAAATTATTGGTCACAGTGCCGGTCCTAATAAGACAGCAGCCCTTGTGTATCAAGCATTAGCCAGCATTAAAGGGAATTTACATAACATCAAGATGTTCCATACAGACCGTGGAAAAGAGTTTGATAACAAACTAATTTCAGAGGCACTAGAAACATTTGGGATTCAAAGATCATTAAGTATGAAGGGTTGTCCCTATGATAACGCCGTGGCCGAAGCGATGTTCAAAGTATTTAAAACCGAATTCGCAAACGGAGCACACTTCGCTTCTCTTGAACAGCTCGCTCTTGAACTTAATGATTATGTTCATTGGTTCAATAACATTCGAATTCACGGAACACTAGGTTATTTATCGCCAGTGGAATTCAAGAACAGGTCCTTATAAAGATTGTCCAGTTTAGTGTTGACATTCCACTATTAACTTGATTCGTTATAGTAAATTAAAAAAAAGATTAGCAAATGATAGTGATGAATTTCATAATCTAAAAAACGATATAAAGACATATGGATTTAATAGAGCTGTGGAATTAGAGTATCTAAGTTATTCAAGTGGGGATATGATTAAAAGGAGTGGCAAGCGTAAATCAGCGAACAGACTAAATAAAACTTTCAGTGAAAAACTTCAGAAATACGGGGAAATTCACCCTGATTATAACCCTTTATGGCGTCCAACGAAGGATGAATTTAAGTATTCAAATGAAATACTTAAAAAGGGGGACTATCCTGCGCTTTATCAAGAATCGAGTAAATTTAAGTTCGAGGTATATAGAGGTTCTCATGCTTTTATTGGGGTAATCAAAGCCCCTTCACTAGAAAAGCCAAAAATCCTTTTAGGCGAAAATTTAACTGAGGTTACTCGCGCTACAATTAAGCAGTATAAAGATATAACTGGAAGTGAAACAACAAAGTCTTTATAACAATCCATTTTAACCAATCTATTTTCAAAATGGATTGTTTTTCATTTCAAGCAGTTTACGAGTCATTCTTTAACAAGCTTTATTGGAATGCAACATGAAATCAAAAAACGGAATCAGCATAATTACGCTAATTCCGTCCCCTCTAATTAAAATAAGTAAATACTTCATCTATACCTGTATGAATAACAGCATATTCCGCTTTTGAATGTGAATCCTTTTCCAATTCAAATCCGACAGGTACTTCTATTTCTGTACCATCTTGATAGCTAAAATAAAGTGTGTAAGTATTTTCATTATCTTCCATCATGCTAATTGTACTCAACGTATCATCTTTTAATATCTTTTGAAAGTATTGATCCAGTGAAGATAATGTCTCTTCATAAGAATCAAACTTATTCAGATATTCTATATAACTTGAAGTTTGAAAAACTGCTAAAAAATCATTAATATCTCTATTCCGAATTGCATTATATAACTGACCAACTGTATACTTCGCTAACTCGACATCTTCTACTTTACTAGCAGTGTGAGAATGACTGTACAATGTAGAAGAAACAATCTCATAAGGTAAATGGTTCATTATATACTCATTTGCAAGATTATAATCTAATTGGCTATCATCAAGAACGCCTGCTAAAAGTTCAATACTTTCAGCACTTTTTTCTTTTTGCATCGTCAATTCTATTTTTTGTTCTCTGGCCGTTAAACCTAGAACTAGTCCAACTACCACGAGACTTACACCTAGTATTAAAATAAAGACATCCCTTTTCGCATGTTCCACCTTTATCACCTACTTCTTCGCTTCAAATGGAAGATATAATAATGGATTAATTACATTTTTATATTTTATCCTTACTGGTGTATGCATCTCTATGTGTAAATGGGGTCCTGTGGAACTACCTGAGTTCCCCATTAACGCAATTGTTTGTCCTTGTTTAACCTTTGCTCCTATAGTGCTTACAATATGTTTCGACAAATGAGCATACACAGCTTCATAGGTTTTACCATCTACAGTGTGTTTTAACCAAAGATAGTTACCCCATCCGTCATTGCATTTACTTCCCGGCTTACCTTCTTGCGGACATCCAGAACCCATTTTCAGAACCGTACCATCTGCTATAGCGACAATTGGAGTACCTCGTTTATTTGAAATATCTAATGCTGCATGGAAATCTGGTTCGCCATTTAAATAACGATTACCCCAAACTGATGTAATTGTTCCTGTTGTCGGTTGAACAAAGCCATTCTTCACTGTACTAGGCGGAATCTCGCCCCCACTGGCTTCATAAGATGCCGCTTCCTTGATTTCTTTTGCTTTTGCCATTACTCCGTTTACATATGCTGGAGAATGGTTATAGTGCCATATAGCACCCTCCACATCTGAACTATAGCCATTCCTAGCTAATAAATATGCCATTGTATAAATTGCATCTGCAATTTCCCAAGGCGATGCTTTACCATTCCCATCCGCATCTATACCAAGACCACCATATTTTTTAATGACCGCAATGTTAAATAAATCTTTGGTTGGCATTTCCACATGTCCATTGGAACCCTTGCATCCAGGATAACTCCACCCATACCAAGTACATCTCATAAATTGAGCATGCCCTTCTGCGCCAACAGAAGAAACCATGGTAGGATGGGTTGAATAGCCGGTCTCGGTGAAATGTACTGCCGCAAGAACAAACCAATCAACTCCGTATTTCTTCTGTGCGCCTAAATAATATTGCATGTATTCAGCGGGTACTCCTGCACCCGGAATAACATTCATACCTATTCCGAAGTCGCCTAATGATATTCCTTCTTTCATTGCCGTATAGTTCATAACTCCACCAGCAGCTTGATAAAGTATCTCTACAATTGTTAGATCATCTTCACGATAATTAAATGGACTGTCCATTAATGTTGATTCAAAGTATGTATAGTCTTCTACAAAGTTCTCATTTGCAATATATGAATGCGTCCGAGATTTAGTTGTTATCGTTTCAGTATGAGTTTCTTCTACACCATCTGCATTTGTGGTTGTGTATGTAGAACTAGAACTTGATGTAGTCCAATCACTTATCGTTTCCTCTACTTCTGCAGTCATTTCCCCGTTCCAAGCGGTCACATGCGTTAGCAATGTAATGGGGAATTCACTTTTAGAAGTAGATGTTGAACATCCATCATCATTACAAGTAGTTGTTTCTGTTTCTGTATACCCTGTATAGTCTTCATAAGTAAATACAGGAGTTAGCGCTTCAGCTATATGCTCAACTGCTTTTTTCGACGATACTTTCCGATCTTCACTTTCATATATCTGCATGACAGAAATAATTAATTCTTCGGGTACTTTATAAGGTATTTGTTCAGGTTTCCTCATATCTACCGTTGAATTGGCTTGTTTTATGATATATTCTTGTAACTCTTTGGCTTCACCGGTTAGCGTACTATCCTCACTAAAAATAAGAGTAGTTGCAATAAAGATGATAAATATTGCAAATAGCACAAGTACTGCACCTATTAAAAATGGAAGTGACACACTTGATAATAAGGTGATAATCGTCTTCATTGCTACTGCAATTGCCTTCATTGCTACCTTAATAGCAACTTTTGCAACTTTCCTTACTGCTTTTGCTCCTTTTTTCAGAGCTTTTTCTTTTGCTTTTTGTTTTGCCTTGTCAATAATTATATTTCGTTGTTGATAATCTTCATCTCTATTAGTCACATAGTCACCTCCATATTTAATAAAGAAACAAGGAATCTAGGATTATCCTAGAATCCCTTGTTTTCTTCGTACAATATCTGAACGGCGACGACGATTAACTCCACGTTCTGCTCTATCAACATATTTTGATTTCATCATTGATGAAATATCAAGATTGTCATAGTGTTTATAATCTAATGGCTCACTATTTTCTCCTAATACTTGTACATTCTTTTGAATCACTTGGCGTGTTCCAGAGTCTGCACGAGAGAGATTAATAGTTTGAACAACTGTATTTGTTTTAGCTGTTGATTGCTCGGCATACATTGATTGAGCATTGACAGCAACTTTCGAAATGGCTTCTGCTGGCTGCAAACTCCCTTTATTAACTCTTAAAGGTACTGATACTGTTTGATTACTCGCAAAACGAGCATCACCTTGCATAATTGGTGATACACGATATGTAACCCCTTCTTGTTCAGCAGTTACAAATGAACGTCCTTTATCCATCACCATTTGAATATTATTCATGTTAGCTTTCTTTAAATCTTCTACATAGAAGTTACCCATATCAACTTTTTGGTTAAGTACTGGTGTTTCTTTACGTGGTACTTCTGAATGAACTGCATGAGAACTGTTCCCCAGTAGTGATATTGGATCTTGTTGATTTCTAAGATTATTTACTGGAATACGTGCGCCCCCACTATCCATGCGATACATGGTTGCTTTACTATTACCTACAGGAGTTGAAGAATTTAGAGTCATACCATCATTTGAAGATAAATCTTGATAAATTGTTTCACCCTTTTTCAAGGATTCATTACCCGCACCAATTCTTGATACAGTACGAATTTCTCCGCTATTTGTTCTTACTTGAACATAAGAGGAATCTCTTGTAATTACTTGTCTTATTGCACCCGAAGCAATTTGCTCCACTCCATTATCATCCACAACTTTTTGTGCCATCTGTAATACTTCAGATGGAGATGAAATTTGAGTTTGAATACCTGTCGATAATGGCGAAAAACGTGAATTAGCTATCGTATTTACTGCTTTATGTGCTTTTTGCATTCCTGTTCTACCGAATACCACACCAGCTGTATATCCCGCATTATTTGATAAGTTATGATGCGCCTGTACTGTATCACCTTGTTGTAGGATACGTTGATTTAACATACCGTTAATACCAGCACCTACACCACCTACAACCGCACTCGGTAGAGCTTTCAAGCCCGATTCTTGCAACTTCACTTGGTATGCTTGACTACCCACTGCAAGACCCGCATTTACAGTTTCTAGACCTTTAGCAACTTTGTTATATCCAGTAGCACCAGCTAAAAATGCGCCAGAGGATTGTACAAAACCATGAACAGCATTATTTGGTAACGGTTGTACTTTACCAATACTCGCGGTAAAACTACCAGAGTTGTAAGAAGCTACATTATTTTTTAAGACATCTTCTTGTTTAGCTGACCACTGTTGTTGTGCTTGTTCTTGTGATAACCCACTGCCCATTTGTGCAACAATAAATTTTTCTCCTTGTTGTTGTGTTTTAGCAACAGCCAAGCTATTTGCAAGTACTCCCATATTGGGGCGTCCTTTTTTACTAAACAATGCTGCACCTTGAACATGTTCCATACCCGAAGTAGCCGCTTCGGTTAAATTAGATGAATCTCCATCATTAGCATATAATGAAGCAGATTGGCCCATTGATTCCGCTAAACTCTTACGAGAAATCAGTCCATTTGAACCCATGTTGGCTTGAGCGAATTGGTTTCCATCTTGCATAAATTTATCTTTCATTTCAGCAACACGATTACTAAACGCTTGTTCTTTACGAGCACTATAAACACTATCCGATTCGCCAGCGGCTTTTGGATTATTCGCATCATAGTCATTCATGAATTGTTCGCGGTTATTACTAGCCCATTTATTTGCCATTGAATTTGCAGAGGCTTTTACTAATTTAGTCGCATTTCCTAAATCACCAGCGACCTCTTTCGCAGTAGCCCACTCTTTACTAGCATCTTCTATGAAGTTTGCTGTCTTTTGTTCCTTAATATCATTAAACTTCTTCTGTATATCTTGTGGTGTGGCATTTGGGAAGTCTTCTCGCAACTTGTTCATAACAGCTTCGCGGTTGTTATTCGCCCAATTTGTCGCTTGTTCATTAGCAATAGCATTCGCCATTACATTATCTTCATTTCCTTGTAACGCTTTTAAGTCTTTAACTGACTCTTTGGCATCTTTTAGTTTATCTCCGACTCCAAGCACTCCGGCAGCACCAACGCGTCCAGTTATTCCTCCAGCTAAACCACCAATTTGCGATCCCATTTCAGCACCCACAATTGAACCAACAGGACCGAGACCAGAACCAGCAATCGCTCCAGCCATACCCATCGAGGCTTTTCCCATTTTGCTAACTATATCGCCAGCCTTCAACATCTTAGCGGCTTTGGTATCTGCAAAATTTTCACCAGTTAAGCCTTCAGATATATCTCCACCTTCGCTACCACCTTTTGCACCGTCTTTTATCCCTTTAAGAGCACCCATAACGGATTTGTCTTGCATTGCGCCTTTCGCAGCACCGACCATTCCAGAGATAGCACTCATACCAAACATGGCACCAGCTTTCGATAAACCACCTTGCATGTTACCGCCCATTCCTAATAGGCCACGAATAGATTCAGATATTGGTATAAAGACAACGTAAACAATAATAGTACTTAGTAATCCACTTGAAGACATGGAGATAACCCCTACTGTGAAAAATACAAAACTATGAATAGATTGAACGAATATACTACCTGATAACTCTTTTAGCCATGCACTAGTCATTGATTTTAATTGAGGTACCATCCAGAAAACTAGCATTAACGGCCCCATTGATAATAGGATCAATAATGTGATTCTACGCATCATGTAATAAAAACTAGCCCATAAACTTAACCCGAGTAGGATTAATTGAATGATAATTTTCCCTAGGATACCCGTCTCATCGCTTCCATCCTCAAACTCACTAAAATCTGATTCAGCATTTAAAGTTTGGAAATCCGTCATGCTATCAAAGAATTGAACAATACCCATATTTAACTCAAATAGTATGCCGTAGAAGGTTGGAAGAAAGAATAAACCTATACCAACAAGAATTAACTCTTTACAGAATTCCATGAACTCGTTTCGTCTAATAGGGTTATAAGCCGAACTTGTTATACGTATTCCTCCAAGAGCGATTGCTGCTATGAAGAAAAACCCAGCGATCATTGTCATGGAATTGTACAATGGGTTAAATGCATTTACTAAATCCGAATCAGCAAATGTACCCCATACAACCGTTTCATCCTTCATCGATTCTGGTCTACCAAAAATCAATCCTTCTAATGAATCTAGTCCTAAGAATGGCCCTAGAAAACTTTCAAATAAGAACTCTATTAATTTCTCAAAAATACTGGAAATCTTATCGCTAATTCCTTCAAACATTTTTCTCGATTTTCCTCCTTTCAGCCAAAAATACTAGAATAGTCTTAATAGCGTTATAGCGGATAAGTTTCCTTATAAAACTCTCGTTTCATTCGAGATTCTGCGAGTACCGCAGCATTAGATTCTATAAACTCTAGTTCTTCTGGCGAAGGATCTGTTCGGATATGTACCGATGATTTTCCAATCCTTAAAATACCTTCACCTTTTTCAGGATTCTCAAATAATAGTTTTTTCTCACCACGAGTAAGTCTAAAACTCTTATCTATTAACTCCAAGTCAACATCATTTTGTTTAAAGAACATGTGGGCGTATGTATTTTGTAGAACACCTCTAGCTTTTTTAGACTCTAATATACGCACAAAATCCTGTGATGCTATGCGGAAGCCGCAATTCCGTTTACGGCATCTACGTGCTAACTTCTCGCTAAATGCTACGGTTTGCTCGTTATCAACCAGCGTCCAGAATTCGTCGGCACAAACTATCTTTCTCTTCATCTCGTTTTCAACATTTTTTACGAAATATTCCCAAATATAATTTAGGATTACATGGTAAGCCAAAGGTCTTAAGAAGCCTTCTTCCATATGTTTAATATTGAAGTTTACGAGTCTAGTTGTATGGATATTGACATTCTCTAAATCTCTACCGAAGTATGTCTGACCATCAAATATTGGTTTTGAACCATCCGATAAAAAAGGACGCATTGCAGCTAGTACTCTCATAACTTTGTGTTCATTACCATATTCCTCTGTCAAATAATTAAATACGTCTGTTAACGTTGGCTCAAGTTTCTTCACTTTAGTTTGAATAATTAACCCATTTTCAACGCGTGGTTTTTCTTCATATAATGAGTCCGGGTGTGTACTATACAGGAATCTTTCATCTACCATATAGAGATGTTTCAACGTATCTTCTAAGTAGTTTCGCTCAAACACATCTAACCCTTGACCCTCTTGATTTTTACCTCTTATTAAAACATCAAAAAAATCAGTAACTTCATTAATTTTCTCCCTGATTGGAACAAACTGAATAAACTTTTGACCATGTTTTTCGATAACTACTCGTTCATCTGAGTTTTCCATTTCTTCTAGTTCTTCATCATCTTCATCAAACGGAATGGTCGTTACATTGATTGCCAAGGGATTAATACGAATATTACTTTCTTCTGACAAGGTAATGTTGATACCGCCTAGTCGCTTAACTATACGAGTAAATTCACCTTCTACGTCTATTAATCTCGTATAAATGTTCATCCCAGTCGTTTCACGTGCCAGCATTAACTTCATAGCAATTGATTTACCAGAACCAGAGACTCCGAGAATCGCAAGATTATAGTTATCTGGTCGATAGTCTTCATTACCAAATGCATTATAGAATTCCTTTTGGCCTGTTCTTTGGTTTATCCCAATTGGAATACCACCGTTAAATTTTCCACTTCCACTAATAAACGGAGCAAATGTTGCTAATGAACGACGATCCAAGTTTCTCATAGAATCAGGGATTTCATTTTTACCTAGTGGAGAGACAGAACGGAATCCTTTCTTAACCCTTCCCCAAGTTGAAACGATTTTAAAGAAATATCCTGACATTGTATCTTCAATAAACTCACTGTATTTATCTAAATGACGCTTTGAATCTCCATATAACATACCTAAGATACCTACTTGGTACGTGTCATTTTCACTAAATTGTGTTTCATCTGCTAATATCTCGTTATCTTCGATTTTAGTCTCAATATCACGTATTTGGTCGGTGTTACCTTTTTTTCGTTGGAAGAATAAGTTGGACTTTAATATTGTGTTTTGCTTTTGCAACATGCGAACCGCATTCGACTTCGGTATCTTTTGAATATCTAGCATGACATCACATTCACCACTGCTCGTTATATTCGATAACCAGTTTGTTTGCATTTTACGAGGATAACCGTCACGACTTACATAGAATGGTCTAAAATGTGTTCTAGTTCCTAAAGATTGTTTCATAACTCCAGAATCTTCATCTCTGTCCGAAATTCCGATTCCTTCTGGTGCGATTACATCCCAAAAAGTCGGTTTCATTTTCATCATCAAGTCTTCAGGAATGTTGTCGTCCAGTACTTCTTCATCCGCTGAAGTTTTTCTGCTTTTCTTTTTAACTTTTTCAGCTTTAACTTTCGTTTGTACTTCTGCTTTAGCTGATTGATTCTTCTTGAGCACGCTCTATCTCTCCTTTCACTAATGCAATATGTGAAGGTTCTTGATCTGCCGTTACATACAATGCTAATTGTTCTTGTCTCTCAATATCCCGATAACGGTTTTTCATCGCTTTTCTTCTATTAAAGGCATAGTATAAAACTTCCGTTATCCCATCTGTCGTTAATAAATGTACGAGCATTTCGCCACTTCTTAACTGTTGACGAGCTGCTTGAACACGACGGTGTAATTCATTAAATGCCTTATCGACAATACGTTCATCCAAGTCTTCATCATCATCAACTTTTAAGTCTTTTACATCTACTTTGTAATCAAATAGTATGTATCGTTTTGTCTCATAACGTGGTTGAGCTGTTTGCCATGCTTTTAATTCGCGGATTAAGTTTTCTCCAAACTCACGTGCTTCAAAATTCAAATCATCGACATCACTCATTGTTTTTTGAATTTCTTCGATTGGTTCTGTCAAATCAACAAAACGATTTTGTAAGTAAATTCGGATTGGATAATTAATTGAAGCAACCCATGTTTCAAAAGACGCATCGACTATTTCTTGTTCCTCTGGATCACGTAAGAAGTAGTTCACAGGTTCAACTTCCGCAAACATAGTGAATTCATTGTTACCATGTCTTAACATGTGAGACTCAATTCCTACCACATTTGGAAATAACTCTTTGAAAGGAGCGGCCTCTTTTTCTTCTAGTGGGCTTTCCTCTACTTCTTTTTTATTTTTCTTCAGTTTCTTGTCTTTATTTACTCTTACATCATTTGAAACTTTCTTTTCCTTCCATGGAAGGATAGGCTCTTTCAACATAATTTTCATAAACACGTACATGGCTAAGACAATAACTAGCAGTACAAAAATATCCTTCAAGTTCTAATTCACCACACCTTTTTCAAATTAATCTCCTTTTCGCCATAAGCCATATTGAGTTTTTCGCTGAAATTTTATCATTAAAAATTGATCTCTAAACATGTTGTACTTCTCGACCTTAAAAAAAGCGAAATAGACAACAACGGCAGCAACTGGCATAGCAAGGACCATACATATAATTACTGTTGCGATAATTCCAAATATAGGATACAAAAACTTAAATGCAGGGATTATATAGGAATAAATAAGACCGCCACCAATTGCCAAATAGATGCCTTGTCTAGTTGAAACAATACCCATTATATTTTTTTGCTCACTACTCATATCAATAGGAACTTTTGCTCGTCTCATAGACTTCCCCCTTTCCTACTATTAAAAAAACACCCTCTACTTTGATAAATAGAAGGTGTTCTGACACACTTCAAGAGAAAACCTCTTAAATTAATTAATACTATTCTAGTTCCCTAGATTAACAGCCCAACCAGCTATGTCGTAACTCTTGTAAATTACAAATAGACCAATAGCCGCAACGCAAAGAGCAGCAATACCACCGCTACGTTTTTGAGGGTTTGAATTACTACCAGCCAACATCATTCCGCCAATAACAATCCAAAGGATTCCCCAGAATCCACCGACTGCCATAACTAAGTAAACAACTTGTTGTAGGCTGTCAAATAAACTATCTGTTCCCGAACCATCTATATCTACACTTTTAATTCCTGCTCCCTTCTGTAATGCAGATGCAGGATCCACTGCTGCAAATGCAGAAGTATGTACTAAACAGCTAGTCGCCGCTACCGTAGTTGTTGCAGTAGCCAATTTTGTTTTAAAATTCCCTCGTTTTTTTGGTTGTAATACCTCATTTGCTTCCAAAAAATACACCTCCTTAAAATTTGGGGGAAAATAAAAAATACCCCACTTTGCACACGAATTAATAAACGCATCCTTGATGCGCTTCGTGTATAAAGTGGGGTATTCCCATCAAAATATTAAATTTGAATGCTATTGAAATTACTAAATCAATAATAAACCATATTCTTACTACTAGGCAATACTTTTTTAACCACTCCTTCGCCAATACTAGTAAACTTTAAAAAAAGAACCGTATGAATGAGTTTATTCTCTATTCATACAGTTGTAATTGAAAAATAAAGTTTTAAACTAAAATGATTGAAAATCCACGTTTAAAGAAAAAAACAGATAATAAAGTTACAAACCATTTTTCCAATTTATACCTATCCATTTTTCTGAAAAGAAGTAATAAAGTTTTGTAAGAAAATGTAAAAATATGCAAATGAGTCACAATTTCTGGTTGTGATGTTTAACGTTTTCTATTATATACCCCAATAATTCTTTACCACCATCATTTTTCCTTATAAACATTATTTATTTACTATATATTCAATATCTGTAGCCAGATTTAGAAAAGCATCCATTACTTCTTTTTCATATTCTCCCTTATTTTGTTTTATGTCTTTTTTAGTTGGAAGAACAAATATTATATCTCTAATATTTGTTAAGTGTTAATTGAATAATAATCTAGCAAGACCTGATGTATAGTACAAATATAGACACCCGGTATCTGATGAAGTCTATTCCAATAGCCCTCGCCATTGATTTCTAATTGTTCTCTTAAACATTCTGAGCAATAATATAAACTTTCTTTTACTTTTACATCATTAATTTTACTTCCGAATAAGTTATGTATTTTATAATTTTTGGATTCTAAATCGTCTTTCCACTTAGGTCTAAAAGCTTTAATAACTGGAATATTTGTGTGATAATCAAAAAAATATTTTTTGTTATACATTGGGGAGAAAATTTTTATTTCTTTTACTAAATATTCTAATCCGATGGGAAATTCAAAACTAGTTTTCATGACCTTTCCTGTTAGTTCTTTTAACGTTTCATTTCCGTACCTATTACTAGAATATGTATGATACCTTGCTAAGATACTCTAGAATAATTCATTTGTAAGCGTCAAATAATGCCCACCTAGTTTGTCAGGTGGGCATTATTATATTCTTTACTTAACTTTAGCAGTGATGCGACATTCCTCTGGAATAGTCTTTGACCATGGAAGGAGCTGGTCAAGCGCTTCCTGATCATCAAGGTCAATTTGGGGTAATTGTTCAAAGAGATACGTTAAGTAGTTTAATGGATTCAATTGATTCTCTTTGGCTGTTTCGACAATACTGTAGATGGTTGCACTGGAAGTTGCCCCTTTCATTGATTGGGCAAAGAGCCATGCTTTTCTCCCCATTACGAAGGGTTTAATTGAACGTTCTGCTCTGTTATTATCGAGTTCAAGATGTCCGTCTTTCATAAAGGCAATTAGTTTTGGCCATTGGTTTAAACTATAATTAATCGCGTCACCTAATTTACTTTTAGGTGGAACTTGAGGTCGTTTGGATTTTAACCATATCAAATAAGCATCCAACACGGGTTGACTGCGTTTTTGACGTTGTTCTTTTCTTTGTTCTGAGCTGCAATTTCCAAACTCCTCTTCAATCTGTTTTTCAATTTTAAATAATTGCGTACAGAATTGAAGACCTTCTGCTGCGAGTGTCGTAGATTTATCTACATTGGCAGGTAACGATTTGAGCGTTTCGTCATATTTTCTTCGAGCATGCGCCCAACAACCAACCAGCTCCACATCTTTCAAATCATGGTATCCCGCATAGCCATCGACATGAAGATATCCTGAAAATCCCTTAAGAAATGTCTTCGGATGTTTACTGTGGCGTGAAGTTTTATAGTCATATAAGACAATCGGTGAAACTTCGCGACCAGATCGATACAACCACATATAGGATTTGGACTCTGCAGCTTTTCCGGGTTCCGCTAGAACTTGTACCGTCGTTTCGTCCGCATGCAAAATGTCGAGCTCTAGTAAAAGCTCATGTAATCGGTTATACAGAGGCGAGAGCCAATTTGTTGCGCCGTAAATTACCCAGTTGGAGATGGTCTGACGTGAGAGAAAAACCCCCAGTCGTTCAAATTGTTTTTCAATTCGGTATAAGGGCATGCCTTCTACATATTTTTGATTCATAATATATGCCATTGAAGAAGGTGAAGCGAGACTTTTTGGAAAGACTGCCGCAGGCATTTTAGCTGTGACAATCGGAGTTTCGATTCCTTCAAGTTCACATTGACGGCAGCTGTATATATGTTGAACATGCTCAACGACAGTCACTTGAGCCGGAACGATTTTTAATTCGCGTCTTGTTTCCGTACTCATTTCATGAACCGTTTCACCGCAACACAAACAAACCTGCGCTTCATCGGGTAAACGATAATGGATCGTTTCCGTAGGCAAGTTCTCAAGCTTCGCGTCTCGTTGTCCGATATACTTTTTTCGTTGGTAAGTAATCGATTCAAGCGTAGGTTCTTCGACCTTTTCATCTACTGATAGTTCAGCTTCATTAAAAAGAAGTAGTTCGAGTTGATTTGGATTCGTTTTTTCACTGGAAGTCCCAAATTTCTTTTGTTGGCTAAGTCGGAATTGCTCTTCCAACCATTTAATTTTTGCCTCGAGAACTTCTTTTTGTTTTTCTAAATCCGCATTTTTCGTTTCAAGCTCTTCAATTGTTTCTTGTAGTTGAGTCGAATTTTTTTCCATGAGAATATAGTACCACAAAGAGAGAAGTCTGGGGTTACCAACTCTCTCTAAATGATATATTTTGCATCGATTTTTGGATGGGCTTGTTTTTGTTCCATCGGAATACCATCAAGTAGCCAATTTAATTGCCTATGGCTAATTTTTAGCGGACCTGCCGTCTGTTGATCAGGCCAATGGAACAGGCCTTCATCCAAACGGCGGTAATACAACCAAAACCCATTGTGATCCCAGTGCAGGATTTTTAATTTATCCCGTTTTCGATTGCAGAAAACAAAAAGATTTGATGAAAAAGGATCTAGTTGAAAACTCAACTGAACAATTGCAGCTAATCCATCAACCGACTTGCGTAAATCCGTTGGACCGCAAGCTAAGTAAACCTGATCAATCGGGGCTTTATTTAACATGATGTTGTAGGATTTCAATCACCTCTTGAAAAAGCGTGCGATTAAAATCGTCTTGAATCTCAATAGACACATTGCCTATATGGATGCGGAGTGAAGAGTTTGAACCGGAGTGCGAGCTAGATTGACTTAGTTCCATCCATTGTGTTGCAGGTTGCACATCGATACTTGATTCTGAATGAAGTCTTTTCATCCATTGATACATACTTTGAAGACCGACTTGATTTTTGTGACACCAGGCTTTTACATTAGGTTCACCACTTACTTTGTAGGCATCGATCCGTTGTTGCCATAGTTGTCTTCGTTCCTCTGGGGACATAAAAAAATAAAACCTCCTAACATTTGATGTTATTGTGATTATCACAAAACATCGGAGATGTTAGAAGGTGTGGTTTATTTGACGCTTACATTCATTTTTATATGGTTTTGGAAAATAACCTTTCACTCGTTTAACTCCTTCTGATGAAATCGATCTAACGTAATTACTAAAAAGGAATTTTTGAAAGCATTTCACGTGGTCCTAAATCTATTTGAATTATAGATTCTTAATAAAAAGAAAATATTTCTATTGTAAGAATGTTTAATACTCTATTATATTCTCATTAGTTTTTGCAATATCGCATATTAATCCTTCTTACAATACATAATGAGCATACGCTCATTTTCCTTCTAATAAAAACTGAACTAATAAAGAAATGATAGTTCAGTTTTTAGAGATTTATTAAATTGTAGTAATAAACTATTTGTTATTTCTATAATACTCTTCTATTCCATTATAAATAGAAGTTGCAAATAGATTAACATAATTGTTTGTTGTCATTTTTGATCGGTCTTCACTATTTGTAATAAAGCCAAGTTCTACTAAAACTGAAGGCATTGTCGTATTTTTGATTACATAGTACGGATAATTTTCAATACCTCGATCTCGCATACCCAAATTGGCCACAATTTCATCATTGATTGCTGAGGCTAAATTTATATCCTCTTTATCATCTTCACTAGTCCTAACATAGTAATACGTTTCTGTGCCTTTTGCTGAACTACTTGATGCAGAGTTAACGTGAATACTTATGAATACTTCGCCATTATTAGATTCCGCAAAGTTTACACGCTCCTCTAAAGAAGGATATGTATCACCTGTTCGAGTCATATAAACTTTTGCACCAGCAACTTCTAATTTTTGTTTAACTAAAGTTGCAATATTCAATGTTATATTTTTTTCATAAACCTTACCATTTATTGCTCCTGGATCACTACCTCCATGACCTGGGTCCAAAATAATGATACGGCTTTTCAATTCATTATTGTTTGATTGGTTTAAAGTCTTTATATAAGATTTGCTTACATAACCTGTGACTCCATTATATGTAATTTTAGCCCATTCACCTGAAACACTGTTAACAGTGACAATAGTATCTAATGATAATTTACCAATCACTTTATAAGATGTTCCAGCTCCACTACGAATATTTAAGCTAGATGTTATCACGCTTGCAAGTATATCTGATGGATCTGTTTGATTTAGGATCTTTACATATGATTTACTCACATAACCTGTGATTCCGTTATAAGTAATGTTTACCCAATGGCCAGTTATACTATTTACAACTACTTTAGTGTTTAATGATAATTTACCAATTACTTTAAATGTTGTCCCTGCTCCACTGCGAATGTTTAAGCTAGAGGTTGTCACAAGGGCATGAACATTTGAAGTAATTGTTTCCTTGTTATCATTAACATTTGTTGACGAATTATTTGTTGATTCTTTTGATCCACTATTTGTTGTATGCTTTACATATTTAGTCGAAACATAACCATATTTCCCCCTATAAGCTACTTTTATCCAACCATTAGTAATTCCAAATGAATCAAGTTTATCTGCCTTATTTACTTGACCAATTATGTTTTTATTTGTTGAAGTTGATGCTGTTGAACGAATATTTAAATCATCAACCGTAACTTCAACTTGTCCCTCCACATCATTTAATTTTGCTGATGGTGCAGTTGGAAAATCTAAACGATACGTTGAACTTTTTGCTCTAGCTATATATAAAGCAAAATCGGATCTTACAACACTTTTATCCGGTCTAAAATAATTGTTATTACCTTGTGTAATCCCGTTAAAGTAAACAGCATTAATATACTTAAAGGAATCTGATTGTGATGTAATATCTAAAAAAGGTGAAGAGTATGTAGAAGTTTTTTCGATATTAATTTTAAACGCTTTAGATATTAAGTAACTCATTTCCTCATTAGTTAGTGGTTCATTCGGTCGGAATTTGCCATTCGGTATGGTTGGAAAAAATCCAAGCGAAAGAGCTTTTTCTATATAGCCCGATTGCCATGTTCCTACTTTCACATCGCTAAAGGAGGAAGTTGAAACGGTAATAGGTAAATTTCCGGTAGCCATGACAACCATGTTAGCCGCCTGCGCTCTTGTAACTACGTTCCCAGGTTTATAGAGCCTTTTTCCATTCTCTTTATAACCATTTACAACTCCTATTTTCACTAAATAATTTATCTCATCATAAGCCTTATGATTTGAAGGTATATCAGAGAAAATTTGACTTGCGTCTACTTCCCTTACAAAAAAAATTGACATTGACATGACAAAAATAAAAAGAGTAGATATTAACTTCTTTAGTGACAATGTCTAATCCTCCTTTATCTCTTGAATAATAATAGAAATTTATTTACCTCTTATACTAAAAATAAACTATTAATTAATAAATAACTAGTATAGATTCATTTAATAGCGCGTAATATATTATTATTTTCCATAGAAAAAAGATGTGGATTGCTCCTTACGAGAAACCACATCTTTAGTTGATTGTTGATTTATTTTTAATGTGAGGGATTAATATCTTTGAAAACAGTAGGTTTTAATACAATATATACCAGATAACCAATTAAACCACCCGAGGTATTTGTTATCAAATCTGTTACATCAAAAATTCTTGGGCTTACCCCATTCCCCCAAACACTCAGTAACTGTGAAAGCTCAATAAATAAACTAAAGAAAAATGTAATAAAAACAGTCATAAATAAACCTTTTTTCTTAATGATTGGATATAAAAACCCAAAGGGAACCATCATAATTATATTTAATAATACCTCTCTTATGGCTCCATCATAATGTAACCTGACATCTCTAAAAGGAATCAAATTAGCTGTTTCCATAAATAAGTTATTTGTACTATTAAACGAAATAGTAAATGGCATTAGTGTAAAAAATAAGACCAGAACAAAATAAACATACATGGATGTTTTGATCATCAATAATATTTTTGATGCTTTATTCCATTTTCTATAAAAGAAAAATAAATATATGATTACTAACAAAATAAAATTAATAAAATAATCCAATTTTATTTCTCCTATTAATTTGAATATTTAGGATGAAATTAACTATTATTATTTTGGATCCAAATTTGGGATTATCACAAACAAATCAATCATACTCCATATAATAATAATTGTTAATAAAATACCTAACCAGAACCATTTTGACTTTACCATGTTCAACTCACCCTTACTATAAATTAAGATGTAGGATTAAAATCCATCTCGATAGATTTTTTAATATGGCCCACTATCTGCACGACTTTTTTCATCGTCACTTGGAAATAAAAAATATGAAATAACCCCAGAAAAGAAGGTAGCTCCTGAGATTATTAATACTTTATGTAATATTGGAATTGAATTGTATTCTTTATAAATCATATAATTTGCAGTAATCGCAACAATCACTATAACAGGAACAACAAATTTAAATCTTTTTTTCTCCATTTCATTTTCCCTTTCTATTCATATTACCGGGAATTTATTTTAGTAGCGATAATATTAAACAATAAAAAAATTAAATAAACACACTATACAAATAGGTGATTCTGGCAATTAATCAAAACGCGTATAAACATTTTTTGACTTATGTACAACTTTCTTATTACAATCGAGTTAGGATAAATGAGGTGAAAAGATTGACTGACGATAATAATAAAGTATCAAGAGATGTGTGTGAAACAACTTGTATACATGAAGATGTTGTAAAACGCGTTCAACCCCTTCTAGAAGAAATGAATGATGCCGAATTACTTTTCAAAGCATTATCAGATTCTACACGGTTGAAAATTACTTATGCCTTAACACTTGAGAAAGAGCTATGTGTTTGCGATGTTGCAACAATTATTGGAAGTACTACTGCAACAGCGTCTCATCATTTAAGGTATTTACGCAACATGGGATTAGCGAAATATCGAAAAGAAGGTAAATTGGTATATTACTCAGTTGTGGATGAGCATGTTAGACAGTTAGTTAGTCTAGCACTTGATCATTCAAAAGAGGGTTGGAATAAATAGATATAAGGTATCATTAAATAACTAAATCTTATATATAGCACATTTTACTTCATAGAAATGTGTACTTCGATTAAGAAACTAATTTGTTCAATAATTTGTTCAATTAGTTTCTTTTTGCTTTTTAAAACTAGATAGAACTACAGATATCCCCTTATGTACTTTAAAAAATTACTCCAACTACTCATTCTCAATGATCTCCACATATCCATTTAATTGGGAGTTCTAACAATTAAGAATTAATTTCCTTCACTTTACGCTGCCCTTACTCTTTAAAACATTATAGAAGATAAATATGCAGAAAATGTGGAGAAATCTATGTTATACATAAATTTTGTGTCACTTCATTCATATTTATTCCAAAATAAAATCATCCAAAGTCTCTCAATTTGATTACAAATCCAATAAAAACATTTCTTCTGCATAATTTCTTCATAATTTTATTGTATTGTTTTGAAGGAACTAAGTACATTTTGCATTGTTATAAGAGATATTAATGTTGTAGCTTGGGGTTAAATTAGTATATTTGTTCCTTCTTTTAACTATTTCAAATGTACTTCATAAAATCTAAAATGGAAGGCGAGTGATATTGTGCTTTATATAATTGAAATTGCTATAGTGTTAATACTTTGTACAGTTGTATTCTTAATTTTCAAGAAATTAAATAAAAAACAAATTGAGAAAGCAAACGAGATAGAAGCTCAAATTGTACGCAAACGTCAAGAATTAAGGAAGTAAAACTATTATGTGAGAATTAACTTTATCAATATATGACCAATCATTATCATTAAGATATTTACACTACTTTAAAAATTCCATACTATGAATGGATTCAACTTAATGTATCCAATTAAAAATCATCTCAGCTCTAATAGAATACTACAGAGGTGAGATGATTTTAGTTAAACTATTCAATTTAACCCTAATTTTAAAAATCTATTCCTTTACACGTAAAAGTCTCATACTATTTAATGAAACTAATAATGTTGCCCCCATATCGGAAGCTATTGCTATCCAAAGCGTTAACCAGCCTGGAACTACCAATAGTAGGGCTATCAATTTAATACCCAAGGCAAATATAATATTTGTTTTAATAATCGTTAATGCACTACGGCTTAATTTAATAGTAAATGGTAGTTTTGTTAAATCATCGCCCATTAACGCCACATCCGCAGTTTCTAATGCAGTATCTGTACCTGCGCCACCCATTGCGATACCTACTGTGGAAGCTGCCAAGGCAGGGGCATCATTGACACCATCTCCAACCATTGCAACATTTCTATACTCGGATCTTAACTGTTTAATGTAATCTAATTTATCTTGTGGCATTAATTCTGCTTGAATGTCAGATACACCTACAAAAGTACCAATTGCATTCGCAGTTGCTTTATTATCACCTGTTAGCATTATAGTCTTTTTAATACCCATTTGATTTAGTTTTTTAATAACTTCTTCACTCGACTCTCGAACTTCATCCGCAACAGCAATAACAGCCAAGATTTCTTTTTCTGTTCCAACCAACATCGCTGTTTTACCTTCTTTTTGAAGATCAGACACGTGTTGTTCAACAATTGAACTTATACTATTCAGGGATATTTCATTAAATAATTTAGGACTTCCAATATAATAAGTAATTCCATTTATTATCCCTTTAATTCCTTTACCCGTTATAGAAGTAAAATCTTCTACTGCAATATTAGTATAAGAAATACCAGATTCCTCTGCCTTTTTGATAATCGCAGACGCAAGAGGATGTCCTGAACGATATTCTAATGCAGTAATTATTTTTAATATTTCTTTTTCATCGTATTCATTATTAAACACTTTAAAATTAGTCACAGCTGGAACACCTTTTGTTAAGGTACCTGTCTTATCAAATGCTATCGCCTTTAATGAGCCCATTTCTTCTAAGTAGATACCGCCTTTAATAAGAACACCTTTTTTAGCTGCATTTCCAATAGCAGATACAATCGAAATAGGTGTAGAGATTACTAATGCACAAGGACAACCAACCACAAGTACAGATAGTCCTTGATATATCCAAGTTTCCCAACTTCCATCAAAGGATAAAGGTGGAACGATTGCAACTAATGCTGCAATCACCATAATGATTGGTGTATAGTATTTGGCAAATTTATCAACAAATGCTTGAGAAGGAGCTCTTTCTGCTTGTGCTTCTTCAACAAGTTCAATAATTTTCGAAATCGTAGTATCTTCTACATATTTTGTAATCCTTACTTCTAGAAGCCCTTCTTCATTAAGCGTTCCTGCAAATACTTCATCATCCACTGTTTTAGCAACAGGTACTGATTCTCCTGTAATAGCTGCTTGATTAACTGCAGAGTTCCCATTAACGACTAAACCATCCATTGCAATTTTTTGTCCAGGTTTAACAATCATAATATCCCCGATTTTGACATCATCTACATGAATCAACTTCTCTTCTCCGTTGCGTCTTACAAGTGCTTCTTTTGGAGCTATATCCATCAATGAACGAATAGATTGTCGTGCCTTATCCATTGAGTAACGTTCTAGTGCTTCACTGATTGCAAATAGAATGACAACAATTGCACCCTCAGCCCATTCTCCAATAATAGCAGCTCCGATAATAGCTACCGTCATCAATGTCTTCATATCAAAATCAAAACGGAGTAAGTTTTGTAATCCCACTTTAAATAGTGAGTAACCTCCAATAATAATGGCCGCTAAGAATAATAGCGTGGTAATAAAATTCTCTTCACCATTCACAAACGTGGATAGATAACCAATAACAATTAATAGTACTGAGAATAATAATGTCTCATGCTTTTTATAAAATGGAATCTTTTTTTCTATTTTAGTTTTTTGGTGATCGTTGTTCATTTGTTTTTCTTCTTTAGTGGGTTTATCAGGGAAAACTTTAAGGTTTTCGAAAGCGCCAGCCTTTTCAAGATCCTCTATTGATGTTTGGCCAATAATACTGATTTTAGAAGCACCAAAATTAACTTTTGCATCTTGTACGCCCGTAAGCTCTTTTACATTTCTCTCAAACTTTCCTGCACAGTTTGCACATGAAAATCCTTCTACACGATAGACGCTTTTCTCTTCTATTTTCGATTGCACTTCTGTTTGTTGAAGAGTTGTTACTCGCTTTGGTTTTTCAGGGGTAACTTTTAAATTTTCAAACGCTCCAGCTTTTTCCAATTCCTCAACAGTTGCTTCACCAACAACACTGATTTTGGATGCACCGAAGTTTACTTTTGCATCTTGTACCCCTGGGAGCTCCTTCACATTTCTTTCAAACTTGCCTGCACAGTTTGCACATGAAAATCCTTCAACTCTGAAAACTTTTTTATCTTCTGTATTTTTCGTTGCTTCATTCAACTTAAACAACCTCCTTCTGGTGTTCAAATGCAACTTTTATTAGTTGCTTTACATGAGCATCATCTAATGAATAATAGACTAGCTTTCCTTCTTTACGGTATTTAGCTAGCCCTAAATTTCTCAGTAATCTTAAATGATGAGAAGCTGTTGCATTTGAGGAACCTATAATATTTGCTACATCACAAACACATAATTCACTTTCAATTGATAAAGCATAAGCAATTTTAATTCTTGTATCGTCTGATAATGCTTTGAATATTTTCGCCACTTCCAATGTATTTGGCAAGCAAAAAATGCATGAAACGGCAATCAAAAATGTAACCACTTGCCAACGAAATTTAATTCTGAATAATTGACTCCTTATAACGATAACTATCGCCTTTAAATACAATCAAATGCGAATGATGGATGAGTCGATCAATTACTGCCTCCGTTAATATTGGATCCCCAAAAACGTGATTCCATTGACCGAATTGAAGGTTTGTCGTGATTATGATGCTTTTGGTTTCATAACACATCGAAATAACCTGAAACAATAATTCAGCCCCTTGTTTGTGAAGAGGAATGTAACCTAACTCATCCAAAATCAAAAGATCCAATTTCTCTATTTGCTTAAAAAGCTTATTGAGATTACCTTTTTCATTTGCTTCTAATAATCGATTAACTAATGATGCCGCTGTATAGAATTTAACAGCTTTGCCATACCTTTGTATGGCATTCAATCCAATTAACGTAGCTAAATAGGTTTTACCTGCACCTACACCCCCATAGAAAATTAGATTTTCTTGCTGCTCCATGAATACTCCATTTAATAAGTCTTCACTACTTAGTCCTGCTGTTAGGACAATGTCCTTCCAATCAAAAGGTTTCCCATTGACTTTAGGTAAGCTTGCTTGTGTAAGTAAAAGATTTGTTTTTCGTTCTTCTCGTTGCTCAATTTCTTTTTCAAAAAGCTTCAGTAAATACTCTTCATTTGATGTGGCTTCTATCTCTTGATAATGCTCTCTAATCCAACTTAATTTCAATCGTTTAGCGAATTCTTGAATCTGCGTACTCAATTTATTTCAGCTCCTTTTAGAAGCTGATTATAATGCTGTAGACCTCTAGTAGCCTCCGGCATAATAGGCAATGACTTTTGGAGATGTACTTCTTCGCGTATCCCTCGACCATTAATTAGTTGGTAGAATACTTGTTTAATTGATTCAACCGAAGGATGACCATGCTCTGATGCAATCTTCAGCGCTTCAGTAATTTTACTAAAATCATAATCTTTCATCACTGTACCTAATAACTTCAGGGCCTCTGATTTTTCAGAGGAAGTACATGAATTAAAATATGTTTGCCATTCTTGTGGTAACTGCTCATAGAAACTAGTATATTTAAGTGCCATAGGACGTTTGGCCATTAGATTTAAGTATGGCTGCCAATTAATCGATTTTCTATATTGACCATAGAGTCGAGGATGGCTAACGACTAGTTGATAATCATCTGTAAGAATATCAATTGAATTATATGAAATACGAATTAGAACCTTATTTAAAGCGTATCTTGGTGAAGTAGAATATAGTTTTTTTTCCACTTTAATATAACCGTACTTATCGGCTTTCACTGTTTCGTATCTGATGCATTGGTATTCCTTACTTGGTAAAACCAAAAAGGCTTTCCGATCCTCTTCAAACAGCTGGGAGATGAAAGATTCCTTTTCATAATGTTTTCTCTCACGATCTTTCTCAGCTTTTTCCCACAACGTCTTATTAAGTTCGTCTAAATTCAGTACGTGGAGACCAGGCAATAAATAATTGTTTCTCACATACTTCACCATTGCTTCCACATGACCTTTTTCATTCCCACTATTAGGATTACAAAATTCACTTTCGAACCCATAGTGTAGAACGAAGTTCTGAAATTCCTCTGTTAACTGCCGTTCGCCATTTGGCAATACCTTCTTTACGGCAGCTGAAAGATTATCGAATCTAATTGTTTTTGGAACACCACCCATATGGTGAAAAATACGCTTTAATCCTTCTAAGAAACACTCTTTGTTTTGAGCGGGGAATACCTGAAAATAAAATGAATTACTGTATGGATAAGAAAGAACCAGATAGGGTAGAGTTATCTGTTCCCCTTGATATTTAAACGGAGCTTCTCCAAAATCCACTTGGGCTGACCCGGGTTTGCTCTCTAGCGATAATGCTGCTTGACTCGCTTCATTTAACAATTCTTTTTTTCGTTGGGATATGTAGTTTCTTACTGTTCGATCAGAACCCTTAAAATCAAATTCCTCTTTTAATTGCTCCCAAATTCTCTTTGCAGTTCTACGAAATTTTCTCTTTTGTTTAAAATCTTCTAGTAACCATTCATCTACAATATGTTTAATAGGATCCATCACTGGAGATGGTCTGCCTTGTTTAATTTTTTCTACAGGACTAAAATCATCCTGTTCTGCATATTTCTTAACTGTTCTCGGATCTCTTCCTATTCTTTGTGCAACCTCCGAATAGTTACTGTCTTTTATGTTTACCTCATGTCTGATATAATTAATTTCGGCCACTGCCAACATCTCCTTAATACCTCCTGCGCTTGTTTGTCCCAACAGGAAGTGTATGTGTATTTTGGAATGTTGACAAGTGGTTTTTTAATTTGTGCAGGGCCTACGGCCCTTCTGCACAAATTAAATGCCATACCTTACATTTTTATGATGCCATAAACAACTTCCAAAGGATTTTGTTCAAAAAGCGATTTTTGAACATTGCTTACCTTTTCACGATTAATACATGTAATTTCACATATATCTCTATTCATTAATTCACCCCATTTATTCAAACATTCATTTGATTATTATTATATGCCTTATTTCCACAAACAGTCAAACATTCATTTGAATATCTTTCTCTGTGGTCTTGAAATTAAATTTAGTAGCATATTGAATACACCGGTATTTTACAGCAAATTAAAAAAATCCATTTTGATAAAGGTTAATCAAAATAGATTTTTATGTCGCATATTTAAGTATCGGTTTTATAAAAAATTTAAGAATCCTCTACTAGTAATGTTTATAAATTTTGCAGATTGTGGAATACATATCTTAGTTACACTCATTAACAATATTGCTATTCTTCTGATGTTTCTTTTGTTAGTTCTGTTTCATCATTAAATATCGGTGCTAATGTGCTGTCTATTTCCTTTACTATTTCAACAAAAGATTTAACAAACTCAGGGTTATTATTTTTAAAACCCTTAAATTCATTAAAGAATGTTCCATATTGTAGACCTCTTAAAAGAGAATTTAAACTACGAACAATAACTTCATCAAGTTTCTCATTTTTTAGGTAAAAAAGAATTGTGTTAGTATTTGTATTAGCGTTATTATATCCATTAAATGGTTGAGTAAAGAGGTTTCCTTCAAAGAGATACTCTTTTATGTACTGAAAGAAATTATAACTTCTTAATACCTCTATTTGTCCCTTTGTCAAACTTTCATAATTACCTCCTAAAGCCAACCTACTTACAAATCTTTCTATTTGGGGTGGGTCAATTATGCTATTTGATAGCAATATAATTGCTAAATCCCAATATCCCTCACTATATTTAACATCTCTTTTGAAAAACTTATCAGTCCAAAATTGTCTAATTAACTGGGGTTTACCTGTACACATCATAAATTTTTCTGGATAAACAGTTATAAATTTGATAAACAACTCTTGACTTGAAGTAATAAATTCTATAAATCCTTCATTTAGGTCTACATTACTTGAACAACTAATATCTTTCCAAAAAGCATAATAGATACTTTCTCTATTATCTATATAATATAAACTACTATTTTCTTCTAAAATTTCATCTATTTCATTAAGTAAATCTGGAATTTCACGATTTTTTACAACAAGGGGGATTGGCTGTATTAAGTATTGATAATCTTCACCTGGTTTTGTAAATTTAGAATCAAAATGGATTTTGTACTTATTCAATAGGGCTTCTTTACCGCCATTAACAATAAATTTATTCAAATTTGATTGTATAAATAACCAAAAAGCTTCTACGTGGGGATAGCTAATAATGTTATCTTTTGAATGAGCGCAATCATTTCGCTTTCTTCTCCAATATGCCATCTCTTCTATCAAATCATTATTAATTAAATAAACCTTACTTCGTCCATCTTCTAACTTCCATTGTGTCGAATTAAAAACTGCCGTATCCCAAACTGTATCATCATTAATGTTTTGTTGAAGTTTCAGCCAATGATGATCTTTTACAGATTCCGGCTTGTCATGTCTAGCTTGTTCTATTCGTTCTTTTAATACTTTCAAAAAGAAATAATAAGACATTAAAAATGAAGCTCGGTATGCGCCAACTTTGTAACACTGTATACCCTCATTTACAAGACTCGTAGCTTCTACTGAAAAGTTCTGCGAGTCTAAGTACTTCTCAAATTCTAGTTTCATTTTGAACACTCCTAGTATTAAAGAAAATTTAAATAAATAAGAACTCAATAACAATTAACTATAGCTAGTTATATTTAAAGTATATCTAATTTCATCACTTTGCACATGTATCCTCTACCATATACACTCTATATTAAATGGTCTTTAAATGAAAAAAGGATACCACAGGCTACAAGTGCAGCCAATAGTATCCTTTATGATATCGGGAAAACTGCAAGAGCAGTCAATAAAATATCATTAAGATTTATTATATTTGCTTCAAAACAATATAACAATAAAAAAAATGCTCTTTTTTCTATTCTTTAACCTACTTAGCTTTTACAGTTTGATTATTTAGATGATTGATTATAAAATCAGCATCAAATCCAACACCTTGTAAAAGAGCTGATCCTCGACGATGCTGCCATGGCAAACCAATAAAGTAAAGCCCTTTTACATTCGTTACACCACGATGATGAATGATTTTCCCATCTGCATTAAACAACTTGTCAATTTTTAACCAAGGATAAATTGACTGGAAACCTGTTGCCCATATAATATTCTGGACCTTAATAGTAGTTTGATCTTCAAAGGTTACTTCGTTCTGTATTCCATTTATTACCCTAGGTTTTAACGAAAGCTCTTTTCTCTTAAGCGCATCTTTCAATTCGTAACCAAAGATTGGATCTCCCTTTTTTTGTATTGCTTTTCCTAAAAATGAATGTGCACTTACTTTAAGTATTCCCAATTTATCAAACCACCAGAAGATACTTTTTTTTTGTAAAACTAAGGGCAAATAGTTTATCTTTTTACTTATTGCAAAATGTGTTTCTTTTTCCTTTGATAATTCAACGGCAATTTGTGCGCCACTGTTACCACCACCTACTACAAGTACATTCCCTTCTTTTAACTGACTCGGATTTTTATACTGTGTAGAATGAATCTGAAAAACATCTTTTGATATATTACTAGAAAAGGATGGAATTCTTGGAGTTTGAAATGCCCCAGTTGCAACTATTACTTGGTGTAAGCGTCAAGTAGAATTGGACACATTTTGCTAATTAATTTTGAACAATTTCGTTGATTCTTCTCCCACTCCTTTGTAGAAGTAGGAGAAAGAATTATTAAAATGGCATCTTGCCAAGTTCTAGTTCTAATTCATGCTTTTCATCTTGAAGTTTGGATACTTTCGCCTTTAAAGAGGCAATTTCCTCAAGTAATCTATCGATCTTCGTTTCATTATTGATTCCTCTTTCATATGGTGAACCAATCCACAAAGTGTCGTATATGAAATCTTCGATATCATGCTCAATAATCTTGTAAAGATTGCCATCCTGGATATTTTTTATAGAGCCATCCGATAACCAGCTCTCAACTTTTTGATGGTCACAAGATTAAACCTAATTCTAATATGATTTCTCTTACTTCATTTATATTTAAAATCTTCATTTAAATGAAATCTCCTTATACCCATTTGCTAATGTTAAAACATACCTTGACGATGCTTCATTCGATAGCTATCATCATTCATCTGTACAACTTCTACTCTGTGTAAAATGCGATCTAAAATAGCTGTAGTTATACCTTCATCTCCCAATAATTCGCCCCATTGATCAGGACTCTTGTTAGAAGTCAAAATAATTGAGCTACGCTCATAAAGATGATTTATCAGATGAAAGAATAGATTTGCTTCACGTGAATCCATTGCCATGTACATTAAGTCATCAATAATTACTAAATCAGAAGATTCAATTCGGTTTAATTGCACCTGTGATTTCCGTGTAAATTCTCTGGTTTTTAAAAGATTGATTAATTCACCCATAGTCACAAACATGACGTTAAATCCTTTTTGAATTGCTTCAATTCCTAATCCTATGGCCAAATGGGTTTTACCAACACCAGGCGGTCCTAATAGAATTAAGTTATATTGTTGCTCTAGCCAATTTAGCTCTTTTAGTTGGTTTAATTGCCTTTCGTTTAAAGAGGTTTGATCAGATAAATCAAATAGTTCCAGCGTTTTCATATAAGGAAACTTCGCCCAACGCATTCGTTTTTCAATACTCTTTTCTTCACGTTTAGTTAATTCGAATTCAACGATTTCTTTAATAAATTCCCGATAAGTCCATGTGGACTGTTCCGCTTTTCTTAATATATTAGGCAGCTCAGTGGCTGTTTCTGTTAATCTTAGTTGTTTAAAATAGTTTTGTAGATTTTCTAAGCCATCATTCATGAGATGACACCCCCTAAAATATCTGTGTATGTGCTGATAGAACGTGTTTCTACTTTGATATTCCTTGTTTTTAACCTACTCGATTCGAGAGGTGGAACTGGTAGTTCTTTGCTTTGAATCTTGCTTATATACTTTGCAATATCATGAAAATCATTGGCACTTGTGAAATGCTCGTCAACACATTTTATTAGGGTTTCATCGATATAATCTGGATAATCATTGGTTGTTTTATGGATGATGGCCAGCTGGTCCCTTTTATATCGAGGATACTCAGCTAGGACCTGATTAATATATGTAGTCGCTAGTTCAGTATTATTAAACTGGCGAATCACTGTTTCTTTATAGGCTTGGATACCTTTTGAACGATCACGTTCATGATTTCGATTTTTGACTAATTTTCCTTTGGCTAATTCAAGACGATGCTTCGCTAGAACTTCACCATCAGGACTTCGTTTAATCACCAGTTGCTGCTGATTGCTTTCATCTACAGCCATTTCAATTGAAACAAGGTTTAGACCTCTTGGTCTATATGTTCCCAGTGGGACAGAGTAACGATTAGATTTATAGTGTATGGTGTTGTCCTTATTAACGGTTCTTGTTATACTAATTGTATTGTTACTCTCTATTGAGAGTGGGTTAGAGACTGGCTTTAAGTGTTGCTTTTCGAGGAGAAACACTTCTGTCGGTCTCTTTTTTGTACCGTTATGTACTTTGTAATTACCCGTACGTTTCAGCCACTCTATACATCGTTCATTCCAATTATCTATAGTAGTGAAAATACGGCTATCTGCGAAATTTCCTTTCACATACTTCACTACATTTTCAATTTTACCTTTCGATTCTGGATCTGCTTTACGACATAAATATATTCTGAACTTACGTTGTTGTTTATAGGATTGAAATTCACCTGTTAAAATAATATCCCCGGCATTTTCACTGACTGTTATTAAATGATCTTGGTCGTAGACAATCTCTTCTGGCATCCCTCCAAAATACTGAAAAGCATTTTCGTGGCTTCTTATCGTATCGCGTGTTGTAAATGGTCGATCTTGCCATTCTACATATTTGTACCGAGAGTGCGATAATACAAAACAAATACAGTACAGTTTCACTTCAGTATTTTCTTTCGTTTTTTGACGAGTTTCTCCCCAGTCAACTTGCATTTGTTTTCCCATTGGCTGTTCGATTATGGCCTCATATTGCCTAACTTTTTTGGTTTTCTCAATTTGATATTCTTCTCGTAACTCACTGACATACATGCGCATCGTACTTTCTCCAACAACCAATTTAGGATGACGTTCTAGTAACCAATCATGCAGTTGTGCAGCACTTAAATGAGGATGTTCTTTGAGCCAAGCGACTAACCAATCTTTATAAGGGTCTAATTTTTTCTTTCTGGATTTTAATGTATTCGCCCACTCATAAGCCTGTTCAGGCGACATTTCCAAATAGCTATAAACCGTCGTTCGAGATATTTTAAGCTGTTCTGCAATCTGTGTTACAGTAAATCTTTGTTCTTTCATTTGTTGGATTGCTAAATATAACATCAATTTCTTTTTCACCTTTCATCATGCCCCCGATTACCAATCTACTACCAATTTAGTATAAAGGATAAGGGTTATTTTTGGCGAAAGTGTTCAATCTTATTTAGCGATATCTGTCCATTTTATTTTAGCGTTTACACTTGGTTTGATTGAAATGTACCTTGATTAGTTTCTATAATAAATTTACCTTGTTGATGTTCTATTTTAACCACTTCAGTTTGAAATTGGATGGGAAGTTCAAACCTATTTACATATTGCTTCAGATACTTAACTATTTCATCTTTCCTTGGGAACCCATGCATTTCACCTTCAAGTGTTAATCCAGGTAAAGCATTATACATTCTTGGAGTAAACAAAACTAAAGAATTATATCGATTCATCCAACTTTCCCCAACTTCTTTTCCTTTATCTATGATTAAAAAGTTTTGTTTAATTTTTTTTAAATAATAACCAGTAGCAAGACCCGCTTGTCCAGCCCCAATTACAATCGTGTCATACATAAATTTTAGCTCCTTAATTTATAATAGACATGTTGTAAATTCTAGGTGTTAATTACACATAACTCATCCTCTTGATAAAAGGGATAGTAAAAGTTAACCCACATCATTCAAATGATTATTTGAATATATTATAGCCTTTTTTCAAACATCGTTCAAACTATTATTTGAATGATGGTGAAATATTGGAATATTTTTAATTTCCAATATTTAGTCCTTATTTAGTCATAAATTTGCATTATACAAGTGAGTTTATATTCCTCTCCTCAACAACTAGCACCTTAAATCGAAAAAAGCACTTTCCTTATTCTGAACTGAACCCCAAATGTTAGACACAAATCTATCATTTGGAGGTTCTTTTTATATGACAAGGATTACTTTTGAACAAAAATTGGATACGATTTTTCGTGTTGAAAAAGGTGATGAAGATATTACTTCAATTGCTAGATCACTTAATTTTACTAATACTGAATTGATACATTTCTGGATTGGAAAATATCATCTTCATGGACCAGAATCATTGAAAAAGAGCTATACACGTTATTCTATTGAAGATAAACTATATATACTCAATTATATGAACGAGAATAGGTTGTCTGATATAGAGACTGCAGTACATTTTAATTTACCTACTCCAGGTACAATAAGAAAATGGCAAATTAGTCTTAAAAACGTAAGTGTGGATACCCTATTTCTTAAGGAAAAGGGGCATAAAAAGTTGAAGAAAGACAACTCAAAAAAAGGTAAAAATCAAAACTTTGAAGAAGGTTCTTTAGAGGCATTACGAGCAGAGAATGAACAGCTACGTATGGAGAATGCATTTTTAAAAAAGTTGAATTCCTTAGTTCAAGAGAAGGAAAAATTAAAACGAAAGACTTGGCACAAGTAGTCTTTGAACTAAGGGATCAATTTAGTATAAAAAAATTAATAAAGTTAGCAGGCATTAAACGTAGTACTTATTATTATTGGACAAGTCGCTTTGACCAACCTGATAAATATGACGATATGAAATCGATGATTTCAACTATATATCACGACCACAAGGGACGGTATGGTTATCGTCGAATAACGTTAGAATTACGTAATCAAGGCTTCCTAGTTAATCATAAAACTGTTCAACGACTTATGAAGGAAATGGGTTTAAAATCGCTTGTACGTATGAAAAAATACCGTTCTTATAAAGGTAGTGTAGGTAAAATTGCGCCAAACATTCTTAGTCGTAAATTCATTGCGTCAAATCCAAATGAAAAGTGGGTAACGGACATAACTGAATTTCATTTATTTGGTGAAAAGTTATATCTTTCCCCAGTACTAGATTTATTTAATGGTGAAATCATCGCTTATAATATTCAAAGCCGACCTACATATAAACTTGTATCGATAATGTTAGATAAAGCTTTCTGTTGCTTATCCGAAGGAGATGCCCCTATCTTACATTCTGATCAAGGTTGGCATTATCAAACGAAAGAATACTCGAATGCCTTAAAACAAAATGACATTAACCAAAGTATGTCTCGTAAGGGTAACTGTTTAGATAATGCAGTAATTGAAAACTTTTTTGGCCTATTAAAATCTGAACTATTATATATGCAAGAATTTGAAAGTATGAATCACTTCAAGCTTGAACTTGAATTGTATATTGAATATTACAATCACAAACGGATTAAAGGAAAATTAAAAGGATTGAGTCCGGTACAATACCGAATTCAATCCTCCGAAGCTGCTTAACTTAATAATGTCTAACTTTTTGGGGTCACTTCAATTAAAGAAAAGCGCCCGATTGTTAAAACATAAAGTATCCCGTTCTTGTAATATTTTCCTTTTTTGCGAACTTACTGGTGATAAGATTAAGATAAGAATTATTTATTATTTTTGTATTTTTTAAGAACTTGCGTTTTTAACTTATTAAAACCTTCGATATTATCTCCGAAATATTCTTTATCTATAATATCTTCATATTTGTTAACAGATTTAGCTGATGTCGCCAATTCAGAAGAGCTTAAATCATATTTTCCTTGATACATCCCCACAATAATATATGCTTCATCATCTGGCATTGGTCTTAAAAATAGTATATACTCTTTTCCATTTTGCATAAGATTATATCCTTCTATACTAACAAATGTGTTATTTTCAAAATGAGCAGGTTCATATACTGTAATATTAGGAGAATCACTATTCAAACTCCCCTTTAAAACCTCACTAACTTTAAGAGTTGTTTCGGAAGATTTCTCAAGAACTTGTCCGGAAGTATCTTTCCATTCCTTAATAGTTCTTTTCCCTGTATACTTAACTTTTACTACAATTGGTGCTTTTTCTTCTAAAGCGTTAATTCCATCCAATATATCATAATCTGCTTCAGCACTACTAACTTTATAGTTTAAGTACTCATTATTATCATTATTTACAAGAGAAAAATATACTATGCAAAATAATCCTAATCCAAATACTATAATTGATGATCCTAAAATCAAACGCTTCTTCCCCATTTTTATCCTCCTAGTATTTCCAAGAAATATTATCCTTATCAAGAGTTTGTGGAACATAAACACCATTTCTTCCTTGTCTCATTACTGAAGTAGTAGTATCATCTTGATGTCGTAGACCTAAAGCATGTCCAAACTCATGAATTACTGTCTTCTTTTTGTATGACTCTGACCAGTCGTATGCAATTAAATATGTTTCATTGATAAGAATTTTAGCATAATCCCAATTTGTTGTTATAGCATCAAGATTAGCATCAGATACTGGACTATCTCCCCGATAAGCCTGCATCTTACCAGCATAGTCAAGGCCAAAATAACCAGCGTATACTCTAATATCGGCATTTGTAGCTGATCCCGATGAATAATATTTAACATTAGCCCCTGAAATTCCACTCCATGCAGTTTTAGCATCATTTACATATGTAGAATATCCATAATCTGAAACAGAATCTGAAACAAATACATAGGTAGAACCTACTGTATAACTGCTAAAACCACTTTTAAAAAATGCTGCACTATTAGTTAGTTTTGCAGCACTAGCTAAAGTGGGAATTAACAAAGTGAAACATAGTAAAACAATAATAGCTGATAAAATCTTAAATTGCTTATTCATATCGATTTCCTCCATTGGTAAATAATGTTATTAATATACCATATTATACCAATAAAAGGTAGAGTATTTAAATATTTTAATTTGAAATTAATTTTTCAAGTAAATGTTATTACTACTATTTGAAGCTCGAATTACAAGAAAAAACACTTTCCTTAATTCAAAGATAGCGCCCGATTGTGGAATAAATCATTATCAATTTAACTAATGCAGTTCTGCAAATTGGTTACCAATTCTTCTTTATTACCGTAAATGTCCATAATGTATAACACCGCAAAATTTGGTTGATACATAGTATTACCAAATAAACATTTATCGTAAATTAAACTAATAATCAACGGTTTCTTAGGTTTTCTTCCTGTTTTATTTAAAGAATTAGAAAGTACCATATATACATTATAAAATGGATCTCTAATCACACTTTCTACAGAAAATCCTCCTGCTTCACTACTCCACCACACTTCAAAACCTGTGTAAATTTCATTATAGATTTTTAAACTCTCGGAATTAGGGACGAAGAGTTTTTCGTAAAATAAATTCTTCTCTTCTTGGAATATTGTTAAATCCAAACCATTATCGTGTTTTTTAGATAGTTTTATTAATATGTTTTCCCATAATTCTTTGAATTTCAATTCAAAGTCATCATAAAACTGAATCTTTTCAGTCACGTATGGAAATTTGAAACGCTCTTCTCCCTGACGTTTTCCCCTTACTTCTTGATTAATATATATATTTTGCAAGTAGATTAAAAAATTTTATGAATAAGGTGTATCTGCTTGTATTAATAATGAATTATTCATAATCGGACTCCTTTTGCTATAAAGTTATTCCAATTTATTTTTACACATTTTACCATATTTATTCAATTTTGTTATTCAACAATCTGGCCCTATTCATGAAGAAAGACCCTTTCCTTATTCATGGAAAGCGCCCGATTGTTTCTGTAATGCTTTAACATTTATAACGGTAATTTTAATAGACTACATGCTAGTAGGTAGCTTTTTTAATTAGGTTAATTAAGATATAATTTAATCATCAATGTACCCTTGTGTTCAACGTGAGATCTCTTTAAGAGAAACTCTGCCGATTGTTTGGGGACATTGTTTTTTTATTCAAAAAAATCATGTAAAATATAGGTGTGCAGTGACCTTTATGGTGATTCCGACCTTTACTGGATTGGGGCTAGTTTCCTAGACCTCTAATATTGACGTGAGGCACTCCATGTTATTTACGGCACTGCACATACTAATTATATATAGCTGCTTAAATCCTGTTAATTTCGACAGGATTTTTTATTTTTTAGGAGGGAAATTAAAATACATGTCGTATTTTTTAATAGACTATATAGAAATCAAAATAAATCTAATATTATTTTAACAGTTGAAACTCTACCGTTGTTTGGAGCTTTGAATAAAGACTCTTTAGTTCAATATGAGATTTAATATCTGGCGAAATAATCCTGACATGCTACATTGGGCTTAAAGCTCTAACAGAAACTTGGATAGTCAGATATGTCATACTGTTAGTTTATTGGAGGGAAATTAATGAAAAGCACCAGTAGTCCATTTAGCTATGGAAATGAAACTGAAGTTAATAATGAACAAGAATCACGGAAGTTTTACCAGTTCTATGTTGGAATTGATATAGGAGCGAGTTTCCATGTTGCTTCTTGTATAAGATATGAAGCTTTTTTAGACCCTAAAGGAGTAGCTTGGAAGCGCACTAAGACACTGAAGTTCAACTCTGATAGTGTGGGAATCGCAGAATTTTTAAGCGCCCTTAAACAAATAGAGGAACAGTTCAATTTAAATAAAGACGACTTCTTAATCCTCTTAGAACCAACGGGTGGACATTATTCTTATTTAGCCCAACAAGTGTTACTAATTGAAGGTTATGATTTGTTTCAAATAGAAAATAAAGCAGTTGGGGAATTCCGTAAAAGTTTAGGAATAAGCGAGAAATCAGATTCAATGGATGCAAAGGTAATGTCATATATGGGATGGCATAAGCAACTTCACCCCAATATGCAAGGTGTAACTTTTATACGACCACAAACAGTACTACAATCCTTATTTAGAACAGTTATGAGAGATCGTTGGTATCTCAATGTTCAACTTACTCGCAGAAAAAATCAAGTACAACAATTACTAAAAGTCACACACCCTGATTTAAACAAAGCTTTTAAAAAATTAAGTTCAATCTCAGTAATGAAATTGGTTCTACAATACCCTACCGGACTACATATGAAAGAAACTAGCGAAGATGAATTATACAATGCTATTTCAAAAGCTGGTGCTAAAAATGTTGCCAAAAAGGCTGCTAAAATTTTAGCGGAAGTGATGCCTAATACTGTCGCTGTGCCTGTTGAGCATCTTGTAGGACGCCAAAAGTGGGTTATTGAAGAAGCCTTACGGCTTGAAGAAAGTTTAAAACTGATAGATCAGGAAATTCATGATCTTCTATGGGGAGTACCCGATAAAGGAATTCAACCCCACCCATATACTGAAATTCTACTATCCCTCCCCTTCGTTAGTGAAAATATAGCTTGTACATTAATAGGCGTTATTGGTGATATTGAAAGATTCAATACATATAAAGAATTTAAGAAATACTTAGGGGTTTCGGCTGAAAATACACAATCTGGTACATCAGTAAAAGGGACTAAACAAACCAACAGCGGGGTTCGGGATGCTCGTCGAGTACTTTATCAGATTGCCTTAATAATATTGGCTAATGGTAAACCTCATCCTACCGTGTTTAAAGCCTATTATGACCGTAAGGTTGAAGAAGGAATGAGTAAGAAAAAAGCAATTGGTCATTTGTGTGGTAAATTGGCTAATTTAATTTATTCGCTTCTGAAAAATAACGGTAAATACGATCCAGTTGTCCATGCAGCTGCTTGCGGCATTAACTTGGCTGACTTAACTAAATCTAAAGAAGAAAAAGAACCTTTATTATTAAGCTAACGAAGCGGATTTGTTTAATAAAAAATTCAAAATGAGGATGGAATACTAAATGAAGAAACTTTGGATATCATTTTTAGTATTAGCAATAACCATCGGTGGTGTTTATTTCTTTATAAAATTTAATCCACCATTGGAAATTGGTACACTTGCATCAAGTGAAGATGATAAATTAGTTATTGTTAGTGTTGGTAATAAAGGCTTTAGTGAAATAAATATATTAGATATATCTGTGAATAACAGTGAAAAGCCTATGGAAACAAAGATACAAGTGAGTAATGCGTTGCAAGGTTTTACCTTAACGAATGATGATACCAGTGTGGAAGCGAAAAAATATGGTTTTACAGATATAGATAAGGTAGCCTTGAAAACAGGAACTTCACCATCTTCTAACTTTGAAAAATTAGATAATGGAGCTGCAACAAAAAATGATGAAATCTATGGAATTAGTGTAATTCACAACGAGGAAGTAAATAAGGTTCATATAAAATATAAATATCTTGGAATTCCATTTAATGATACTGTGATATTTAACTAACGAAGGTTTTCACATATCCTAAGTCTATTAAAACGCCAAAAATCCCTACTTTTATATTGAAAGCAGGGATTTTACTCTGTATCCAATTAAAAATTTTTAAATTAAAGCACTACACTACATTGAATAAGTCATTCGATTAAAGCTTCCATTACTTCGATAAAAGAGCAGGAAAAGCATTATTCCTGCTCTTTATATGTCCTATTGCTAAGCTTCTATTTTCCTTTTTCCTACTAATACATATATCAAATACCCTATAACATTTAATAAAGTAAAGGCAAGTATCCAACCAATATTTAATCGTTTACGATGATAAGCATTTATTGTTGCCCATATTGTAAAGAGCGTAAGATATATAGCAATTCCTGATAATAAAATTATACCCATCCAATCACTGATATGCCTTGTTTCCATTCCAACGTACCACTTATTATCCCAGTTTGCATAAGGGAAGAAATCGGCTTGTATCCATTTTGGATTCCAAACTTTTTGTTCAAAACGATAATCTGGCTTTGTATCTCTAACATAATCAATCACCAGATTAACGTTATCCACATCACTTACATTATAAAGTTCTACCATCGAGATTTGGTCAGTACCTTTTACTAAACTACTTATTTCTTTTTCCATTTCTTCAGTGATTTTATTTTTATCATTTAAAATTTCTGAAATCTGTGTAGCTACTATAGAATTTTCATTAGCATTTTCTTCTTCGATTGACCATATAAATCCAAATGCAGTGATAGTAAAAATAAATACAGTTATCGCAAGATAAAGCATCCATTTAGCAAATATTTTTTGTGCTTTAAATAATTGAGCAGCAATGGATCGCATTTCTTTTTCTCCACCAAAACGTTCAATGGCAATTTCAATTGCTTCTTTTTCGGACTTTCCTTCTGATTTTAATTCATGAACTGCCTCTAACAGATGGTTTTTCATTTCCGCTTTTAATTCTTCTATTTCCTTTTTGTTCCCACCGACACTGTGAAAAACTTCATCAACATATGATTCTATTTTACTCATGCTTTTCTCCCCCTTCTAAGAACGAATCAATTATTTTTTTTACAAATTTCCATTCTAAACGCTTTTCTTCAAAACCTTTTTCGCCTAGTGGTGTAAGTTTATAATATTTTCTTCTTCCACCTGGTCCTTGTTCATCGCCCCAGTATGATTCAATCCATTGATTCTTTTCCAATCGCTTTAACGATAAATAAAGCGTACCTTCTTTTAATTCAAACTGTTCTTTACTTTTTTCGCGAACTAATCTTGCTAATTCATAGCCATACAAATCCTTACTATGTAATAAAGACAATATCAATGTATCGATATGACCCTTTAAAACTTCTTTATTTACTTCCAAAAAAATCCACCTCCTATATTATTTATAAATGATATTACTTAATAATGCAAGGTATTAAAAATTAAAAGAATTATACTTATAACAGTCTACATCTTCAATCAATCTGTATTTAACTTAATACCAGTTATTTCAATAGTTATATATTTAGGTAACACTCTTACTCCACAATCTGGCCCTATTCATGAAGAAAGACCCTCTCCTTGTTCAAGGAAAGCGCCCGATTGTTTCTGTAATGCTTTAACATTTATAACGGTAATTTTAATAGACTACATGCTAGTAGGTAGCTTTTTTAATTAGGTTAATTAAGATATAATTTAATCATCAATGTACCCTTGTGTTCAACGTGAGATCTCTTTAAGAGAAACTCTGCCGATTGTTTGGGGACATTGTTTTTTTATTCAAAAAAATCATGTAAAATATAGGTGTGCAGTGACCTTTATGGTGATTCCGACCTTTACTGGATTGGGGCTAGTTTCCTAGACCTCTAATATTGACGTGAGGCACTCCATGTTATTTACGGCACTGCACATACTAATTATATATAGCTGCTTAAATCCTGTTAATTTCGACAGGATTTTTTATTTTTTAGGAGGGAAATTAAAATACATGTCGTATTTTTTAATAGACTATATAGAAATCAAAATAAATCTAATATTATTTTAACAGTTGAAACTCTACCGTTGTTTGGAGCTTTGAATAAAGACTCTTTAGTTCAATATGAGATTTAATATCTGGCGAAATAATCCTGACATGCTACATTGGGCTTAAAGCTCTAACAGAAACTTGGATAGTCAGATATGTCATACTGTTAGTTTATTGGAGGGAAATTAATGAAAAGCACCAGTAGTCCATTTAGCTATGGAAATGAAACTGAAGTTAATAATGAACAAGAATCACGGAAGTTTTACCAGTTCTATGTTGGAATTGATATAGGAGCGAGTTTCCATGTTGCTTCTTGTATAAGATATGAAGCTTTTTTAGACCCTAAAGGAGTAGCTTGGAAGCGCACTAAGACACTGAAGTTCAACTCTGATAGTGTGGGAATCGCAGAATTTTTAAGCGCCCTTAAACAAATAGAGGAACAGTTCAATTTAAATAAAGACGACTTCTTAATCCTCTTAGAACCAACGGGTGGACATTATTCTTATTTAGCCCAACAAGTGTTACTAATTGAAGGTTATGATTTGTTTCAAATAGAAAATAAAGCAGTTGGGGAATTCCGTAAAAGTTTAGGAATAAGCGAGAAATCAGATTCAATGGATGCAAAGGTAATGTCATATATGGGATGGCATAAGCAACTTCACCCCAATATGCAAGGTGTAACTTTTATACGACCACAAACAGTACTACAATCCTTATTTAGAACAGTTATGAGAGATCGTTGGTATCTCAATGTTCAACTTACTCGCAGAAAAAATCAAGTACAACAATTACTAAAAGTCACACACCCTGATTTAAACAAAGCTTTTAAAAAATTAAGTTCAATCTCAGTAATGAAATTGGTTCTACAATACCCTACCGGACTACATATGAAAGAAACTAGCGAAGATGAATTATACAATGCTATTTCAAAAGCTGGTGCTAAAAATGTTGCCAAAAAGGCTGCTAAAATTTTAGCGGAAGTGATGCCTAATACTGTCGCTGTGCCTGTTGAGCATCTTGTAGGACGCCAAAAGTGGGTTATTGAAGAAGCCTTACGGCTTGAAGAAAGTTTAAAACTGATAGATCAGGAAATTCATGATCTTCTATGGGGAGTACCCGATAAAGGAATTCAACCCCACCCATATACTGAAATTCTACTATCCCTCCCCTTCGTTAGTGAAAATATAGCTTGTACATTAATAGGCGTTATTGGTGATATTGAAAGATTCAATACATATAAAGAATTTAAGAAATACTTAGGGGTTTCGGCTGAAAATACACAATCTGGTACATCAGTAAAAGGGACTAAACAAACCAACAGCGGGGTTCGGGATGCTCGTCGAGTACTTTATCAGATTGCCTTAATAATATTGGCTAATGGTAAACCTCATCCTACCGTGTTTAAAGCCTATTATGACCGTAAGGTTGAAGAAGGAATGAGTAAGAAAAAAGCAATTGGTCATTTGTGTGGTAAATTGGCTAATTTAATTTATTCGCTTCTGAAAAATAACGGTAAATACGATCCAGTTGTCCATGCAGCTGCTTGCGGCATTAACTTGGCTGACTTAACTAAATCTAAAGAAGAAAAAGAACCTTTATTATTAAGCTAACGAAGCGGATTTGTTTAATAAAAAATTCAAAATGAGGATGGAATACTAAATGAAGAAACTTTGGATATCATTTTTAGTATTAGCAATAACCATCGGTGGTGTTTATTTCTTTATAAAATTTAATCCACCATTGGAAATTGGTACACTTGCATCAAGTGAAGATGATAAATTAGTTATTGTTAGTGTTGGTAATAAAGGCTTTAGTGAAATAAATATATTAGATATATCTGTGAATAACAGTGAAAAGCCTATGGAAACAAAGATACAAGTGAGTAATGCGTTGCAAGGTTTTACCTTAACGAATGATGATACCAGTGTGGAAGCGAAAAAATATGGTTTTACAGATATAGATAAGGTAGCCTTGAAAACAGGAACTTCACCATCTTCTAACTTTGAAAAATTAGATAATGGAGCTGCAACAAAAAATGATGAAATCTATGGAATTAGTGTAATTCACAACGAGGAAGTAAATAAGGTTCATATAAAATATAAATATCTTGGAATTCCATTTAATGATACTGTGATATTTAACTAACGAAGGTTTTCACATATCCTAAGTCTATTAAAACGCCAAAAATCCCTACTTTTATATTGAAAGCAGGGATTTTACTCTGTATCCAATTAAAAATTTTTAAATTAAAGCACTACACTACATTGAATAACGATTAGCTTCTATTAGCTGGTTTAATGGAATAACTAAGTTGAATATTAATGGTTAATTCTTATTTAACAGTAGTTCATTATCTAATTATTATTGAATATCTAATGCAACTACATAAGTAGCGGTACTCCCTTCCCATGTTCCTACTATTTCAAATATATATTTCCCTTTTTCTTTTATTTCTTCAAATGTATTATACGTTGCAATCACATTTTTATTGTCCCAGACTCTTATTTCATATTGAGTTGGTTCTTTTTCAAAATCTAATTTTACAGGTTCGATTAGATTAACTCTAACACCTTGTTCGATATTTACCATCTCGGTTGGAGGTGCATGGTCTGCCTCCACAGCTACTCTTTGCCCTGTACTTTTATCATAATAACTCCAACTATAAGTTCCTCGGTAAGTCTTAATCTCGTCTTCACCAATTTTTAATTTTATAGAGGGTGGTTTTTCCTCATTATTTGACATTGAGATTATATTATTTTTTTCATTTGTACTTTTTTTAGATGTATCTTCTTCCACATTACTACACCCTATTAATGTGAATAACATCATCAAAGAAAATCCCATTCTAATTAATGTATACACAATATCCCTCCCTTATAAATTAGTCGTTATTTTTAAAATAAAGTTACAAAACCTTCTGCAACCTATCTGACTGTTACTTTAAGTTTATTTTTTCAAAATCTTATAACTTTAACATTAACATCCATCTTTTTGTGGGGTGTTATTATCGTGATAGGTAAGCTTTTGAAGTTATCGCCAGCATTTCCCCCACTTCACACCGTACGTGCGACTTTCACCGCATACGGCGTTCCAATTAATTCAATTCATTCAATTTTTATGTATGGACAAGATGTAATGTGGAATTAGATTGCTTCGTTCAGACATTGCTCACGCAATTCATTTACTTTGTTTAGTTGCTTCTTATCTAATTGAAGTACTTTCATCAGTACTTTTATTTTATCGTGGTCTTTAAGGTGGATTAGTCGATGAATTGATTCATTGACAATAATTAGATTGCCATAAGAATCATCTTGCGAGAAATAATATGGAGTTTTGTGATGACAGTGCCAGTCGTCAAAGTTAAGTTCAACCCCTGTTACAGCGCATTTACCATATTGCGCAATGAATCTACTAATACGGTTATCGTTATACTCGAAGGAGCGTTGAGGAATATACTGTTTCATCACAGTATTAAGCGTTTGTTTATTAATAGCTTTCAAACTATGATGAATTTTATTTCTACCTTCGGTAGTATAATTACAGATGGTTTGTGAGAAGTTTAAGTTTATTCGGCAACGTTGGGCATGAATTGGAGCGAGTGCCATATCTTTAATTCTATAAATCTTGCATTCGTATCCGTTATACCTTTTCAGTAAGGATTTCGTGAAGTCTTGAAGCGTCGCTTCTTTTCTAATGCCTTTTAAACGATTATGTAGCGCTCTTTGAATACGATGGCTCAGCTCAATTAAATCATCTGTAATGTGCGATGCAGCAGCGTAATAGTTTTGAATCCCCATTACAACCGTATTAAATCGCCAGACATTTTCAAGACTTTGATGTTTTTGTATCGCTATAATTGCTTTTTTCAACTTTATTTGTGCATTTTTTAGTGCTTTCTTCGTCATGTGTGAGCGTGCAACATATAGGGTACGTTTCGCTGTTTTCTTAGGATGCGCTTTAATACGAAAGCCTAGAAATTCAGAAGAATTTTTCTTTAGATTCACAACTTTCGATTTCTCATCGCTAATCTCTAGCTGTAATCGTGTTGAGAGGAAATCTTTAACTGCACGGAAGATTCGTATTGCTTGTGAGCGTGTACGACAGAGAATCTTAAAATCATCTGCATACCTCACGATATAGCAATGTTTAAGGTTCGACTTCTTTAACGCTTGGTTCTTACTCATTTTGTTTTTGTAAGTCCTCTTCGTTTCAAAGTTTTCCCATTGATTACTAACCCACCAATCAAGTTCATTTAATACAATGTTGGATAGGAGTGGCGATAGTATACCACCTTGAGGTGTTCCTCTTGTTGAATAGCCTTCGGCTACGATTTCTGCTTTTAAAAGGCGAGAAATAATGGTTAGAAGAGCTTTGTCCCGAATGCCCATTGTCCACATTTGTTTGAGCAGTTTCGCATGGTTTACGTTATCAAAGAATCCTTTTATATCTACGTCTACACAATGATATAGACACGCTCGATTTATTAATGTTTCGAAACGCGCCTTCGCGTGATGTGTACTACGATTCGGTCTGAACCCATAGCTATGCTTATAAAATCTCGCTTCACAAATAGGTTCTAATACTTGTAAAATACACTGTTGAAATAATCTATCCCAGATTGTCGGGATTCCTAGCGGGCGTGTTTTACCATTCGCCTTCGGTATATAGACACGTCGTACTGCCTGGGGGCGATAGTGTGTAAACATCTTTTGTATAGTTGATACAACTTTAGATATTTGTAAATGCTTAATATCTTCAATTGTTTGGCCATCAAATCCAGCTGTTTTACTACCCGTATTTTTCTTGATATTACGGTACGCAAGTTGAATATTTTCACTTGATTGCATTAAATCTATTAAATCATAAAAATTTTGACCATTAACACTGCGAGCATATAATATGTCAAATTGTTTTTGCATGTCATAGTACTCGTTATGTCTCAGTTTCTTTCGTTTTAACAAGTCGGTGGCTCCTTATGGAGCTGAACCTCTATTAGTCTCACGAGAACCTTATTAATCGTTGAAGAAGAACTGCCCTTCATGGTGAATAAATCTACTATTAATCTAGTGGCGATCCCTCCACGTTCATTACACGCTTCGTCGGTACTGTGCCACCACTTTCACTGATATAAAGGAAAGTTATATACTCGCTAATCTCACGATTATTTTCTTTTCCAACGTTTCATCGAGAGTAAGCTCTCCACGTTATCAGCTTACCACGTTGAATATTATCTATTATGGAACAAACTTAGGTGCCTCCTATGAGCCTGTTAGCATTGCATGTGCCTGTAACACAAGGTGGACTTTCATATAATTGATTTTTACTCATCCACATCTAACCTCACATTTAGTGATATACACATTTCTGTGTATTGCCATTCTAGACCCGTACATTCAGAGGTTCGTCAGCAATATAGTTTATTATCCTATTATGTTGCATTCTCACCTTATTCGTTCAACCCAAGCACCATGATTTACACCACCCCATCGGGTAGGGTTTCGGCAGCCGAACTGTTACGGTAAATTCTTGCGCCTATTAACCGAGCTTATAACACGCTTCTCCTTACTAAGCAGCGTGCTATTCGACGCAGGGGAAGCCTTTCAGAGCGTTACCTCATCATTCGACTCCTTGATAATATCCTTCAATTTTAATTTATAAATTGCCTGACCTTTACCGAGATTGTGTTAACCACATCTCATTTGAATCAGGAACGTGTCGCACCAATTAAATGGCCCGATTGCAGAATAAGGATTAGAGATTTTTACAATGATAATAGCAGGCATATTTATATAAATGCTTATTTAGGAGAAGTTAATACTCTTTTGCTTACAAAAAATAAAAGGATACCACAAGCTGCATATGCTAGCCAATAGTACCCTTAATGATATTCGGAAAACTGTACATACAGTCAATAAAATACCACTAATTTAGTGTATTTGTTTTAAAGTAATAAATCAATGGTATTAAATCGCTAGAATGACTCTTACTCTTGATGACCTTGGAGAATTCCATAATATTATCGAATGGTATTGGTCCACTATCTTTAAGGGGTTCCAACTTTATCACGTTGTTCTTCAGCCTCTTGTGGAATACCAACATTTTCTTTATCTATTCCACCATTTATCCTCCCAAATTCTGAAGGGTCATAGAGTTTGTAAAATGCTGTTATTACAAATAAAACTACTATTGAAGCAATAAAAAGTCCTATAGTAATAAAAAGGGCAAACTTTTTGCCATTCTTCTTTTCATTTACCATATTAAACCTCCGATTAAAAACTTCACATATTTTAATGATTATGTTTGTGAGAATTTGTTTTATAGTTATTTTTACAAAGAATTGAATTTTCGTGAGGATTTTCTTTACTTTCCATTTGAATTGTCACATGGTTTATTCCCTTGTGTTCTAATTCATGTTCAATTGTTTGTAAAATTTTTTGGCAGTCTTGTACCTTTAAATTACTGTCAACTACGGCATGACAAGATAATGCATTTTGTCCACTAGTAATTGTCCAGACATGTAAATCATGAATTGTTTTTACACCCTGCGTATTTTCAATTGTTTTAATAATTTCATTTAAATCTATATTAGATGGAGTTCCTTCCATTAACACATGAATTGCAGATTTTGAAACTTTGATTCCACTTATAAAGACAAGGATGGCAACAATAACACTTGCCAGTGGATCTGCCCAACCCCAATTGAATAACATAATTAGTATTGCTGCTACAATCGCTGCTACAGATCCAAGCATATCACTGATTACATGAAGAAATGCTGCTCGTAAATTCAGATTATCTTTTGTATCTCCACCACGCATCATAATCCATGCAACCAAAATATTTACCAATAACCCAACAATTGATATCATTAACATACCAGTTGAAGCTACTTCAGGTGGAGATATAAAACGTTGTATTGCTTCATAAAAAATAAAGAGAGCAATAAGTATTAAAGTAACGCCATTAATAACTGCTGCTAATACCTCAAAACGTTTATATCCAAAAGTTTTTCTTTCATTAGCAACTTTTTCACCTAATTTAAATGCTATTAAAGCAATTGCCAAAGATATAGCGTCACTTAACATATGCCCTGCATCTGACAAAAGAGCTAGACTATTGGTTAAAATCCCCCCAATAACTTCAACAATCATGTACACGGTAATAATAATAAATGCAATCATTAACGTTTTTTTATTTGCACCATGTGTGTGGTCGTGATTATGGTCATGTCCCATTTACAATTCTCCTTGTTATCATTGATGATAATGAGTGGATTCAACATATCCTATTTTGATGTAGTTATAGATACTATGCTGTGCTGAAGAACATTTTTTAAATTAATTTTAAGTATAATCCCATTACGAGTAATCCTATAAATATAGAAATTAAAAGTTTATACCCCGGAGATTTCTGTAGCAAAGGAAACAAAATTTCCCATACTGTTACCATTAAAATGATTCCGGCAGTAAAACTAATCAAAATTGCAGATACGATTTGATACTCTGTTTCCATAAAACCACCGACAAGTACCCCTAATGCAACCGGAATTGATACAAAAAAGGAAGTGAATAGCCAGATAAAAATATTCATACCTGCTAAAAATAAGGGTGTGAATAAAATAATTCCTTCAGGGATGCTATGGAAAAAAAGCGTCTGTAATAAAGTAAGCGTAAATTCATAATCTTGATTTACTCCTAAAATAATTCCCATCGGTAAATTATGAATTGAAACACTGAGTATAAGTAATAAACCAGTTCGAAGATACACCATATTTTTTGATTTACCCTTTAATGACTTGTGATTGTGTAATCCATTATGTAAAATTTCAAAAGAAATAATCCCTAAAGATAATCCAACCACAACGAATAACAACCCACCTGTTTCTAGTGCTTCTGGTAAAATTTCAATAATAATTAAGCTGAAAATTGCCCCTGTACATATAGCATAAATTGTGTCTATCCTATTTTTAAAACCTTTGAATAACCAAGCAATACTCCCTCCAACTAACATTCCTAAGGAAGTACTTAAAAACCCCAAAAGCCACATTTTCTTATCACCTCATAAATGGTTATAATTAGTGGTATGGCTTTAGAGGTAGATATATGAAAAACCATAATAAAAACATTAACTAACACTTTTTATATTTTGAAGCTACTTCGCGAGAAAAAGCATTAAGTAAATTGGGAAGTTTAATTCGAACTTCATTTACGATTTCTATATCATTAAAAATTAAAATATCCTTCTCGTTTTTTAAAATATCTGCTAACACCCATTGTGTATATTTTGATTTTTTATTTGATTCTTGTTCAAGATATAGCAGATTTTTTTCATGAAATATTAACCGCCAAAAGAATGATAACTTTCGAAAAGTAAGTAATGCACGATCTTTTTTTGCCACCAATATTAGTTTTTCATAAAATTCTGCTTCCCCAGTAAAATGTACAGTTACCCGATAAGGCATAGTTTCGTTCAATTCCTCTTTAAATTCCAAAGTAAATTGATGTAAAGATTCAGTTCTATCTCCCATTCTTCTACTTCCCAACATTTATATTTTATTCTGGCATTATTTGATTCATATAATTCAAAATATCTTCGTCACTCATTTCCCCAGTGATAATTTTCTCAATTTCACCTTCTGGGTTAATTAAAAATGTAGTTGGTAATGGGTTAATATTATAAGTAGACATAACGCTTTTATTTTTATCAATTACAACAGGAAAGGTAAGGTTCTTACGATCAATAAAATTTTGAACAGCAAAATCAGATTCTGCAATATTAACAGCTAATACTTGAATCCCCTCATCTTGATATTCTTTATAATACTTATCAATGATTGGAAATTCCCTTTCACAAGGTTTACACCAAGTTCCCCAAAAGTTTAAAAAGACTCCCTGTCCTTTGTATTCTGATAATTGATGTGTTTCTCCATTCATATCTATTAACTCAAAATCCGGTGCAGCATCGCCTACTTGTAATACTTCTCTTTTTTCTTTATTAATACTATTGTAAATAGTAAAAGCTATCGCTCCAGCCATAATTACTAATATAATAAGACGTATAATTTGTCTTCTTCTTTTTTTATCCATAATAGAACTTATCTCTCCTTAATACTAAGTTAAAACGTTGTTCTAGAATCCTGTAAAGCCTCCGAAAAACGGTGTTAAAAATGCAATTAATGCTGTCATCATATCGAAATACAACATAATCCCCATCAATATCATCACTACTCCACCGATTTTCATAAATAAATTACCCCGCTTCTGTAGGAATTTCATTTTCCCTATAAATAAAGACATGATAAGAAATGGAACTGCGAAACCTAATACATAAAATGACATGTATAACATTCCTCTACTAGGGTCTGACATTCCTAATGCAATAACACCCGCAAGTATCGGTCCTGTACAAGGAGTCCAGCCAGCTGCAAAGCCCATACCAATTAACATAGAACCTATATAGCCTTTAGGTCTTTTCTTAAACTGAACTCTTTTTTCAGCTAGTAGAAAATCAAACTTTAAGACACCAATAGTTACTAGTCCAAAAAAGACTATTATGATTGCCCCAATTTGTCTTAATAAATCTTGATACTGAATAAAAAGATTACCAATAAAAGAAGTTGAAAATCCTAATGCCATAAAGATAATTGAAAAACCTAGTAAAAACAGTAAAGTATGTAACAAAGCTTTTCGATTAAATACTCCCTTATCCTCCTTAAGATCATTCAAGGATATACCAGTTACATAAGACAAAAACGCAGGGTACAACGGTAATGAACAAGGCGATATAAACGATAATACTCCTGCACCAAATGCCAGAAATAGATTTAAATCTTCAAGCAATTATTCTCACTAATCCTTTCATACAACCTAAACTACATATGAGGTTCAAAAAATTCTCATTTAGATTTTTTTATAAATAAGATAATCATACAAATGTTAATTAAAGTGAAAGCGATTAAAGCTAAAAAAGGGATTGTGATAAAGCCAAACCAATTGATATATTCTGCACTACAAGGTACGCCACTTACGCAAGGTTTAATTCCACCAAACCCTGGTACCTTTTGTTCAAGATAATGGAAGATTGAAATAATGCTCCCTACAACAGACAATGGTAATACATATTTTTTTACAGAAGTATCACTCTGGAAGGTTCCGATTCCTAATATCACAACTAACGGGTACATGAAAATACGCTGAAACCAACATAAATCACAGGGTATAAAACCTCTTATTTCACTAAAATAGAGGCTTCCTGATGTAGCCACAAGAGAGACAAACCATGCAAAATATAATATCCAAATATTTTTATCAGTTTGATGTTGAACTTTATTCATTTTTGTTCGCCTCTAATTCACGATCGATTACTTCTTTAATCGCCTCATAATCAAATGGATCTTCCATTGTTATTCCATTTATTTTTATAGTTGGGGTTTGAGATACATTATGTTTCGTAAACAATTCTTTATCAATGCTTACTTGATTAATTGTTAATTCCTGTTCAACATCTTGTTTTAATTGCTCTTGGTTAATAGAAGGAAATTCACTTACAAGTTCAACTAATTTATCAGAAGTCACCCATACATTATCGTGACTAGTTGCTTCTGGTTGAGCTGCAAATACTTTTTTGTGAAAGTCCCAATAGATTTCCGGATCTTGTTTGTAAACAGATTCCGCTCCTAGAGCTGCAACAACCGACTCATCACCATGGAATAAAACGTTTACATAAGAAAATTTAACATCGCCCGTTAAAACATACTCTTCTACCAGTTGCGGATAGATTGTTTCCCCCCAAGCTTTACATGAAGGACATTTAAAATCCCCAAACTCTACTAGCGTTACGGGAGCGTCTTTTTCTCCCAGTGTTGGCTGTCCTGTTATATCAACCTCTTGTCTAACTATTTCTTCTTCTTCAGGTGTTTGTTTACTAACTACTATTACGATAGCTGCAAGTAATATAACACCTACTAATGTAAGAATTACTGTAAATTTCATATTTGAATTTTTCAACATAAGCACTCCTTTTTTAAAATTTGAAAACTATTAGGTTGCGAGATACTTTGCTTAATACTATAATGTTCTTGAGAACGCACTACATTTTGTAGTGTATAATTAACATTTCCTTAGCAAACATCTACCCTTTTACTTTCAACATGATTGTAGCAAATTAAACACATCATTCAAACATTAATTTGAATATACGATTGACAATTTTGTGACTGTATTGTGTAATAATTTTTATACAATGAGATGATTACAGAACTATTAGGAGTTGTAGTGATGAAAAAGAAACTATTTTACCTTATTTCACTGATTGGGGTCGCAACTATAATAAGTGCGTGTAGCAACTATAAATTTGAAGCGACAACAGAGTATGAAATTGAAAATTTTGAAACCACTGATCATCGAAATGAAGCAGTTTCACTTGAAAGTTTAAAAGGCAAACCGTGGCTTGCCATGTTTATTTTCACAAGCTGTACTACGGTATGTCAGCCAATGACAAACAATATGTCTGAAATTCAAAAAGAATTCATTGAACGTGATATTGAAGACTATAATATTATAGCCTTTACAGTAGACCCGACCATTGATACACCTGAAAGACTATCGGAATATTTTAGTTATTTCGAGATTCCAGATGAATCAAAATGGCATTTAGTGACAGGGTATGATCAGACATATATCGAGCAATTTGCACTAAACAATTTTAAGGCCCTTGTCAAAAAACCAGAAGAAGGCGATCAGGTAATGCATGGAACTACTTTCTACTTAGTCGATGAAAATGGTGTTGCAGTTAAAGATTATTCTGGTCTTTCTGACGGAGATCAACAAGTTGCTTTTGACACAATTGCAATTGACATGGAAACCTTAATTGAAGAGAGATTAGGAAAATAATCTTTTAAGAACCCACTATTTTGAATGTAGCAGATAAATATGCAGAATCTATGGACTTTAACGTAATTAAGTGTCATTTTTGAAAAGTTTTTTTAAAACACTCAAATAAATGGAGAAAGGTTATCCCTTAAGTTAGAGGGATAACCTTTTTGAATTTTTATTTGCATGTGATAGATATTCATTTCTTCGGGACTTTTACCAATATCAATTCCTATATACTAGTCACCCTTAAAAACACTTTTGTTAACGTAGGTTTAGGGGTAAATCCCTTCATACTCTGATACTCTCATGAATTCTTTAAAACATCTATCAATAGCTGGTACTACGTAAAGAAATAAACTGTTACTACATAGTCAAAGAATTTATATTCAAAAGCCATCTTTTTTATACTTCTTTTATCTTTGAAATTAAATAGAGTCACCCAAAAGTTTCGGATGACTCTATCAGTTTTTATTCATTTTCTAAATATACTGATGTATTTTGTAGCGGTGGAAAAATAAAAAATACAAAATAAAAAAATACAGAGCCCAGATAATATATATTTTATACTATTGTTATCTTTAATTGATTCCGTTTCTATTTCCTTGTAAATTTCACCTTTCTCTTTCTGTTCCACCACCTTTTTCAACTGAAAGGAAGCTATCAATTCCTGATCTAGGTTCCTGATTTCCAAAAGTCCTTCTTTGGAGATCTCTTTCTTAATTTCTTCATTTTTAGAAATCGTATAATTTAAAGTTTCATCAGTTTTATATTGATTATTATTTATATTATAAATTTCTCCTTTATTAATGTTCTTAACTTTGAAATTTGCAAATACATAATCAAGTAGAGTTATTGTATCTTCATATGCTGATTTTTCATTCACTGCTTTTAAAGTAACAGCAATAACCGATAATTCTCCTCTTGTTGCAGTTGTAATTAATGTGATTCCAGATTGGTTAACGTACCCAGTTTTACCTCCTGTTATTCCTTCGTATGGAATTTCCCTCATTAATTTATGATGACTATATATAGTAGTATCCCAAGACTCTCCATCCCACTTTAGCTCTTTTGTTGCAAAAATTTCACGGAAAACTTCATTTTTCATTGCATATTGTGTAATTTTAGATAAGTCACTAGCAGTGGTTTTATGATCTCTATTATACAAACCATGAGGGTTAACAAAGTTCGTATTTTCTACCCCGACTTCCTTTAGATATGTATTTAATTTTCTTGCAAAATTTCCCTCAGTACCTTCTAAATGCTCAGCAATAGCAATAGCAGCGTCATTGCCAGAATTTACGAGTAATCCTTGAATAAGTTTTCTTAAAGGAACTTTTTCCCCTACTTCTAAGTAAACCCTTGTCCCATCAACTTCTCTAGCATGTTTACTAACTGTTACAATATCATCTAGGTTTCCCTTTTCAATAGCATAAATAGCTGTTGCTATCTTTGTTAAACTTGCTGGATTCATTCTTTGATTTGCATGCTTTTCGTATAAAACTCTGCCTGTTTTTTCATCAATTAGTATAGCTGCTTCACTTCCGATATTTGGCTCGTCTATAACCTTTTCAGCAAAAACCTTTTTATTAAACAAACCACCAATAATAATGAAAATTATCAATAGTATAGCAGCTATACTAACTTTATTTGTTAATCTATAGATCATATTAAATACTCTCCTATTGGATTTTACCTTACATATCATAAGGCAAAAATATGGAGAAAATATGCACTTTCATTTATGTAATTAACTTTTAATATATTTGAAATAAATTCATAACATTCATTTCAAATAATTTAAATCTAAACAAAAACCCTTTTAATGCTAGTCATCGTTACACTAAAAGGGGTATTCATTATTTATCTAAATGTATTATCTATTTAACTCCATCTATATCCTATTCCCCATACGGTATTAAGAAACTCATCAGTTGAAAATCCTGCTTTTCTTAGTTTTTCTCTTAAATTTCGAATATGTGAATCTACGGCTCGTATTTCTATATCTGATTCGTATTCCCAAGCTACTTGTAATAACTCTTCTCTTGTATAGGCTTTTGTAGGTCTAGATATTAATGCTTTAATAATATAAAATTCCTTCATTGTAAGAGGGACAGTTTGATCCTTATATTGAAAGGAGTACATTTCTGTATCTAAAGTAAAATCATTAAAAGTAATTAAAGTATTGCTAATTTCTGAGGTGCGACGTAATAGTGCATTTACTCTTGCAATTAATTCTCTTTCATCAAATGGTTTTGTAATATAATCGTCTGCCCCCATATTTAATCCTTTAACTAAATCTCCCTTTTCCATTCTTGCAGTAAGCATTATTATTGGGATGCTTGAAAACTCACGGATTGCTTCGCATACTTCCCATCCATCCATTCCCGGCATCATAACATCTAAAAGAACAAGGTCAACTGGCTCTTTTTTGAGCGTTTGTAACGCTTCTATGCCGCTTGTTTCTTTAATACACTTATATCCGTGAGGACTTAGAAATAATTCTACTAAATCTAACATCCTTTGTTCGTCATCTACTAAAAGTATAGTTTGCATTTAACCCCATTCCTCCTGTTATATTGTAATTTTAAACGTGCTCCCTATTCCTAACTTACTTTCGACTTCTATGATTCCTCCATGGGCTTCAACTAACTCTTTTACAACAGCAAGTCCTATACCCGAGCCACCATAAGCACGTGAACGTGATTTTTCAACCCGGTATAACTTTTCAAAAATAAAGCCAATTTCATCTGAAGGAATACCAATACCTGTATCAATAACCGAAATTACTGTTTTTTCATCTTTCCTATTTGCTATTATAGTTACTTCTGAACTTTTATTTGAATACTTTAGTGCATTATCTAGAAGATTTAATAATACTTGCTCTAATCGTATCGGATCTGCATATATTTCGAAGTTTTCATCACAAACAAAGTTTAAGTTGATCTTTTTCATTTCAAATGATGGAAGAACTAGCTTACATACATTTTTGATAAATGGGGGAGCCAAAAAATATTCTTTAGATATCGTGAATGATGTTTCACCCATCCTAGCAAGATCCAATAAGTTTTTTACTAAATCTTTCATTCGTTCCGATTCTTCTCCAATAATCTCAAGATAATGTTCTCGATCCTTATCGTTTAAACCTTTTCTCATCGCTACTTTTGAATACCCTATTAAATAGGTTAACGGGGTACTAAGTTCATGAGCAATTGATGCAAGAAATTCATTTCGCTCATTCTTTAAATGTTCTAAGTCATTAGCTAATTTCTGAATGGAAAATGACAATTCTCCAAGCTCATCTTTACCCAATTCTGGAAGAGTAACTTTGAAATCCCCCTCGCTTAATTTCTCAGTAGCCTCTTTCATACGTATTAACGGTCTTGTTAGAACTTTTGATAAAATAGCATAGACAATGAATAACACTATAAATCCGGTAATTCCTGAAATAATATAGTGCATATTCATCTCATCAACCATTTCATTTATTAAGCGTGTACTATGAAACATGACTACATAGCCAAATTGATTTTCATTGATTTTATAGGGATGTGCACTTACTATGTAGGGTGAATTTCTCCAATCTGAAACTAATATCTTATCTTCTTTTATATCTAAATCATTTCTTAATGATTGATATATCTCTAACAAGTTATTAGTTCTATTTGAACTGCCAATAATATCACCTGTTTTATTTGTAATAATAACATCTTGCTGAGCATTCATTTCCATCAAAAGAATATGTTTTATTGTAGTATCAGAATAATTCTCAGTTAGTACATAACGATGATTTGCACCATTTGCTAATAACCTAGAATATTCGTCCTCTACCCTGGTATTGATTGTATCTCGATGAAGATAAATCATAAAAAAAGACTCCATAATAAAGACAACAATAAAAAAACTTGTTGCCAATTTAGTAGAAATTTTATTTAACATACTGTCATTCCCCCAATATGTATGTTTATGGCATCATAAAAATGTAAGGTATGGCATTTAATTTGTGCAGAAGGGCCGTAGGCCCTGCACAAATTAAAAAACCACTTGTCAACATTCCAAAATACACATACACTTCCTGTTGGGACAAACAAGCGCAGGAGGTATTAAGGAGATGTTGGCAGTGGCCGAAATTAATTATATCAGACATGAGGTAAACATAAAAGACAGTAACTATTCGGAGGTTGCACAAAGAATAGGAAGAGATCCGAGAACAGTTAAGAAATATGCAGAACAGGATGATTTTAGTCCTGTAGAAAAAATTAAACAAGGCAGACCATCTCCAGTGATGGATCCTATTAAACATATTGTAGATGAATGGTTACTAGAAGATTTTAAACAAAAGAGAAAATTTCGTAGAACTGCAAAGAGAATTTGGGAGCAATTAAAAGAGGAATTTGATTTTAAGGGTTCTGATCGAACAGTAAGAAACTACATATCCCAACGAAAAAAAGAATTGTTAAATGAAGCGAGTCAAGCAGCATTATCGCTAGAGAGCAAACCCGGGTCAGCCCAAGTGGATTTTGGAGAAGCTCCGTTTAAATATCAAGGGGAACAGATAACTCTACCCTATCTGGTTCTTTCTTATCCATACAGTAATTCATTTTATTTTCAGGTATTCCCCGCTCAAAACAAAGAGTGTTTCTTAGAAGGATTAAAGCGTATTTTTCACCATATGGGTGGTGTTCCAAAAACAATTAGATTCGATAATCTTTCAGCTGCCGTAAAGAAGGTATTGCCAAATGGCGAACGGCAGTTAACAGAGGAATTTCAGAACTTCGTTCTACACTATGGGTTCGAAAGTGAATTTTGTAATCCTAATAGTGGGAATGAAAAAGGTCATGTGGAAGCAATGGTGAAGTATGTGAGAAACAATTATTTATTGCCTGGTCTCCACGTACTGAATTTAGACGAACTTAATAAGACGTTGTGGGAAAAAGCTGAGAAAGATCGTGAGAGAAAACATTATGAAAAGGAATCTTTCATCTCCCAGCTGTTTGAAGAGGATCGGAAAGCCTTTTTGGTTTTACCAAGTAAGGAATACCAATGCATCAGATACGAAACAGTGAAAGCCGATAAGTACGGTTATATTAAAGTGGAAAAAAAACTATATTCTACTTCACCAAGATACGCTTTAAATAAGGTTCTAATTCGTATTTCATATAATTCAATTGATATTCTTACAGATGATTATCAACTAGTCGTTAGCCATCCTCGACTCTATGGTCAATATAGAAAATCGATTAATTGGCAGCCATACTTAAATCTAATGGCCAAACGTCCTATGGCACTTAAATATACTAGTTTCTATGAGCAGTTACCACAAGAATGGCAAACATATTTTAATTCATGTACTTCCTCTGAAAAATCAGAGGCCCTGAAGTTATTAGGTACAGTGATGAAAGATTATGATTTTAGTAAAATTACTGAAGCGCTGAAGATTGCATCAGAGCATGGTCATCCTTCGGTTGAATCAATTAAACAAGTATTCTACCAACTAATTAATGGTCGAGGGATACGCGAAGAAGTACATCTCCAAAAGTCATTGCCTATTATGCCGGAGGCTACTAGAGGTCTACAGCATTATAATCAGCTTCTAAAAGGAGCTGAAATAAATTGAGTACGCAGATTCAAGAATTCGCTAAACGATTGAAATTAAGTTGGATTAGAGAGCATTATCAAGAGATAGAAGCCACATCAAATGAAGAGTATTTACTGAAGCTTTTTGAAAAAGAAATTGAGCAACGAGAAGAACGAAAAACAAATCTTTTACTTACACAAGCAAGCTTACCTAAAGTCAATGGGAAACCTTTTGATTGGAAGGACATTGTCCTAACAGCAGGACTAAGTAGTGAAGACTTATTAAATGGAGTATTCATGGAGCAGCAAGAAAATCTAATTTTCTATGGGGGTGTAGGTGCAGGTAAAACCTATTTAGCTACGTTAATTGGATTGAATGCCATACAAAGGTATGGCAAAGCTGTTAAATTCTATACAGCGGCATCATTAGTTAATCGATTATTAGAAGCAAATGAAAAAGGTAATCTCAATAAGCTTTTTAAGCAAATAGAGAAATTGGATCTTTTGATTTTGGATGAGTTAGGTTACATTCCTCTTCACAAACAAGGGGCTGAATTATTGTTTCAGGTTATTTCGATGTGTTATGAAACCAAAAGCATCATAATCACGACAAACCTTCAATTCGGTCAATGGAATCACGTTTTTGGGGATCCAATATTAACGGAGGCAGTAATTGATCGACTCATCCATCATTCGCATTTGATTGTATTTAAAGGCGATAGTTATCGTTATAAGGAGTCAATTATTCAGAATTAAATTTCGTTGGCAAGTGGTTACATTTTTGATTGCCGTTTCATGCATTTTTTGCTTGCCAAATACAAATATGTATTAGTATAAAAAATAAATATGCAAAATTTATGCATAGTAATTCTTAATTTACAAGAAGTATCATAAAATCTCCGGTGTAACGCATAGTGTAGCCTCGATGGAACTTAAAAAATAATCTCCTCTTATTGTGATTTATAAAAATAATAAATAGTCTTTGTTTACAAACGAAGCCTACTATACAGATTTAATCAAAATTCAGTTCACAATATGAGAATCCATTTCCTTGTTCATAAGAGTTTTATTATCTGTATACGAAAGTTTAAAATCTTTAAAATTCTCAATCTTTCCAGCCCATTTTATTCTTCTCTCTTGAAATTCTTCAACAGTCTCTGCAACACTCAGAATAAATTCTTCTGTAAGAGGTAGTTTAATCAACTTCCTCACTAATAATGGTAACTGTTTTATTGTTCTTCCTACAAGCTGATAAGCTTGAACTTGGCTACATGTTATTTTATGAATTTAATCAATAATATAAAGAAATCCTTTCACACACTTGTTAATTAGTGAAAGGATTTCTTAAGAAAAAATTAAATTTACAGAGCATTCTACAATCTTCTTAATTGAGGCCGACGATTTTTGCACAGACAGTCATCGATTCCTTTATTTTCAGGATTCCATAATGCCACGTATACTTCGTAACCCAATTTTTTCAACTCAGCAACCATATCCATAAAATGCTGTTTCACGTATTTGTTTGAAATTGCATCCATATCAAAGGCTAAGTTGACACGTTTTACTTCCATTCTTTCTAATGTTGGTAAAAGACTTCTCCAACTATTAATTCCTGGTACTGCTAGCATAGTTGAACCGACTGATGCCAATTCATCCTTAAAAGCATTTTCTATATGGTCAACAGCGATGTCTGCTTTGAGGGCCCCCTCCGTTACCCAAGCGGCATTTACTTTTAAAGTAGTACTAACTGTATCATTAACTTTATCATTCTCAACTGCCGTATTCCACTCTATTAATTGTTTTGTAGGTACAGCTACATGAATAGGAACCGGATCTCCTGCACCTGTTCCACAATCTTTGTTCGCAGAACTGAACCAGTAATATCTTTGACCTTTTTTCAACTTCACTGTTCCTATTTTATCTCCAACAGTTATTGTCTCAACCTTATTTAATTCAAATCGACGTTCTAGAACAACCTCACCATCATTTAACACTTGTACTAAATCGGGTTGTTCTTTTACGCGTGCGTATAATCCATCAAAGTTAGTTGCATCAATCTCAACATCATTTTTAGGATTATCTACACGAATTTGAAAACCTGTTACCCAGTTATTTTCATCGCGATATGGAATAAATATACCCTTACTACCAGTAATGGACCATCCGTACTTATTCTTAAAAAAGCCCGGAATACCCATAGTAAAGTTTGGTTGGTCTAATCGTGCCATTAATGATTGAGGTAAAATATCTTTTGCAACTACCCATTGCTTTTCTGGAAATGAAGCATATCCTCTTGTGTTAATGGTTGTGTACGAAAGTTTACGTTCATGTAGCAAATGATTCATATGATCTTCTGATAATTCAGTCTCAGGATGAACCATTAACTCGCTAAAAATGTGGTTTAAGATGTGAGTGGGTAGTTTTGAACGTGTCCGATGCCCCTCACTTTCCACAGAAGCTTTATCTACCTTAACACCATCTTCAATATAGTGTAGCCATGATACTAAGCTCCCTTTACCGAATTGAATTTCACTACTTTCACGAATACAAGCCACCTTACTTCCGTCTTCGTGAATAATACAACCGCCTGTCTTATGACAAATAGGGCAAGTTTGACGACTAAATTCATACCAATCTTTCATCTTTGTTCTTCTAAATGCACCGTTCATGAAGTTTCTCCCTCTCTTATTGTATTAAATTACTCTCTTGAATTTTGGTTTAATCGGTGGGAAAGCAGTGATAACCGCCAATTTATTACGATTTTCTCGATAAAATCCTACCACTAAAACCATCGGCAATCCGTCAAAATCAAATCCTTCAATAATTGCCTTAAATTCCTTTCGGTGATATTGCATTTCAGTTATTTCGCCAGTCCACATACATTGAATGATGTCCTTTTTGAAATATCCTCTTTTGCTAATTTCCTCTTGAACGTGCATAGGTAAAACAATATTACTCTTTGCAAGTTCTTTTCTGATGTTCTTCATTGTAAGTGTTAAATTACTCATGATTTTCTCTCCAATCGGTTGTTTTTTACATAAAAAAACAGCCTTTTGGAAGTTCATGTAATCATAAATAACACATAGAAATAGTGTTAGTTAAAATCATGAAAGTCCAAAAGACCGTAGTGTGTTAAATGCCGCGCACAACTCTAGAAATAGATGAGTCTGCAAATAAATTAAAATAATAATTACATACCCATCTTATCATGCTAATATTTACACCTTCAACCATCTTCTGAATTTTTCTGACCAATTTAACCACAAAGAACTTTTATCTTCTGTATATAACCGATCTTTTGCTAACCTAAAATCTTCCCCTATTAAGTGTTTGGTTATCTTCAAGAAACCCTCATTTACTTTTTCACGTACTTCTGGAACTGCATAAATGGGTTCCGTTGCATAATAATTTTTCATTACTTCTTCGTGAAGTGATGGTAACGTAGCGATTACATCTATCTCTAATGCTTTAGATAATCGTTTCACTTGAGAAAACTCATAGGACTGATTAAAAATCAGCTTAATATCGACTTTTGTTTTATCTTTTAATAGGTGCATATACTCTTTCCATGCAAGGAACTCTTGGTAAGTATCATCAACTAAAATCCAAAGTTCATCTAAATAGATAAGAGAATCAATTGTACTAGTTGCCATTTCACCTGTTGGTAAATCGACTAGTGTAATATCCATAATATTTGAAGCACTCATATAAACTTTTAATTTATCTGTATTCCATGGCAATGTTCCATCCCCTAAATCAATTGGTAAGAATAAAACATTACGATACGTCCAATTTGCAACATTTGGTTCAATATCGGAATGAATCGTCTTAGAATAACTTTGCCAATGTTTAGGTACGGAAGAATATCGATCTAACCAATATTTCATGGTAGGATAACCTCTTAAACCTTCAAGTAGAGAAGTATAAACCCTGTTTTCTCCTAAGAATAAAGCATAATTCATAGCGAAAGTCGTAACACCTTTTCTATGTAGAGGTGACCAAATACCAATCGTTTTATGGTTTTCCCACTTTTGTTTAGCGAATAACTGTTTTTGAATAGTTTTCGTTCTTATATAAGTTAAAGAATCATCATTGGCACTTGCTTCTTGTAAGGGCTCATTTTCAGCCCCCTTCATTTCTTTATGAAGTCGTTCATAATCTCCCTTACCCATTGCCGAATCCACAAGAAAGTTTGTTTGTTCCAAAGAATTGGATTCAAGCAGCTCATTGTCTTCATCATCTTCATAGATTACATTATTATCTGCAGACTGTTGATGTATGAATTCCTTATTTTTAGCTATTACTTCTGCTATTACTTCTTTTTCTTCGCTTGGAGAATCTATGAGAGGTACATAACTATTAAATACATTGCTCTCGTTATCTGTAGATTGATGAACTGGATTTACTTCATTTTGGTCACTATGTTGCAAATACAGTTCTACATTCTCGCTTTCACTCTCAACTTCATCATCTTCATCCTCGACCTCTAAAGGTGGGTATGCTTCTTCCTCGTCTGTGTCTTCACCTTCTGTATAAGCAAAGCCGTTACCATTCATTAATGCCTGAACAAAACTAGGAGAAGGTATGTCTCCTTCTTGCTGAGTTTCAGCAGTTAATGGCAAGGTACTTGTTTGTGGAACAAAAGGTTGTCTTCCTACCTTGTCAACATGCGCAAGAATGAATGAGGTTGTAGTTTGAAGAATTGAAATACCAAATTTCGGATAATAATTGCCATTTCGATAAGTAGATGTATACGCTTCAACTAAATAATCTTTCACTCGAAGAATCACTGTATTCGTCAGATACTTTTCCATTAAATCAAAAAGTGGCTCACCTTCAGCAAAGGGTGTAAAGATTATTTGATAATCTCTTAACTCACCTCTTGTTATGACAAGTTCCAAATCCGTTAGATCGTCAAGTACCTGTATATGCAAATCAAAATTATATCGACTATGTTTTGTTTCAATTAGTTCTTTCCATTTTCCAAGTTCACCAGATAACTCATGATTCTCTTGTCCATCTTTATTTATGACAAGGACATTTACTTTCAAAATACCCTCTCCTTTAAAGTAAAAAAGCTCATACACAATTCGAGTTTACCTTTTCTTTTTGGTAACTCGATCAATGTATGAGCAGTACTTGCTTCAACTATTAAATTTTTAATTTCTTATTCATAGATTAACATAATAAATAAATTATAGCATTTTGTATTTTCATTTTCCTATCTTTTCGATATACTAAAAGTGTAACTTTTTTATTTTATTTATTTGCTGACTTTAATAGTTTAGCGTGGCTTTTAACACTTACGACCTATTGGGTTGAACAATTCGAAAAGGATTTTTATGCATTTTTTGCACCTTCCTTTTCTAACACTGTTCTTCTCAATGGGTCTTTTTTTATTGCCTAAATGGAGTAAAAAAGGGGATACCATTTGAGAAATGAGGAAACTACATGACAAATTTAGAGAACGGTTTTAATGTACTAAGTGCATTAGCAGAACCAATGGGAGACAATGAAATCGAATGGAAAGTACAAACTGTTACATCTAGTCCTAATGGATTAAAAGCATTAGTTGTACCCTATGTGCAGGTTCGTGCTATACAATCTCGATTAGATGAAGTATGTGGACTGAATTGGAAAAGTGAATTCAAGATTTTACCGATGGGAAGTGCTCATGCGATTGAATGTACAATCTCAATTTTCCATGAAAATAAATGGATTAGTCGTTCAGATGCTGCGGAACCTACGAATATAGAATCTATTAAGGGTGGATACTCTGATTCTATGAAACGGGCAGCTGTCCAGTATGGAATTGGTAGATTTCTATATTCTCTACCTCCACAATGGGTACCTATCCAAAACAATCGACCAAATCAAAGTCACGAGTATATCAATAGTAAGTATAAAGTGAATGGCCGTCCGGAATTTGTAAAAGGTTACTATATTCGACCTTCTTTAAAACAGATTCTAAATCAGCAAAATTCAACTAAACCTACTAACCAACAACCACGTTCTCAACAACACCCAAGAAGTAATCAACCAACTCAACCGCGCGGAAACCAACAAACTCAATCATCACAACCACGAGGCAATCAACAACCTTCTGGCAACACTAATGCCCCAACTACTAACGAATTACAAGATGCTAAACGAAATATTATAGATTGTTTGCAGTTTTTAAACATTCCTATTGGGTTTTTACCGAAACTATGCGAATTGGTAAGTATCCCCCATGGGTATAAAAGCCTTGACCAAGCAACATATCCCGAATTACAGCGTTTGTTTGCTATGTTAAACCCTGTAAAAATGTACATGTTACTTGGAAAAGAGCAGTTTAAGTTAAACGAACAACAATTATTCAGTTATGCTTCTGACTTATTAAAAGAACCGATTGGAAAACCTTCTAATCTATTTAATAAGCTTGATTCAGTTGGAGTCAATTTGATCTTTGATCGCATTCGCTCAGAAAGAAAACAACAATTAGCTTAATGCTAACAAAACACAGCCCAGAGGACATTTTTTAACACACATTAAGAGGATTAGTGAAAACAACCTGTTTTCTCTATCCTTTTTTGTGTGTTTTTTTATCACATTACAAAAAAGATGAATGGTCACCATTCATTCTTAGGAGGAAAATAACCATGAAATTTAACTTAGACAAAGCAATCGTAGATAACGTAATCAATAAAATCGGTAAAATTCTAACTACTAACAACTCTAGTATTCCTATCCTTAATGGTGTACTAATTCACGCAACAGAACAATTTATCGCCTTTACCGCAAGTAATGGATATGATTCGATTCTAATTCGTGAAATGGTCAATAGTGAAAATGGTGTTGAAGTATTAGAAGTCGGTGCAGCAGTTTTACCTAGTGAGATTTTTAATCTTACGAAGAAGTTAAAACCTGGTGCTATTGAATTTACAACAAACGAGGATTGTACTCAGATTAATGTAAAACAAAAACGGACAAAGATTGATTTTTCTATTGAACAAGCTGAACAATTTCCGTCTATTGCATCTAATCAAAATCCAACTGGCAACTTTAAATTATCTGCTAAAGAGTTTGAAGAAATCGTAAAAACTACTGGATTTGCTGTAGCAAAAAACGATTCTCGACCAGTTTTGCAAGGGATTAAGTTCACATTTGGTTTAGGAGAAAATGGTCTTGCTTATCATGCTATTGCTACGGATTCACACCGCTTAGCTCAGCTACAAAGCCCTACTCCGATAACTGAAGGTGCTGTTTCGATTACAATACCAGCTCAATCACTTCAACAAGCAGTTAAATCGTTTGATTCAAATGATAAAGTAGCGATTGTTACTTATACGAATCAAATTGCTTTAGTTAATGGGAATACGATTATCTATTCACGTTTATTAGAAGGAAATTATCCTCAAACGGATAGATTAATCCCAATAACCGATAGTGTGTTGATGTTGAATACAGAGGAAATATTAGATGCCTTGGAGTTAATGAAAGAGATGAAAGATAACGGTAAAGATTCCGCTTCATGTCGATTAACTGTAGGCACTGAAACCGCATTACTTGAAAGTCATGTTCCCGGTTCGACTTCTCGAACTCAACAAGAAATTCAAGTAATCAGTAATACAAATGTTGAAGAAGGTTTTAAAATTGCATTTGATGTTAAGTTTGCTTTAGAAGCACTTCGTACCATTCATACAAAACAGGTAAAGGTGGAACTTTCCGGCGCTTTACGACCTTTTGTATTCAAAAATGTGTATGAAGCAGATTCTTCAAAGACACCAGATGCCCTTCAACTTATATTACCAATGCGAACTTATTAAGAGGCCATTACAAGCAAGGTTGAGCTATTAAGCTACTTCCTTGCTTTTTATTTTAGGAGGTTATTGAAATGGACTTTGAACATTTCAACAAAACTTTAATTTCTACAATGGGTAGACCTGCAGCTAACGATTCTAAACAACTCATGAAGATATATGACATTCTTTATCGTGAGATTGATGTGGAGGATATTGATTTTAATGCCTTTACATATGAGGATATTCAGTTAGTTGTTGATACCTTTGAGGACCACATTTATTACGATGATGATAGTGGAGAGGATTTCCTTTTATTAGATTCTCATCCCATTTCTCTACTAGATAGTATGGAGAATGTCGTTAGTAATTTGAATAATACCCCAAAGATAAAACCCAAATCGAAGTTCAAGTTTTTGTAGGAGGACGGTCATATGACTTTATTGATACACACTGAAAGCTACTATGCTTATAAACGAACACTGGAATGTTTAATGATGATGAAACGTTATCATAGTGCAGGGTTTAACGTGAAAGAAGATACGAAGAAATTCACGTTACATGCAGCTAATCATTATGGTTGGTCACATGATGGTGAACCGATTGATTTAGCTTTTATGATGTTAGAAAACATCTTTAACACAACGGTATTCTACGAATATGACAACGATGTACTAGAGGATAAAAAGCAGATTATGCGTAGCATGGTGATCCCCAATAATGAATTGGAACTAACGGAGGACCAAATTAGTGCGCATCGTATTGCTCATATCACATTAGAGGATTTTCTTGATATAGATTTTGAATTCCGAAAAAACCAAAAACGCAGTAATGCGAATTGTTTTGAAGTAGAAGATTGTAATTTACCAATTCTTCACTTTCGAAATGAAGCATTAACTGAAATGGTTATTTGTGTCGATCTTGACTATTACGCTCAAGAAGCCGACTCAATTTTGGAATTTATTCTATGGATTAAAGAACAACTGGAGGACAAAAAACAATGAAGTGGATTATTGAGATAAATGATACCCCTGAGAACAAAGATTACCCGATTACTGGCTATCAAGAATGTAGCAACGGTGTAAAAAGAGGCCCTTACCTATTTACAGTGGCGGATATATTAAAGGGATTAGTACCCATGACACAACATGCACCTATTCATTCGGAGCAAACAGCAGATTACTTTAAAGACGAGAAACGTATTCCTACCCTTCCCTTCGGTACGGTGGGATACAGCTCTGATGCCTTCGGAAAAGAACGTGTAACGATGGTCATTGATAAAGAATTCTGGTCTATTAGGTATCGAAATAATGAGAAATCATATCTTATCGGATTTCCTAAGCTCGTGATCCAATATATCCTAGTGCCTGTTGGTAATACAAAACATCGTCGTGTCGTTAAAACTCGCCTTTTTGCAGTGAAAGACGACCACAAAAGGATTACAGATGAAACTATCTTGTACTCGTTTCCATTTCCGAATGTAAAAAAAACAAGTGGCGGAGAAGTTTGCTGGGGTATGAATTCAGATTTAACGATTCAGAGTTTAACTGAATTAGACCAGATTCTCCATTTGTTTTTAAATGCTCCGTTTAATGAAGATTACGGATGTCGTCTTGCTAACGGTGTAATGCATTTTGGTAAATATCTAGAAACTGCACAAGATGTACCTTTTGATGATGAAAACCTATTACCTATCCCATATGGAGCTAAAGATTTTACGTTTGGACTGCTATACGGCCAAGAATATGTAAATGAACAATGTCTCTAACCACTTAAATTAACTAATACAAAAAAGAAACTAACTACAATACTAAACGCAGCTACACGCTGTTAGGAGGAACTTATAATGACTAACTTAAACAATCCATACGACCTTTTTTCACTTGTTGATGATGAAATAGTAAATACAACTGAACCTACTAATGTAGAAGACAATGAAACTGTTCAAACTGATAATGTAGTTTCTAACGAAGTGGATAACACAGTAAATACTACAGCTAATCTTGTTGAACCAGTAACGGACATTTCTAATGAATCGCTATTGCCAGCAGTAATAGAATCTGTGAATACTGTTGATAGTCCTGTTGTTACAGAAACGAACATTGCTAATGTAATGGAATTACCAGAAGTAATTGAGTCTGATTGTAGTAACGATAGTGGGCAACAATCAATTACCGAAGATTGTATTACATCTACAGAGGATGGAAACGTTGAACCTTCATCACAACCACAAGAAAATGCTCTAAGCCTAATTGAACAATTATCTCAAAAAGGTGATGAAGCAGAAAGTGAAAAGGAAGTTGCAAAACAAGAAAAATCTTCTTCGTTAACTAAAACTCCTAAGAATACGTTTGATGTAAATGAATCAACAATCGTTCGTTACTATAGAGAGTTAATCCCTTTAACAAATTACTTTACTACAGAAGAAATCGTTGAAGGAGTTCGTCTGACGAAAAAAGATAAAACTGTTGAGCTTAAAAAGATTGACGGAGAAATGGTTAGACAACGACTTGAAAAAGACTTTCCTGAGTTTGTGAAAGGACACACTGAAATGGTGTACCATGGCGGTAATCGCAATTTCATCATTCCAGCTGTTGTTGCAAAACGTAAAGGAAATTTAGAGGAATCAGTACAAGAAGAAGTGTTATCGTCTAACGACGACACTTCTTTTTCTTTTCCTACTAAAATTCCCTTTCGCCTTTTAAATCAATTTATTGCACTTGCTAAAGCATTTGGAGAACTGAAATTAGAAGTTCGCGCGGATATTGTGCGCCCATAAAGGTGATTAAAGAGATTAATGTGATAGCAAACATTTAGGGAAAACATCAACCTCCCTATCGTCAGCCAACTTATCCGAAGAGGAAACTTAACGGGGAGTGTAGCATGTTGGAAAAGCCATAAGTTACCTAACTGTCATGGTACGACTGAATGGCAAGACGAAAGTATTGGACAAGGATGAAAGCTAAACTGCTTAAACGATAGCCAGAGGGGTTTTAGCGCGGACTATGACCAGACAGGCGTAAAAGTCATAAAAGGATGGATTTGGTTAGATAAATGTCCTAATCAAATAGATGTTCCTCCTTTCCTAATTCAATAAGAAATAAATGGCGAAAGTCGCAACCGACACCAATACAACGCTATCTCTTTTTTCATAAATGGGGATAACCTAAGTAAGAACGCCTAAAAAGGCTATGTGTTCTGACACTGAATATCTTATATGGTTACGGAGTTGCCGTAGTAGTTCGAGCTAGGGAAAGCCTAGTACATGGCGAAGGGCAACAGTCTATCATTCTAATAATAAGAAATTCGGAAGGAGCGAGAGGCTCATGAGAAATCCAATTTTGGTATTAGAAAATCTAGCAAGAAAATCGACTGATAAAGATTACAAATATCAAAGGTTATACAGAAATCTATACAATCCAGAGTTTTATCTTCTAGCCTACTCTAAGAGTTACGCTAAAGAAGGAAATATGACAGAAGGTACGGACGGGAAAACCATCGACGGTATGAGTATTGAAAGAATATACAAGATAATCGAACAGCTAAAAGAAGAAAACTTTCAACCGAAACCAGCCAGAAGAGTTTACATTCCAAAGAAAAATGGAAGCAAAAGACCACTTGGTATCCCCTCTTTCGAGGACAAATTGGTTCAAATGGTAATGGCATTAATTCTCGAAGCTATCTTTGATAACACTTTCTCTAATAAATCACATGGTTTCAGAACCAACAAAAGCTGTCATACTGCCCTAATACAAGTTAAAAATACCTACAACGGTACAAAGTGGTGGGTTGAAGGCGACATTAACAGTTTCTTTGACAACATAGACCACTCAATCACTATTGAACTCCTTAGAAAACGAATTGATGATGAAAAATTCATTCGTCTAGTATGGAAATTTCTAAGAGCTGGATACTTGGAAGACTGGAAATTTAATAATACCTTCAGTGGCACACCACAAGGCGGTATTATCAGTCCTATCCTTGCTAACCTATACCTCAATGAATTGGATGAATTTATGGAAGTAATAAAATCCAAATTCGACAAGGGTAAAACACGTAAAACAAATAGTAACTACAGCCGCATTAGAAGACAAATAGGTAAGTTGAATAAAAAACTTGAAGAAGCAGAACTGACAAATGATGAAATCGAAGCAATAGTAAATGAAATCAAAGAACTTCGTAAGGTGCAACTTAAAACACCATATGGTGAACCAATGGATGAAAGCTACAAAAGATTACAATATGTAAGATACGCTGATGATTTCTTGATTGGAATAATTGGTAGCAAAGAAGATGCAAAAGGAATCAAGGGAGAAATAACAAATTTCCTACGCGATAACCTTAAACTCGAATTATCCCAAGAAAAAACTCTCATTACTAATAGTAAAAAACCTGCCAAATTTCTCGGCTACAATATATCGATAAACAGAAGCGAACAAGTTAAAACTATCATCAAAAATGGTAAAGAAGTACAAAGAAGAAACTATATTTCAATGGTACATTTAGCAGTTCCGAAAGAGAAATGGATGGGTAAACTGATAGAACTTAAAGCGATGAAAATTGAAGGGAAAATGTGGAAATCAATTCACAGAAAACCCCTTACAAACCTCGATGACCTTGAAATACTTTCCATCTACAACGCAGAAATCAGAGGAATGTATAACTATTACAAACTAGCCAGCAACGTTAGTGTATTGAATAAGTTTTTCTATATCATGCAATACAGCATGTATAAAACATTTGCTAATAAATATAGAACCTCAATGGGAAAGATAATTAGCAAATTTAGAATAAACGGCAAATTTGGCATTCAATACGAAACTAAAAAAGGTAGAAGGATTATGTTCCTATACAACGATGGCTTTAAGAAGCACGAATCTATAATAAAAAATAATGAAACAGTCGATGTTAATGTAATTACTGCAATGTACTCTAGTCGAACTAGCTTAATTGAGAGACTAACAGCAGAAAGATGCGAATGGTGCGGAGCAAAAAAAGTTCCACTAGAAATACATCATGTTAGAAAGCTAAAAGACCTCAAAGGTAAAAAGACTTGGGAAAAAGTAATGATAAGTCGAAACCGAAAAACACTAGCACTTTGTGCTACTGGACATGGTAACGATTGTCACAGAAAGCTACACGCAGGATTGCTAGATTGATGGATGGAGAGCCGTATACGTGGAGACATGTAAGTACGGTTCGGGGGGGAGCGTTTGGAAACCTTTCATAGAGATATGAAAAGGCGCTGGGCGCTTACCCTACTACTTTAACTTTGACACCGAACAGTTTTTAATACATGTTCCTAAGCAAAGAGTAAATACCTACTGGGTAGAAAGTGATGAAGCACCAGGGCATTTTCAAGAGATTATGTTGGAAAGACATAATCACTTTGTCCAGTTAGCTTGTGAAATTCATTCACATCATGAAATGCCTAGCCGCCCATCTGCCACTGATAATGCAAGTGAAAGACAACCCGGGATGTTTTATGTCATTGTCGGCAAAACCAATCAAGAGTTTCCTAGTGTCTATGCTCGAACTTTTACATTAGAGCGTGGACATATAACTATTAAAATTTCAGATCTATTTGAAGATGGTACAGAACTAAATCTTAATGATTTACCTTCTTTTCCTCTTGAAAGCATTCAAATAAAATCGTAATTTAAAGGAGTTTTATATATGAATACAACAACTACTGGAGAAATTAATCTACTGAAAAAAATAGGGCATATTTACTCAAATACGTCCCCTTTTTATGAAGGTGTTTACCCTTTTATTGTTCAAGTGGGAACAGGCGGAAATGGCGGATATGTACTACAGCATCTAGCTCAAATGCTAGGAACTAATGGAATTCCACATACTTACGTGATTGCAGACCCGGACCAAATTGAGACTAAAAATCTTAAAAATCAACTTTTCTTAGAAGAAGAAGTCGGTTTAAAAAAAGCAGATGTATTAGCTGAACGCTATTCCGCTGCTTATAATATTGATATTGCTTCTTATTCAGAAAAGTTTATTGAGTCTGTAGAAGATTTAGCGAAACTATTTAATACAGAATACATGCGAACGTCGTTTGGTTATTCGGAAAAATTACAATTTTTACCGATACTGATAGGATGTGTAGATAATAATTACACACGTTCCATCTTTGATCAATATTTTAATAAGATTAAAAAAATTATCTATATTGATGCTGGTAATGAAAGTACTGTTTGCCCTACAGATTGGCAAACTCGTCCGATACAACAATGGACAGAAGAAGAACTTCAGGTATATAAAAATAGTGGTTGGAGTGGTCAAGTCGTTTGTGGTGTAAAGCTAGGAGATGATTATCAACCTCCTATAAGTAAAGCTTTTCCAAATGACTTTCATGATGTTGATTCTATTAAACCTAGCGAAATGTCTTGTAATGAGCTTTCGGCAAGTGAACCTCAACGAATAATCGTAAATAAGTTTGCAGCTCTTGCAGTAGCAAATTACATTAATCAAATCATTGATGATTATTCGATTAGTACGCATATCACTATGTTTCATGCTAAGAAAGGTTACCTTCGTTCTTATGAATACGATCCTTTAGAGGAAGATTTATAAATTACTAAATGACTACCGTTAAACTTAGAGAGTATAACGGTAGTTTTTTATTTTCCCAAATGCTCTTATTTACGCTCTACTTCAACTAGCGCATCGAAAGAAATACTTGTCTGTTCTCCCTCAACTAAGCCGATTAATTTACGTTGATATGGATCGATTTTTGTTACAATAAACGGGCTTATCTGTTCAAAATATCCATCTACCCATAATGTTAATGTCAGCGGTTCTTCATCTTGTAAACTTAACACCAACAAATCGTTTATATCTTGCATTTGCCATTCATCTAAATTCGGTTTCGGTATTTTAACAATATTCTTTTCATATTCTCGAAGTGCAGCAACGTGTTCTGTTAAGAAGAAACCCTGCCACTTCTTATTTCCCCTATCTTTTAGCATTATTCTCACCTCCAGCATATTGTATCCATTGAAAACTCATATCAAACTTATATTAACACGATGGACCCGTTTTTAATTGGCACTTGTGGATGCTAGTTTTTGGGGTTGGGATGTATATGAAACTTATAACTGGCTTCTGATTGAGAAGTTTCCAAAAAAGTGAGAAGTGAAATTTTTTTACTTATTGTCTAAGTTTCTATAGTTCTTTATTAGTTTATCTATTCGCTCCATTAAAAAAATTAAAGTTTTGATAACAACCGTAATAATAAAGACTATTGGTTTAAAAAGAAAAATATCAATTGTAGTATCTGCAATATCTGTGTATTTTTTATAAAGCAACATAACCACTATTCCTATTAGGACAAAGTAAATTAGTTTAAAATTAATTAAACTTAATGACAGCAGGAATAAGGCACCTAGTATGAACCACGTAGTATTACTCTTTATGGGTTTCTTATAATCTATAGTTTTATTTGAGAGTATATTGAAGTTTCTTATTAATAAACCTGTTAAAATTTCGGTTGAATCATTAGGCAGTCGGGTAGGATAATTAGGATTCTTCGCTTTATTTAACATATAGTTAAATTTTAAGTGTTCAGATTCAGAATCGAGATCAACATCATCAAATAACTCACTACTAGAAAGAAATACCTCTCCATAAATCTTAATTTTCAATTGATTCTTTTCTAAGATATTTATAGTTAACTTATCAGCCATTTTTTCAGATAATGTTAATAAATCTATCCTAGTTCGTTCAAAGGATTCCTTTATATTGTTGATCTTAGTTGTTAGCTTATTTACATGTAAATCACAAAGAATTGCAGGTACAGTTACTGGCTTATCAGAAAAATCATCCAATTCTCCTTCATACTTCTTTAATAGCCTCTTTTCCTCGGCTAATTCATTTTCAAGTTCATTAAGTAAGAATACTTTGTCAGCAGCAGAGTCTAAAAATACATATTTAATTTTTTCTTTATTCATCATGCCAAAATGCGACTGTGCCTTAAAAACACTTGACCATTTTAATCGACTAGTAGCGAAGTTTACTAATTTTGCCCCTCCATAAGTAGCAAGTATTGCACCAACCCCTCCACCAATAATTGCTGTAATAGGGCCACCAGACGCTAATATAAAAGCTCCTAACTTAGCTCCTAAAAAGCCAGATGAACCTGAAGTAGCAGCTCGAAATGTATCACTTACTAAATTCATTTTAAATTCTCCACCTGATTGCGTACCGAGCCTATATTTCTTATAATTTTTAGTCACTTTTAACCCTAAAAGTACACTCGCTATTATCGGTATATTGTCTGCAATGTCACCAGCTTCAAATATTTCATCAAAAGCCCTTTTCCCTTCTTCTCTTAGTTCTGAATTTGAATAGTTCCCTCTAATAATTGTAATTCCTTGATTTTGATAATAGACTAGTTCTCCTGTTTGATTTAATTCATCATAAAGTTCCTTATTAACTACATAATGAGTAGATTCCGGGTGAGCAATTACCTCTTGTTTAAAATGACTCACACTTCCTAAACTCTTTACCGAATAGTCAATATATGAACCATCTTCGTTAAATACCCGAACATCATTATTTTCGTGAGTTCTGCTTTCAAATAACTTTGCCTCTGACCCTTGACTATTAAAAAATTCAACCGTGTAATTCTCAGCCTTTTGCCCAGCGTAGGCACTAACATACGAATCAACTGTTCCATTTTGATTTAGATCATTAATCTTTGTGTACCAATCAAATGAATCATAGTCTTTAACCGCATTGGGATAACGTTGTTCAATGATATTTAGGACTTCTTCATGATTCTTTGTAGATGCATATATATCATACAAAGAAAGAGCTAATGAGGATGTGCCTAATAAAGTTGCATCCTTAGAATTCTTTCCTAGTTTGAATTTCTTCGTAATCTTATCTATCGCTTCATTTTTTTCTTTATTTTTTTGATTTGGAAAAAAAATTATTAGCCCCCACATTATTATGATGATTAGCAGCACAATCCCGATTATAATTTTCCCCATTATGAATCAACCCCAAATTTTATCTTATCTAGTGAAAAAATACTAAAATTACTAGTCTTAGTTTACTAAAGAAAAAAAGAATATTAAATGTCCAATCAAAAACAAATCTTTAATATGAATCTATAAAGTAAAACTCTAAATCTTATTTAGGTTAAAGGTTTTCATATAATGCCCTTGTAGACTTATTATAGGCTTCTTAGTGTAATTTTGAACTACATATAATAAAGACCTAAATAAAAAAGTTGTGAGGCATTTTAGAACGCCACACAACCTTTCTAACCTATTTAATTTGATTAAGAATTTCTTTGTGAATTTATGCTATTGATTTTAGAAGAGTTCACACTTTTTCACATTCAATATCTGTTAACCTTCTATGTATAGGTTCATTTTAACAGTGAAAATAAGCCAGTAAATATGTATGAAGCTTTTGCTTACTTTCTATGTTTCTTTTTACTCCTACGTTCATCTAACCATATTAAAGGTATTAACAGAACAATAGAAAGCGGAAAAGCAAGTATCGAAAAATACTCGCCATCTAAGTCAATTCCTATAGCTTCGATACCTCCCAGCACAAACTCACTTGCAAAAGCGTAATATAATATGAATCCAATTGTATTTCGCAAGTAAAAATTGAGCCATTTATTAATTAAAAACTGAGCCACTTAAACCTGACTATTTTCCAACCATTCTTTTGTATCTAATATTCGATAAGATGGTCCTACCATGTCCACCATGTATGCTCGATGTGTTAGTCGGTCCGTTAAAGCTGCTGTTAAAACTGGATCATGAAATATTTCTTCCCATCGATCAAATGATAAATTACTCGTAACGATGGTGGATGCTCGTCCTGCCCGAAGGGAAAGATGAGTAAATAATAACTCGGCTCCTTCTTTATCAAAGGAGATATAACCTAATTCATCAATGATTACTAAATCATATTTTTCAAACTTCAGTTCAAATGAACGTAACGTTCTTTCAGAACGGCTTTCTTTTAACTGATTTACAAGGGATGACACCGTTGTAAAATACACCTTATAACCTGCTAAACAAGCTTCAATTCCTAAACCAATTGCTATATGTGTTTTACCTGTACCTGGTGATCCGATTAATAAAACGTTTTGTTTTTCTTGAATAAAGTCTAATTTCTTTAAATGTGGGAGGCGAGAGGCCGCATTTTGCGGTAATCTCTCAAACTCTAATTCAGTTAATAGTTTCTTTTCAGGGAAATTTGCAGATCGAATGCGATTCGCTTTTGCTCGCACTTCTCGATCTTCCATTTCTTGCACTAGTGCGTGATATAAGAAATCTTCTGCTGTCTGATATTGTTTCCACATATCATCTTCTTGAATAAATCCCCGAATGCTTGGTAATCGAAGTTCCTTACACATCTCAATCATTTCTTGTCTCTTATCCATTAGTGAAGCACCCCTGTCTTTTTCGTTTCAAATAACGCCGTTATGGCTGAAAGATTTTCGAGAGATTGGGTGGTGACTTCATTTTTGGAATGTACAGTTTTATGAATATATTCGCCTTGATTAGCTAAGAAAATAATCTTTTCTGTTGTTATTTGAACCATAGGGTTCTTCTCAAGTTGTTCAATCGCTGCTAAGACTTTTTCTAGATTTTTATTTTCTTTTAGATAAATAAGTAACTCTAGAAAATCTCGCTCATTTCCAATATAATAATCTTTGTATAATTTTTTTATTTTTGTTGGTGCTTGACTCAAACATTCACTTTGAGCCAATGCACCTTTTTTCTTTTCAAATGTACGTAAGTAATGATAAATGTCCATAATCCATTGATGGATTTGCCAACTTCGCTTATGTGTCGCGATACAGGCATTTTCACTGAAAATAAGAATTTTTTCCGCACTCGCTTTTACTTTCACCCATTCTCCAACATGTCCTTCTGGAACAGAATAACGATTTTGTCTATAAGTAATCGTGCTATATTTGTCCACTCTAAATTCATACAACTCAGAGGCATCAAATGGAATAATTTCTGTGCTTACATGCCTAGCTATACGCTCTTCTAGCATTAATTCATGGTGCGTTTGGTTTTTCTTATAATGCTTGCGAGAGTTTAATTTCATGATTACTTCTGTTAGATAAGCCTGAGCTTCTTCTAAACTTGCAAAAGTATCTCGATGGGCAAATGCTTTCCGGCGGATGTATTCTACACTTCGCTCCACATGCCCCTTCTGATTTCCTTTTCTCGGTTCACATAGTCGTATTTTAAAATGATAATGCATCGATAGATTTTTCATCCCATCGGTAATCTCACGTTCTGTCCCAATAAAATTCTTTACGACTGTCCGCATATTATCGTACGTAAAAACTTCTGGTACAAAGCCTAAATAGTCAATACATTTTACATGAGCATCTTGTACGCACACCATTGTTTCGGATTCATATAAATATGCAAATCTATCATTACTATATGGTAGGGTAAATACCGCCATTGAAAGAGATCGTAATGTTTGATCAATGAATAATTTTACTTCTCCCCAGTCAAATTCAATCTCATGACCAGCAGTTGCTTTTTGACGAATAAAGACTTCTTTTTGATGTTTCTCCTCACTATTTACAAAATTTCTTACAGTGGTATAACTAATTTCAAAACCTTCATCTAATAACTTTTCATGAATATCAATCATTTTTAGTTGTTGCTTGTGCATCTGATGTTGCCGTTTATAATCATTATCTTTTAACATTTTTCGAATACGTTTCATCACCGTAGGTGTTAAAGCACGTTTATTTCCTTTGCGTTTTTTATACGACGGAGGCGTTACATAGTTATCTGTAATAGGTAATTCTCGAATATCTTGTTTTCTTTTTTCAAGATCCTCTTGGATATACTTTTTTACAGTATTACGAGAAATCCCAAGCTCCTTGGCAATTTGACGTTGACTCTTATTTTCTTGATGAAAGGCAAGTAGTACCTTCTGTTTCTTCTCCAATGAAATCACCTCTATACGCTCCTAACTCTATGAAGTTAGGATTATTTTCATATAAAAGTGGCTCACTTTTCAACTGCGATGGTGGCTCAGTTTTAGCTTATCAAATACATCCAATCAAGCCTAAAATAGCTAAGGTATACTTTTTTACTATACTTTTAAGATTCATTATAGAGTAACGCAAAGATAGTTGGCACTTCTCAATCCAATTTGTAGAAACATCATTTCCTACTCCGAAATCAGCCAGAAACCATTTAGCTTTTTTTAATGTAGAGAAGGGTTTAGTTCCCGCGAACAATTCCCAATTTATATCTGCTTTATTCCATTCACTAAAATCAGCAGTTTCGACAGTTACAAAAAACAACTTACTATCTCTTTTATATATCCTATAACGACTATATGCGTATTTAAAATCAAGGTGATGTTTGTAAATTTTTTCCCACATTACTATATCTAAGCCTTCCAGACGGAAGTTTTTATCAACCATTTCACCAAACTCCATCAATTATCAACCTTTCTAACAAATGATTTTCGTTATTAAATTTATAAAAACAATTAGACCCTTAATATTTATATACAAATGGAACAAACATTTTAGTCATACAAAATATGTTTGTTCCATTAATTTGTTTATTTTTCGATTCTGGTCTTGATAATTCAGCTTATACGGTAGTTTTTTATTTTCACATTTAAATTAACACGATCGAGCCGTTTTTAATCTGGCACTTGTGATGATTAATAGCAACATGCTTGTTATTTGGATTGGGATGTCTAGGATACTTTTTTTTGATAAGAATGTCTTCTGATTGAGAAGTTTCAAAAACATAGATATCGTTCTTATAATATTTTTCAATCATGTTCAACAATTTCTCTGTTTCGATATCATAATAAGTAGACTTATCATTTGCATCTCCGCTACATTGACCATATCCCAAAAACAAGTGAGTTGTCGAACCAAGAGTTTTCTTAATTTCCTTCCTATTTTCTTTCATTGCAGAGCTGTATTCTGACTTTGATAAATTATGTATTAAAGGATAAATCATGGGTGAACTAGATTCGTAGAAAGGGTAAAGATTATAAAACCTTATCCAATCGATTTCAGGTATATTCTGATAAATATATTTAATTACAAAGTTAATGGTATCATCAGAATCAATGTCATCAGCACTACTAGGATTCATAAGGATACATGATGCAATACCTCTCTTTAGAGGTATTCTTAAAGAATTCCTAATTTCAACTTCGCTGTTAAGAGGATTATTATCTGCAGAAATACCTTTTATTCTAACTAATTCGGGGTCATAACTTCTTCTGGCCAAACTACCACCTACTTTTTGGATAATTTTAAAAGTAATAATACCATATTGCCGTTTAGGTAGTTCAGAATAAATTTCTTAAATTAACTAAGAAATAAAGTTTCATTCGCTGCTTTTAATCAAATTCTATTTCAACGCTATATTAAAAAATATTTAGCGCATTGTAAGGCAATTATTACTTTTAATAGTATTGCAATTCATTGTAGAAAGAAAAAACTCCTAGAGCGCATTCTGAACGGTCTAAGAGCATGAATCATACGTTTATTTTGTTTTATATTCCAATACTTCTAAATCTGATAAATGATACAGTCTTAGCTGCATGGAGGACGTGATCTGTTCAGGTAATTGCTTACATAAAGCTTCTACAATTCGAGCTTTCTCATCCAACCGCACAATATCAGCTAATGAGATATTTAGAATATATAAAACATCATTATCGTGAATTTCTGTAGGAATTGAAGATAAATGAACTGTACCTATCCATGACGATTCACTTTCACCATTTGCTTTTTTAAATACATCCCAAAATTCGTGCTGAGTTGAATAGTATTGTGCTTGCAGGAAAACTTGTGGATTCATAAATTGAAGATCAATAGGATTTCCAAAGTGCATTAGATTGCTTTTTTCATCCTCGATATTACCTTTATATAAATCGTTTTCCAATACTGCTTTATAAGCACCATAATTGGCTGTTTCTAACAAGATTTCTCGGTATATATCAAATCCATCTGGTAACTCTTTTAAAACTCTTAGATTATATTTCTCTAATTCTTTATGATAAGCCCATTCTTTTTCGAATTGGTAGCTCATTACATCACCTATATTATTTTGCATCATTCCCGGCGGAGTTGCCCAAAACTCATCAAGAAATACTTGTTCTTCTTGCAATTGGCTCTCTTCGATAAGACGTGTCAGTAAAAAGTACCCATGAAAATACTGACCAAGAATACATTCCTCAACAATTTCTGTTACTAATTCTCGCTTTTCTTCCGTATCCGCTACATTCATAAGTTTACTACCGTAAAATCTTATTACTTCCGTTACTTCATTACGAAATTCTTTATTATTTTCATACTTATCATTTAGATATTTCCAAAGCTTCTTTTCATCTGTTGCTATAGCCATCAAATTTACTCTCCTTCTTCTGTCTTCACAAATGTTTGTTTAAATTGTGATACATTACTATTCATTGTCTCATAGCCATTAGTAGGTTCATCATCAATAAGGAGCCAAGCCTTATTATCAGCTTTAGTAATTCTTGTTTTATAAAAAACATCTTTTCCATTCTCTAATGTATATTTACGATAGAAATAACCTTCATTTCCCATTTCATCATAAGTAACTTCTGTCATTTCGTAATTTGTAATTTTACTGTTTAATTGCTCTTTAAATAATTCTTGAAGAGACTCGTACATACTTTCACGTTCTTTGATACTTTTAGGCAGCAGCTCTTCAAATTTAGGTGATATATAAGGACTAATCTTTTGATAAAACGTTGTTCCATCTATTATAGAGGAATGATATTGAAATAGAAGATAACTGAAATATTGTGACGCTTCTGTTTTATCGGTGAAAATATCTTTCGCTTGTGGCACATTATTAGTTACAACTACTTTTTTTTCTAAAATATTATGTTCTACAGCTTCCTCAGCCGTTTTACTATCTGCTTCCTCAAGCATTTCCTCTTGTCTTTCATTCATCTCATAATCATCATGACTTACATCTCCATCTAAGATAGCGGAGGGGTTTTTTTCTTCTTCAATTTCCTCTGGAGCTTGTGATTTCTTTTCTTCAACTTTTGCTACTTCTTTTTCAATGGTTTCATCTATTGTGCAACCAGCAGTTAATACAGAACAGAGCAATAGACCAACACTAGCTTTTTTGAGATTACGCATATTGATTATTACCTTCTTTCGTACATCGCATTATACCTAATTGTTCGCGTTCCTTTTCATTTAAGAATGTTCCTAATTCTGCTGTCTCATAGGAAGGACGGTTATTTCTTATTGAATCCATTACTAATTTATCAAAGGCACCAATTTTAAAATAATAGTTATTAGTGACAATCGTTGTAGAATTCATAATCTCTTTGAATAATCTTACTAGTACTTCTTGAACTTCATATGTAAGGTTATTATGTTGAATCACAACAGCTCGCTTTTTCTTATGTCCGAACAAGCATAGCCAAATTGTAAACATATTTCTATTAAAATATCGTGGATCAATCAACGATACTTGTATTGAATCTGTCCATTCTTTAATAATTCTTTCTAATATAAATGAGGAATGTAAAATAAATTTAGAATTACATTTTTCAATATTAAGCGAGTTAATGTTATTTTTCTCAATATACATATCTAAAATAAATTTCTTATTATCTTCTAATGTAAACTCTAGTGTATGTTTTCCTTTTTTCTTTTTAATCACACTGTTTCCTAGTAATATTGCAACAACTAGATCTTCTGTATATCTCAGGTTTTTGTAGTGTGAATCCAAATCCATAGATGCAACTCCTTTCTCTATCTATTTTGCTTTACGACATTATTAAAAAAGTAAAAAAAACACCACGAACCAAGACTGTTAATATTCCTCTTAACAGTCGTGATAGTTCGGGGTGTTCCCAAATTAATATTAAGTTCAATTATAAAGCAATAGAAGTATCTACATCATTTGTATTTTGATTATGAACAATATCATTATTATACTTCTTATGATTCATTCTCTCAATAGCTGTCTCAACTAAAGTTGAAATAGATTTTCTTTTTCTACCGAGTATTTCAGCGATTTCATCTATTGTTTTCTTTTGTTTTTGGTAGAGATAATAAACATATGTTAAACGTACATCATCTGATCTTAAATTAATCCCAATAAATTTATTTATTTCGGAGATATAAAAACGAGTTAAGAGTGGTTTAGATTGACCGTAAGTAGCCTGATTTTTGGGTTTCACACTTATTAAATATGGAGTATCTCGGACAATTGTTGCTCTATGAACAATGCTTTCAATCACAGCTATCTCTTGTTCATCTGTGTATTCAACCTTTACTACTTCTTGATTTCGAGAAACATATTTAATTTCAGCTACATTATCTTTAATAGATACATGATCTACTTGTAAATCATACATATCACTTACTTCAATACCTTTTATATATAGTAGCATAAGGAACTTACATGTATCTGTAAGTTTAGAGTTTAATACCCTTTTCTGCTGCTCTAGTAAAAATTCATAGTCATAATTTAAAGAACGAGTTTCACGTATCTCATGAATAGGTTCTTGGAAATACTCAAACTTTTCCATAATATCATGTGATATATAACGTTGTTCCCATAAGTAGTTAAAGAACACTTTTAAATTGGACTGTTTACGATAGATTGTAGCGTCTTTATATTTTTCTACATTTTTTTGATAATCAAGATAATCTCGAATATCTTTTGCAACTATCTCATTTGGTGCAATATCTCTTTTGTGTTTACCTCGTAAGAATGAGAATAATTGTTCAACTACAATGACTTGAAATTTAACTGTTGAGGGCTTAATACCTTTCTTTAATCGGTTTTGAGCAAATCCATAAGGCATGAGTGTTTTCCTCCTTCGTTAAAAATAGTCAATCTTTATAGATTTTAATTCCATTCCATTTAAAAAAACTACTATAGTATATAAACTTTAGTAATCAATCAGTAATTATATACTTTATTAAAACATTATTTCCATCTAAATGAAACTAAATGATTTTAATTGAAAGCGACGAAACTAATTAGACCTAGTGAAAATAAATGTAAATCATTTCTCTTATAAATTATTAAATATCATTTTAAATATATATAATAAAACCTTAAAAAATTAATTATTAAAAACTTAAAAGTAGCCTTTTTTTCGTTTGTATTAATTGTCCATGAATCCTTTTAATATAAGGAATTTCGAGAGTATAGATTAAAATGCGCTTTTTTTATTCTGTGAGAATAACCCTCCGAACTATGAAATTAATACACTAGATTGTTCTTTTAAAAACTAGTAAAGAGTTAATAACAATCAGTAATGGAAATAAAATAACGATATTAACTCCAATTTGTGTTATATTGCACCAAGATTCGACTTTAAATCTACTATAAGTCTATTATTCCCTAAGTTTTACAAGACAAATCATGAATTGAATCTATATATAGGAAAAAAAAGCATGACAAAGTGACCACTCCAAAAAGGGTTAAGTGGCCTGAATTTTCATTTTATTTTTTTAAAAATTATTACTAGTCACGTTCTACTAGCCAATTGTAAAACAAATTAGAGTTGTTAGTCTGTATGTTTTTCACTTGAATAAGAGCACGTATTTTTATCTCAAATAATGTTTTAGCTTGTTTAATAAGTAGCTGTTGTTGCTCGTTAGTAAGATTAACTAACGTTTCTACTGATTTTGATTCAAGAATACTTTCATAGACTTCTTGTAGAACCGCTGGTGCATAATTATTGTACATCGCTGTTTCGCCTTTTAGGACATACTCAATTTGCGATCTAATGTATGTTTTGTGTAGAGCAGCAATACTATAATGATACTTTTCAGTTTCTTGTTTTATAGAATCATGTTTTAATGCACCATCATATGACTCAACAAACTGACTAATTAATGCTTCAAATGTAACTTTCGCATGGCTTTCTAAGACTGGCATTACATTTTCAATCACATTATTTTTAAATGTTTGAATATCCATTTTGACGTTGTTTTCAATTACATATTTAGCATATAGGTTGTATATTTTTTCGTTCATATTGTTTTCAAGACCAGACAGTGCCGAAGGATAATATTCACTAATTAGACTATGTACTTTTGGCTCATTAAACATATCTAATGTTTCTTTCAAAGTGATGATGTCTGCATGATCCCCTATAAATTTCAGTATGCCTTTAAAATTTTCATGTGAAATCAACGTATTATATTCAGCAACTTTAATGTCTTCATTTTCAAAGAAAAAGTCACTTTCTAATCTAATACGTTCAATAATTTGTTTTGTTGTTTGTTTTAAATAAGGCATTAAATAATACTTTTTGAAAATTGAACCAGCTTTTTCCACTCGAGTAACATTATAAGCATAAAGATGGTTGTGTTTCTCAGAAAGAAAATAACGTAAGGCATCCCGATAAATTTTGACACTTATCGTTGGCCCAACTAATGATATTAAATTCTTCTTTAAATTAATAAAAAGATTAATAGCATTATCATCTAATTTAAAGATGTCCTCATGGGAGAATATATTTTCTATAGATAAGCTGTAAATGGAAAGCTCCTTTTCGAACTCAGCTAGATTTGAAATATTATTGTTCGTACTGTTAAACTCACATACTTTTAATGTTATTTTGTATTTATTTACCCCAGGATTCTTTCCTAGTCGTCCATCTTCTGTATATGTATATCCTAAGTAGCTTAGAAGTCTATTCATTACTTCCTCATCATCAAGGTTTTTAATATCGTTGATGTTTACAAAGAAATAACTATCTTTTAAGCCAGTATTTGATTTAGGTAAGAAAGTGGCTTCTAGTAATCCTTTTCTGGCTAATACTATAATTGCAGTCAATAATCCCTTTAATGTTTTGAATAAATCAAAACCAACATTATCTTTTTGGTAATGATTCTTATAAAGCGAACAAACATCATATGTACGCGTATAATTAGCTTTTGGACTAATCGATTTCCCTAATAAAAAGTATAAAAAATTAATCATCTTTGGTTTTAATGTTTTAAGGAATTTATAATCGGATAATAATTTGAAGTTAGGAATGAATAGAGTATCAGTACCTTTTGAAATTAATACATGAGATTTTTCTGTCACATAGTAACCATCATGTTTTTTCACAATAAAACCTAAGGAAATTAGGTTTTTTAATGCAGGTACAAATAGATCGGAACGAATACCTACTTGTTGATAGATATTGTCCCAAGAAGTTTGAATTTTAAAGTCAACATCTACATAACGTGATACACACATTAATAGAGTGAGAGCAGTAAATGAAGGTTTTTTAAAAGAACTTTTTCCTAATGAAATAAAAAAGTCTGCAGATATCTTTGTACTGTAATATTGAGTTTGGTCTTGTAAATCATTAAGAAAAAATTTTGTATATTGAAGAGCACTAGTGCCATATGTATTTTGTATCATAATAAGTTCGTCCTTTGTAATCTAGTTTTTAATATGCGAAAAAAAAACTAAATACAAACCGAATTTTTTCATTAAAAATGCTCTTTACTACAATAAACCATCTTGCATTGTAAGTTGAAAATAAGTTACAATAAGTAAAGAAACGCAATCTTAAATCAAAACTTATTTAATAATAAGTTTTTAAATGATTTGTATTAAGTTTAAAAAGAATTATGTTAAGAGAAAAAGTTAATGTGGTTTCTTACCTCGCTTTCTTTTACTTAGTTTAGTTTTTTTTAAACCGGTGAAGGTCTATTTGGACCGAGACACTAACGGAAGTCGGAAGCCGTTAGTGTTTTTTTATTTGCTTTTTTGTCGGAAGGTTGCAAATAAAAAAGTGTATTTTACCTAGTACCCCCTTGTCGGATAGGGAATTTCCCCTTTTCTACTCTAGTAAATTTGCACATAAGCACAATTACTTAGCAGAAATGGAAATTTGTACGAGGTCAAAATTAGTATATCAAATTATAAAATAGTATAACAAGCATTATTTTCTGCTACGTCATTACTTATATCGGCAGTTGTCTGTAAAAGAAAAGAGCAACTTTTTTCTTGCTCTGGAAATATTTTGTATGCTAATATATAACTAATTTAATAGTGCTTATAAAGAAATGTGTATTTCTTAGTATGCACGAGGTCAAAAAAACTACCATCCATTATGGACGGTAGTTTTTTATTTATTCTTTAGTTTTTTCTTCTTCAACAGTAGCAGCTACTTCTAATAGTCCTGTGTCGCTTAATGTTACTGATTTGTTTTTATTAAACTCAGGTAACTCTACTACATTACTAATTGTTGCACTTAATAAAGGTGTTCTTAGTAATGAATGAGTAAGATCAAAGCTTTCTTGTTGTTTAAGAACCATATTTAATTCACTAGTATTTTTACTTACTCTTTCTTTAACCTTCCCTAACTCTTCGGTTAAACCTTTTATACTTTCTGAAGTAGTTTCTATCTCTTCAAGGACCTTTGAACAACTATCCATTAACTCCTGTTTTAAACTGTCATTGGAGTTACCTAATAATTTACCAATAAATCCACTAGATTTTACTTTTTCAATTTTAGATTCATATGATTTCGCTTCTTGTGTTAATCTAAGCGATCTATTATTTAATTGGTCAATTTGTCTTTCCAATCGACTAATTTCTTCTTTACCCTTTTCGATATCCTTAGTAAGAATAATCGTCTCAATAGAGAAGTTGATTTTTTTGTTTACTAATTCTTGTTCTTTAATAAGCTCATCTTTTAACTCTTGTTTTACTTGTTCTTTTACATGCAAAGTTGAATTTTGAAGTATATTCGCTTGTTGATTTTTGAACTCTTCCATAAATGGATATATCTCTTTATGAAATATTGATAGAATTCTAGCTTCATCAATTTGCTGTACATTGTTCCTTGAGACATCTGTATGAACTCCTGTTGCATCTACTAATCCAAGCGTATGAGCAACTTCATTAGGTCTAAAGTTTTTAGAAATTAAAAAGAATATCATCCATAATTTGAAAAGAATAATTTCATCATGTATATAAGTTTTTGCGCCGACTTTAACAGCCTTTAAATAAGATTTAAATCCACGAGAATCATTAATAATATTTAGTACTCTTTGGGCACTTGATGCCCCTACTAACTTAGCAGCATCATCATTCTTATATTTTTCTCCTAGAGTAATAGACTTTAAAAATTCATTCTCTGGATTCAACAGTTCATCGAGCATGCCATGATTTTCTATGAATTGATAAAGTATGTCGTCTTTAAAGTAGTTACTAAAAAACGATATCTTTTCTACTATTTTGGGATCTATTTTCACCATTTTCTATCACCTCACTAACGAAAGTTTTGTAGTGTGTTAAGTTAAGTAAAACCGATTTTCCTTGATTTTGCAATGTTTCAGAACAGTTTTAAATAATTTAATTTAAATTTAATTTTTATTTGGTTTACAAAACAAATATAAAACGATTTAAAAACAGTGTGAAAATAATTTGTTTTAATGATAATTGAGTAAATTCGAACTAAACGATTTATAAACAGTTTAAAAACTATATAGTTCAAGCTGAAATATAGTCGATTTAAAATGAATTTTTATTTAGTTTGAATATATATATAAAACTGTTTAAAAACAATTTGAAAACGGTTTGTAAATAGATAAAATTTATTGATTTATATTTAGTTTTATTTTAGTTTGAAAATATTAATCAAAACCATTTGTAAACAATTTGAAAATGGTTTCAGTTTTTATTCAGTTTGAAGTTTCAAATAAAATTGTTTTCAAATAATTTAAAAACGATTTAGTTCATATAGCTAGATATTGGTTTAATTTTAGTTTTCATTTAGTTTATTTATTTAATTATTATGCATCCTTTAATAGTTTGAATTTAATTTAAAACCGTAGAGCATTTTAGTGATTTAGATTTTGTTTTTATTCAGTTTAAAAGAGAAGATGTAAACAATTTAAAAACAGTTTAGAAAAAAAGATGCCTTAGAATGCTGTTTTATCAACATTCTAAGGCATCTATGAGTCATTGATGATTAATTATAAATTGAATCTTTTAGCAAGATCATCAAAATCATCATTTAGTTTATCTGAAGAGTTATCATCGTTTTTATCTCCAAATAAATCATCGAACGAAAGATCCTCGCTTTGTTTATTGTTAGATGAAGCCTGGAATCCAGCAAATAAGTCTTTCTTTTTAGCTTCTTCGTTAGCCTTTTGAATCTCTTCAAATTGACGTTCGGCATCCATTAGGGCAGAGATACGAGCCTCTGGGAAATCCAATCCTGCAAAAACAGAATAAAAATAAACATTGTTATCTTGTCGTCTCGATTCATATTCATATAAAGCGACAGGTTTTTCTTTAGCTGCTAAAGCAGTAGAGGCTATTAAACTTTCAAGTTGCTCTACAAACTCAAAAGTATATAATCTTTTTGAATCTGATTTGTTTGCTAATACACTAACAGCAACTTGTTTAGCCTGTTCTAAGTTATATCCACTTGATAATACTCCATTATCAATCTCTTGTTTCAGCTTAGTAGAATAAGATAAACCTTGACCAGCGTCTATTGTTGCAGATTTTGCACTAAAACGCGCGAAATGTATTAAGCCGGGTGTTTGTAACATTTTTCGGAACTCTGAGCTATCAAAGTGATATTCTCCGACAGGTAAATAACTTGCTGTAACAGTATTAAGATCATGTAGTGCATCCGCAACATATTTATTTGAATATGTTAAGTAATCCGCTATTGAACCTTGAGGGTGTTCATTTCGATATTCGTCAAATAGTTTTTGATTGTCCACTAAAATAATAGGGCCAAGTCCTTGCATTGCAGCATAGATTTTTTGTAGTCGTTGTAAAGCATTATTAATTACAGTATGACCCTCTACAAATCTAGGTAGAGTTAAGATTAAACCAAATTTCTTTTTAAATCCATTAGTCATTAATGTTTTAATCCCTTGAATGACGCTTCCTGTACCAGTACCACCACCTAAACCGACAACTAACCAAACGAAATCAGATTGACTAAATTGTGTAGTAACTAATTTGTCTATCTCTTCCGCTTTTTCAATATATAGTGATTCACCCATATTGATATCACGCCCAGCGCCTTTACCATCACCAATTAGAAACTTTACAGTATTAGGGTTGCGTGGAGTCACTTTATCAAAATCTATTTGATTAGTGTTAATTAATAATGCTGAATACGGGTATTTTTTGTTAGTTATGTTTGTTTCAACGTCTGCACATGCTGATGCAATAGATGTTCCACCCATTCCTAGCCCTAAAAATCCAAATCGAAAACTCATTTCTTTATTCTCGTGTGATAATTGTTGTTCTCTGTTTTGTAATGTTTGTTCCATATTTTATCTCTCCTTATTCTTATCTATTTTAGTCAGGTTTACTTTCTTTGTGTGAAATTCAATAACTCTTTCCCTAAATCAGTAATTGAATAAAGTCTCATTCTGCCCAGTTCTTTGACATGTACCAATCCAGCACCTTCGAGTCTCGCTGTATGTATATCTAGTAAGTAACGGGATGTAATTAAAGGTTTAGGATTTTCATTACCGCGTGATTTTTCTAGATCAATGTAGCTATCATTAACAATGTCACGTAGTTTGTCCTTATTAATTGGTTCACTTTGGTTTAAGAGTTTAATTAAAAACCATTTACTTTCGATGCTTAAGTTATTATTCAAGATACTTAGGTAGTCGTAATTAGTCATTTCTTCACCACCTCGTTAATTATTGCCTTAATGATTCAATTAATCTTTCAATTAATAACAGCGTTAACTATTACCGCAATATCCTTTTCATGGCTCTATTGTACAGATTAGGAAGTATAAAATCAAGGCATTATCCCCATAAAATTTGATGTTTGTTAAACCTTTATAATTCTACATTTTCTATTCCCTCATATACTGCCGTAATAATTAATGTAATAATTAAGTGAATTATGCATTCTGTTATTGATTCAATTTGTTGGTAGAATATTAGTTTAATTTTGACAAATATTTTTTAGGAAAAGTATATAAGGTTATTAATTTTAGAGTTAATTTTAACTATATGAGATTTGTAATTTGGTAAATCAGGCTAATTCAGTCATTTAAACTTAATAAAAACCATTTATAAACCAGTATTTCTCAAATGATAGTGAAAAGAATTTATAAATTGTTTTCAAATCGTTGCTAGTATGGAAATTGAATATTAAAAATGGGGAGACGGCAGTATTAAATAATTTGTAATCCATTTAAATATTGCTTCAGTCATTTAAACTTAATAAAAACTATTTATAAATCGCTATTTTTCTAAAAATAATGAGATAAATTTAAAAATTGTTTTCAAATCGTTTGTTAGGGGGTGGAATTGTTAAAAGGGGAGGGAGCAGTATTTAAAAGTCCATTCACTATAAATTGTGATAACTGATTGCAAGGAGTGGGATTATTTAATATATGTAAAGACCAAGCTTTAAACCAATTAGAAAAACAACCGATTTATAATTCTTTTACAGTACATTTAAAAAGTAACGGTTAGTTAGTCATTAATAAACATAGCAAATCAACCATTAGGAACAACGACATTTTGATTATTACAGCTTTAACGGATTTATAGAAACAGACCCAATTTTGGAAGGTGTGTGTATAAAGTAATTAATGATAATTTAAGAGTCTTATAGCTATAAACTATAAGCGCAAATCTAAAATTCAACTCGTATTATTGCCTACTGATCACTTAAAGAATTACTTTGAAAATTCTTGTAAATAATTACTGGATGTTCTTATTGAGCAACAAGATAAATAAGTCGGAATTAATATGAAAATGAAGAGGGAAGTCAGGTAGGAAAGATGTTGGAAACTGTCATTCGTAAAGTGTCATTCAGTAGTGACAGTTATATGAAAAAAGCGTCATTTATAAAGTGTCACTCTGGATGACTTTCACAGTAAAGAATTCCCTAAGGTGCAAGTAAGTTTTGCGACGCATACTAAATTCCCCTTTATAACTAGCAAATAGAGGTAGTAAAGCTTCCCTCGCATATGCTTCACAAATTCTAATACCTTCCCCTTAGATTCCTCAATTATTAGGCAACTCTAATGAATCCAATAATGAAAACTAAAAAGATATGTGTTACAATGTTTTCCGTAATTACATAGCTGAAACGGGAATACCCCGATCGAAAACTTAGAGCATATCACGAGATGATATTGTTCTGTTTTTGGTCGGGGTATTTTGTGTTCACTGAAAAGATTGGAGGTGAATGAAGATGAAGGACAATATTAAAATTAAGTTACCCAAATACAATCATATGCCTTCAATGCTGTTATATCGGTTTGAAATCAAACTTATAGAACAGGTATATATGCACCGCTATATGAGAGCAGCTGATATCATAAATTTATATACCTTGTATAGAGAAGAGGTTGCATTTGAACCTATAACTCGCAATGGGATATCAAAAAGGTTAGACCGTTTAGTTGATAGTGGTATCTTAAAAAGAAAGCAAAATGAATCCATGAAGTTTAACGGCCTTCTGTTTAATAGTTATTTTTATACGGTAGGTACTAGAGGATTAAATGTACTTGTAAATGAGGGACTTATCGAAGAAGTGGAAGTAAATCGCTTTGAAGATATTATGAAAAAGATCACATTACCAAGCGTGCATACCATGGCAACATCAACATTAGCTAACAATATGTACATGTACTTGTATCAGCAAGGGAGAATCAATGACAGTTTTAAAGTCAGGTTACTACGCGGGAATGCTCATGCTATTCTAGGTACTTCCGCAAATGCAACTACAGATTACAAGGGGCTGGTTGTTCCTGATTACGTGGTAGAAACAGAATACGCGCTTATTGCTTTAGAAGTTGATAGTGGACGACAGGGGAAAGACGTCATTTTAAACAAAGTGAAGCGCTATAAAAAGTTTTGTGAATCTGACTATGCAAAAGGAAAAGAGATTTACGTTGTCTTTTCTCCAATTGATTATAGTGTTGCCAAGTATGCAGAGGAAGGTACAAGAGTTAAACGAACACATTTCTTAAAAACTTCTTTTGATACAACAGTAGACTGGCCGAATAATTTACATGTATATGCGACTCCTTCCGCGAATGTTCCAGAGTTTGTTAAGCGTGCAGTAGATGAATTAGAAGTCATGCAGCCGATTCTACAGTCCTTCATGGCAGATGAATGGATAGATTATACAAAAATTGTTATGAAGAACTTTGATTGTGAAGTTGGGACATTTGAAGAAAAGGATATTAAACCACCAACTAGCAACTGGAATCCACTATTTACAGCGGATAGTTATATGACGATCAAATACCCGAATAAGCGGAAACGTCATTACGTGGTTCTAAGAATGTGTCCGGGTTCCATTCATTCTTATGAAAGGTATAAAGTTTACCGTGCTCGTATAGAAAGTCTAAATGAATCCGATTATTCGAATTATCAAGTGGATCTCATCTTGCTATACGATAACTTAGCTTGTTTAGATGCTGATGTAATTGAGTACGAGCAATCCCGTAATGTTGAAGTATATCTAACAGATAAAGAAAGCTGGTTGTCATTAGCAGAACAAACACGTGCTCAAATTAAAAAGTCCCAACTCCCGTTATGGGAGTTGGGAAGTAATTTCACAAAAGTACCAAGAGATGAGTAAGGAAGGAAGAATGTATTTGAGTGATGAACAAAAGCTATTGTTGAAAAAACGAACGCCTTTCTTTATCGTATCGTTCTTAGCTATCCTAACAACCTATTTCACTTTATGGGCATGGATAAAAGTATTATCGCTAGTTGTGAGCAATTATAGAGGGGTAGAAGTATTTTACTTACCGTTTCTATTTGGTAGAGCAGAAGGAGTACATTTCTTATGGATTCTCTTAATAGCAGCAATCAGTATATTTGGTTGGTTATTGAGCACTCGAGTAAAGAAGTTTAAAACTCCAAGAATGCGATTACTGTTGTTCCTTAATATGCTATTGGCGAATATGGGTGTGTTATCTGGATATGGCATGACCAAAGTACAGCACCACGTTTTACCATTTTTCTATGAGCGTGTTGATAGAGTTATTGATACAAGTGATACGGTCAATCAAGCATTATTTGAACAGACATCTGGATTTTTCTTCATGTTGGTCATGTTACCGCTAATCCTCGTAATGTTTATGGGTATGTTTGTGATCACACGTTATCGTATGCACGATGCTGATTTAAGAGCTGCATTCTTTGAATTTCAATGGAATGGAGAACGGTTAAGAAAGTTTGAGGAAATGGGCACTGTCGAGGAAGAAATTACCCAATTACCCGATATTGAATTAGGAATCAATAAGAAGACAAAAGAAATGGTAGTTTTACCGGGGAAGGATAGAACCCTAAATACCTTAATAGTCGGAAGTATAGGAACTGGGAAAAGTGCGGCTTTAGGGCTTCCTACCATTCTACAAGACTTGCATTACATTACTAAATTTATGAATGATTTTCCAAAAATCTCTCAAATGGAAAACTATTTAACAGAAGAAATACAAGGTCGTTATCTTAATGGGTTATCTGTAATAGAGCCATCAAACGATTTATGTCAAAAAGTATATAAATTAGCAAAAGCTCATGGAATTCCAGATGAAGCGATTACTTATATCGATGTAACTAATCCCAACACACCAAGCATTAATGTTATGCAAGGACCTACAGAAAAAGTAGCGGAAGTGTTCGCACAAGTAATATCTGGACTTGCAGACGAAAGCGGAGGTAACGATTTCTTCGCTCAAGCACAGCGTAACCATCTGAAGCAATTTATATATCTTTTGAAAATGCACGATCCCAATAAAGACGTTACGTTTGATATGTTACTCGATATGTATAATGACAGTAATCGCGTACATGATATGCACGTTCAACTGAAAAAACGTTTCCCAGAAGGCTATGAAAATATCACAGACCGCGATACTTATAACTATTGGCAGATATTAAAAGGAATCGATGAATGGTTTGATAATGTAATCGTGCCAAAAGAAGTTCGTTTAGGCGGCGGTGGAGTTGCCAAAGCACGAGACGATGATGGAAATATGATTTATGAAGATACACAAAAAGAATATGTACAAGGTTTACGTAACATTTTGAATGATATTGGAGCAAATCCACTTATTCGTCGGGTATTATTTGGTCCATCTACGTTTAATTTTGACGACCATATGGGTAGTGCGGGCGGTTTGCTGTTAGTAAATACCGCTAAGGGTGAGTTAGAAAAACTCGGTTCAATATTAGGGAAAATCGTTTTAATGACTTTACAAAATGCTTCATTCCGTCGAGATCCTAACATTTCAACTTATCATCACATAATTGTGGATGAGGCGCCTGAATACCTCTATCAAAATTTTGCTAGCTTTCCTGCGCAGAGTAGAAAATATAAGGTTGTCGTTACTATCCTTATGCAAACTCTTACACAATTAAGAGGGGCATACGGAGAAGATTATATGAATACTGTTGTAGCAGCCATGCGTAATCGAATGGTATATGCGGATGTATCTTCTTATGACGCTAAGTACTTTTCTGATATGTTTGGAGAAAAGTATGTTTACCAAGAAGGGGAATCGGAACAGTCGGTTTCACCTTTACAAGACAATCCTGTAACGAGAAGTGGTTCTACTTATAGCAAAGTAAGGGAAGAAGCCTTATCGGCTAGTAATGTTCTATTCCAAGATGCGTTTGAGTGTGCGGTTAAAATTGTAGTTAATAACAAATCTATCCCAGTACAACAAATTAGAGCTAATTTCGTTCCTGATGAGGAATTTATACAATCTGAACTACAAGTGAATGAAGAGGTTATTCCTTATTGGATTGACGCACGTTTTAATAAAGCAAAACGAAACGAAGAGTTAGTGGAAATTGCAGATGCAGACGAAATGGAAGTAGCACTACCGCCAGCTTACAATGAAGAAGAAGCAGTTATTCAATTAGTAGTAGAAGATAATTTATTAAATCTAGAGCAATTAGAAAAGGCAACAACATTAGAGAATCCTCAAAAGCCAGTTCATGAAGATGTAAACTATCAAAAAGGGAAAGCAACACCACCTTTAGCTGCTGTAACTGTTCCTCATGTGAAGGAACAAGAAATAAAAGTAGCTACGAAATCTACGTTTGTTGAACCTACTACAACTTATGAGGAAAAACCTTCTAGTGTCGGATTACCCGCGCTACCAAAGGTAAATTACACGACAGAACAGAAACTGGACATTAAATCGCCTATTGAAAAACCAGTTAATTATCAACCGAAAGTTAAACCGCAACCTGTAAAGGCAAAAGCAATCGATCCATTTACAACCAATGAGCCAAATGAGGTTGCTCCTTTAACAGAGATTGTTTTACCAAAACGAAAAAAACAAGTACCTGAAGAAAAGCAACAAGAAACAGTGGTACCGTTACAAGAGGTAGAATTACCAATAAGACCGAAGAGGACTACTGCTGATGTTTCTGAAGAACCTAGCGAGTCTGCTGTTGGGAAACCGAAGAATCGCCGCCAGTCACTAGGAGTTGCCGTTCAACCGGAAGAACTAACTAGTGGATATCAAGAAGAAAATATCCAAAATGAAGTAGAGGACTTCTATAAAGAGATGAAAAATCTATAGAATTTACTCATACTATGAGGAAAAAGACTTGAAAAGCGAATATTGGTCATATATGATAAAACTAGTCGATAGTCTTAATGGATTATCAATGTACACGAAATATAGGTTCAAACAACTAACATCAAATTAATAGTCAAAAGGGAACACCCCTTTCAATTAAAAACCGCGCGGGTAAAGCGTAGGTTTTGATTGGGGTGTTCTCTTTTTTTTGTTTTTTGGTGATTTTGATTGAACTTCATCACAACACATAGTAGGAGGATTTATAACACATGACAGAGAGCATTACTTCAAAGTATGTCCCTTCTTGGACTAGAGGGGAACAACTAAACGAATTAACACAGATTGATCGATACGATGAGATGATGACAGGGATTGTTCGTAGTATCGAATCAGAAAAGAGAGAATTACAACTTAACGGAGAAGAGGTAACACTGCAAGGTGAGTTATTAATCGTTGCCTTACCAAATGGGGTTACTGGTTATTGTGCAGCTAAAGACTTTGCCATCCATGAATTTAAAAACACTCGAAAACTCGTAGGTCGCAAAGCTAAGTTTGTTATCAAGGAAATTCTATTAGAGCAAAAAATGGTTATCCTTTCGGGGAAAGAAGCTCAGAAACGTACAATAGCCGAGTTTTGGGAAAAACTCATTGAGTTAGATAAAGCCGGGCAATTAAAGGAGCATACGTTCACTGGTGTAGTAAGTGGTACAAGTCAAGACCGCAGAGGCATTACGCATGTTCGTATTTTAGGACAAGATTGCCACATGCCACGCACTGAATGGTCTTGGAATAGTCGTGACATCGTGGATGTTAGTGAAGGGGAAGAAATCGAGGTTAAAGTCACTCGTTTTGACTTAGAGCGAAAGCTTGTAGAAGTTTCTCGTCGTTTAACATTACCTGACCCGTTCCAGTTGTTAGAAAAATTAGATGTTGGCGACCCGATTGCCGGAAAAGTATCTCGTGTTGATCCTTTACATGGCATTTTTGTTCAAATGGAATCTGGCCTTGATGTTAAAGCAAGTAAAGTGAAGAGTCTGGAATCACCAATTGTCGGAGATATGGTGACTTGCCGTATCTTACAACCGATACGACGTGAAGCTGGCGGACGTATCAAAGGACGCGTTGTAATTGTGGGGTATCCTGCTGGGAAACGTAAGCGCAAAGACTTAGGATCTTTCTTATTTGAATAATGAATGAACAGCAATTAACAATGATTCACAACTTCAATTTAAGTCGGGAAGATGGTTCCTACTCACTTTGGGACCATCCAAACTTTAAAGCGAGAAAGGTTCTTCCCTTAAAAAATTACAGACCAATCTTGAAATTAACCGAGGCAATTGAAGAGGTAGAACGTTGGAGTGAAACAATCTATATGGAACGCATGATACTTCTTAAAGTCATAGGAGATGCAGTATGTGCCAATGAAAATCAATTAAGACGGTACATGAGTTCAAAGTTCAGTCCTTCTACTACTAGTAATCATATTAAAGCATTACGTGAACGAGGTTTTGTAGAGAGACATAAATGCGAATTAGAATTTGTTAATGATGAAAATGGTGATCCAGTACAGTTGAAAAATCCAGCTCCTATTACATTAGGTATAGCTGGATGGCTGATATTAAACCATTATTACAGTGGCATGTTTCTTGCCAAGCCAGAAACATGGTATGACGGCAATGATTCAAGCGGTTCAAGTATACAGCGTTATGTAGCAATGAATGAAATTCGTTGTTCATCGGTAGAGCAAAACCTTGCGAAAGGGTGGAATTGGTACCCGGCTATCGGAGGAAACAGTGGTTACAAGAAACCTTTTGCCATGATGGTGATTGGTGAGGACACTGAGGAATATGATGGCCGCGCTTATATGCTGTTTGAACGAGCACAACTAAAACAGAATTTTATCGGCTATTTCCGTACCCGATTAGAGCTATATAGAGAACTCTTTGAACGTGATGGTTGTATTCAAGTTAATGGTGTAGCAAATGATGCATATAAAATCGTAGTTCTCTCTGTATCTAGTGTAAAGATGGCGAATTTAGTTCACGAGGAAATTGGTTTACATCGTTACCCATTTGATGTGTTTGTGATTGTTGATGAATGGTTCGATACAGGAGAAAAATCTATTACTGTTGCCTTTGCACAGCCATCCTCAAAAGATAAAAAAGAGCTACAACGTATTCGATAAAATATTTAATGAATTTAGATAAGTGTGAGGTTATTAACCATGTCTAGCAAGTTGGTACCAACTTGCTAGATTTGTTTATTACTCTCCGGATGACAGTTAAAAAAGTCACATTACAAGAAAAAGGGGGAAAATTAAATTGCGTAAAGAAAAGCCAAATGAAGTTAAAAAGAAAAGTTACCAAACCGATAAGGCTAGAAAGTTGTTAATGGCAAGTATGTCAATGGGTGCAATTGTTAGTGGTGCAACCATGTTAGTGCCGCAAGACGCTAGCGCAGATACTTTACGTTATTGGTGGGATGTATATGAAAGTTATACTGCTTATGATAGCTATTATGGTGTAACGGGTACAGAGACATATATTTCAGGTTATAGACAAGTCTTTGACCGTATGGGAGTAGGCGATTGTTATACAGTTAATGGTGTGTATGAGTGTGAAACTTTCCCTATATATAAAGATGAACCAGTTTACTCTACACGAAATACATATGGTTATATTTCGTATTCCTATACAGCATGGAGAGACACAGGTAACGATGTTTCTTCCCTAGACCCCGACGCATATACAATTGGTAATGTATACCGAAATAAAAGAACAACTGTAGAGAATTATTCTCCCGTTTTATCGGACGTATCAGATCTAACAAATTTCAAAAATGATGTCATTGATTTAACGATTGAAGCTACTGATACGGAAGATGGTATCCCAAGCCTATATAATGCCACTTCTTCGGATGAAAATGTTATTGAAGTACTGAATATAGATGGAAATAAAGTACAGTTAAAAGCTCTGCAAGTAGGGACATCTTCCATTACGGTTAGTACCACTGATAGCTATGGAGAAAAAACGAGCAAGGTTTTTGATGTAACAGTACTAAATACTAAAGCAGTCGTTGACTATGTTATTGTTCCGAAAATGGTGGTTGTCGATGATTCGTCAAATGTGACTTTTACAGGACAGGTATCGGATGTAGACGGCGATGAAATGTACGTCAAATTGACAGCAGCGGGAAATGCTATCTTCCAATCTGTACCAACCCATTCAGAGTTCAACGTCACTTTAAAGGGACTAGATCTCTTTAAAGGTTACTACTTCACCAAAGCATTAATCTTTGAAGCTTATGACGGAACTGAATTTAGTTTGCAAGAGGAAGTAGATGTACCTTTAATAAAGGTGGATAATGCTGCGGATTATTTACGTTTATTACGTGGCCATTCTGCTGATTATGAAAACTGGACAGATGAACAGCACGCTTTATTCCATAAGATTTATGAAAATGTGATCACATATGAACAACAAAAATTACCTGCTCAACTAGCATCACTTAGAGCTGACATTGCACAATTTAAGACGTTAACATCTAGCGAAACTAGTACGACTTTAACCGAGTGGAACAACCGTATTGATGTGATTGAAGCTACGCTTTCTATCGAAAAAGCTGAAAATAGTCTGCTAAAAGCCGATTATCTCCAAGCTAGAACTCTAGTAGAAAACTTTACCGCTTCAAATGAACAAGACCAATTTGTAGATGATATAGCTGATTTAACGAGCCGATATACGGAGTTAGAACGTTATCACACCGCGTTAGATGCGATTGTTCATTTAGAGGGGAATCATGCTGATATTGATTGGAATACAGTTATAGATGCACAAAATAAAGTTGACGTAATTGAAAATGCTACGAATCAAGGTGCTTTACAAGGACGAATACAGGTTTTAAAGGACACTTTAATGTCTAACTTAACTGAAGTTACTGTAACAGATTTGCTAAATTACGGTGTAGATGGTGTCGTAATGGACCAAGAAATTTGGTATAAAGAGTACTTTGACGCTTTTAAACCGTTAGGTGAAGGAAATCACGCACAAGTGCTTGTAGACTTCTCTAATGAATTGCTTAATACATTAGCAAACTTAAAAAGAAGTACTTTGGATAGTTTAATAGCAAAAGTACCAAGTTATGCTTCCACAACTGTTAGTCCAACAATGAATGCTCTTGAAGAAATTTTATCGTATCGCATTACTTTCCATCGAACTCCTGAAACGGATAGTTTGTTGGAGAATAAACTTTCGAATGTCCCATTTGACCATACATTAACTTATTTCGAGTTTATGAAAAACAGTATGTATGAAACGATTGAATATAACGAAACGCATGATGATAGGGAAAAATCGGAGGGTACTCATTCTATTACTCCTCTGTGGGAAGGTTCCTTTAAAAATGAAATGCAAGAGTACATTGATAATGGGATTCCAGAAATCATGTTTACTACTGATAACAAAGAGTATATCAATGACGGAACTCTAACTGTTGTCGGTTCAATTCATGATGAGAATGATACAGACCACACAGTGATTGTTGAATTTAATGGTAATGAAAAGACAGTTACTACGAATAACCGTATATTTACAGTAACATTTGATAATCTACCAAAAAATGTCTTTACTGAAAAAGTAAATGTACAAGTTAAAGATCGTTTAACAAAAGTGAGTACAACACTATCTAATAAACCTGTTATTACAACTAACGACGTGTCTCTATATCGCCAGTATGCAGAAGCTTTAGAAATAGATAAAGATACTTTACTTCAAGAATTGGATTCAACTATTTTAGTCAATTTGCAAAAATTAATCGATGATGTTAAGTCAATTACAAGTGATTCATCCGAACGTTCTATCCGTGATACAGAGAACCTTGCTGTAAGCATTGGAGGTAAGGGTGGAGAGGTCGAAGCTATAACTAAAAAACTAATCCAAGAAGTTCGCTTAGAATGGTTATTCAAAAATTACCTAACGGCAACAGTTGACGATTATGTATGGGCAGGAATATCAAGTGTTACTTCTGAAAATATCAATGATTTAAGACAAATAATTACGGACTATAAAGCCTCATATTCAGATGGCATAGTACCTACACCTACAATTGAAGATTATGAGCAGTGGTTAACTTTACAACCTTTAGTAGTAAAGGCAACTGCAGATGTTTCTGCTGCGAAACAAATTCATACTTCAACAGAACTTACGGAAGCTATAATAATTGCTACTAAAAGTATAAGCAACTTACCGTCTTGGTTATCTGTATCACAAAACTTGTTAGTTGAGCTTAATAGTATTAAAGATTATCGGGATGTTTTAGTACTCTTAGAAAAAGCGGAGCTTACATTTGATGTATCGGATAAAAACGTTGCTGAAACAGCAGTTAGTACTTTAACTACACATGAAAAATATGATTCTCTTGTTGATCGACTTAATACAGTACAGCAATTCATAGATACAAAGGCTTTAGTGGTAACAGCAGAATCTACAAGAACCCCTGAAGATATAGAGTCAGCAAAAAATTCCATCAACTTGTTACCGGATCATGATTTAAAAACTGAACTAGAAACAAGAATTCAAGTGGTCATTGATATAAATAATGCAATTGCTTCTGTTGTTACAGCTGAATCGACTATCACTCAAGAGGATACAGATAAAGCTAGATTATTAGTTGAAGCTCTACCAGAAAGTCTTATTAAAGATGAGCTCTTACAACGTCTTCAAGTTGTACAAGAAAAAATTGATGAAATCCTAAAAGAATACAAAGCAAACACTAGTGTAAGTTTAGCGGAGTCTAGCTTATTACGTAAAGACGCAGATGCTGCACAAGCTATCGTTAATGAATTACTTGATGAGGTATTAAAAGGAGAACTTCAAGACCGATTGGATGCACTTTATGTTACGTTGGACCAAATTGACGGAGCTGTAGGGGCAGTGGAACAAGCTGAATCTACAAACATTCCAAGTGATCTAACGAATGCAAGAGCCCTAGTCGATTTACTAGAAGATAGCCCTATTAAAACGGCCTTACAGGAACGATTAAACGCTGTTCAACAAATCATTAACAATATGGAAGAGGTTGCTACTGAAGCTGTAAATAAAGCGGAATCAACTTTAAGTCGAAATGATGTTTCAGCTGCACAGGAAAAAGTGAACCTTGTTACAAATCCAACCTTAAAACAGGAACTACAAGAACGTTTAGATGAACTTGAACCACTACTAGTTCAGTTTGAAGAGGCAGTTGTGGCCGTGGAAACGGCGGAAACTACTAAAGATGAAGTGGATATCCAAACAGCAAAAGATTTAATCAATCTTTTACCAGAAGGGCAAGGAAAAACGTCACTTCAAGAGCGCATTGATATTGTGGAACTTTCAAATCAGTTTGCTGATGTAGTAAGCGCGGTTGAACTAGCGGTATCAACGAAAGATTTAACAGATATTCAAAAAGCACAAGAATTAATTGATTTATTACCTGAAATACCAGGTAAGCAAGCATTACAAACAAGTATAGATAAAGTAAATCAATACTTAGCAGCAGAACAAGCAGTAACTAAAGCGGAAGAAACATTAATTCAAAAACATAAAAACGATGCATATGCCTTAGTAAGTGCTCTAGATGATACTGAAGATAGACAATTATTAATCGAACGCTTAGATGCACTTCAATTACTAATTGACCAAAAAGTTGAAACATTAGTTGATACGATTATTAATAATATCAATGAGGTAACAGTTCAAGCCTTAGCCGATTATACAAATGAAACAGTATACACAGAGCTTATGGAAGATTACAAAAAAGAACTTTCTAAATTAGATGATACTGAAGTCACAAAAGAAAACATCATCCAAATTGTACAATTAGTAAATAAACTTGAAATTGCTAAACGTTCTATGAACGATACGGATATTCAAGCATATCAAACAGCTTTTGCACAATCTACATTACCAACTAAAGCAGAGTTACCAGCACCAACTGTTTTAACATCGATTTCTGGATATTTAACAGATGATGAGGTATTAGAAGATGTAATTACTGAATTGGCAACAGCATTAGATATTGATGAAGAGAGTATTCGTTTACAAGTAGAAGCTATCCTAGCAGGCATTGAAGAAGCACAGAGCGGTGAATACCAAGTACAGTATGAAACGGTAGATGGTGAGGTTATCGCTACATCTGTTGTGCAAGATGCTAAATATGGAGAAATCCTAGTTCAATCAACAGTACCAGTTGGATATGCAATTGTTGGCGAAACCACTAAAACTGTTCAATTTAATAAAGATGAGGAATTAGTTGTAACATTTGTTGTTGAATTAGTTCAAGACGAAACATTAGTAAGTGATTACTTAATCCGCTATGTAGATAGTAATAATAATGTGATCATGGAGAAACTTGTTGAGGATGTTCAAAATGGAGAAGTGATTGTTACTAGTGAGGCGCCTGAGGGTTATGAGATTGTTGGAGATACTACGACAACTCTTACTCTGAGTGAAGAGGCAGAAGAACTACAAGTTGCTACATTTGTAGTTTCTGAAATTATGGTAAAAGATGTTGAGGAAGAGGAACAATCTATAGAAGGTACACCATCGGATGAGGTTATACAAGAATCCGATGTAAAATCTGATATTGAAGTAGACACATTACCAGTTAGTGAAGAAGAAATCCAAACAGAATCAATTGAAAGTGAACCAGCGATAACAATTAGTGGAGAAATGGCTTCATTACGCTCCTTTATGTATGTAGCTTCACTTAATGATTCATATATCACTTCAACACCTGTCACTACTGTAGAAAATGCTAATGTATCAACAATAATGACTTCTTCTATACCTATGCCAACTGTACCAACAAGCTTAGAACAACATGCAGAATATCTTTTTAAAGCATTTTACGCATTAGCTAGTGTGAAAGCTTATGTTACCAATCCGACCGAAGCATATCGTACTGAATTAATTACTTACATTTCTAGCAATCTATATGATGGGGAATATAAACAATTATTATTCACTCAATTAGGTTATGATATTGCAGAAATAGGGGAAGACGGCATTCAAGATTTAACTGCTATTAATCCTACTTTAGTGATTAATCCATCATTCCCAATTGGTGGTGGAGGTTCTTCTGTTGGTGAACCAATCAAGGAAGAACAAATTGAAGTAAATGAGCTAGAAAATGGGGTTGAATGGGTAATCTCAAATCCTACTAAAACAAATTACACACTAGAAGAAGATGGAATTGCTATCAATTTATCGCTAGATGATAAAGCAGAGCAGTGGAACATCTCTTGGACCCATCTAGGAGACAATCACTATCAGTTAGTAGTAAAAGCAGATGGAAAAACCATTACGAAATTTAAAAAGCCTATCATCGTTAAGGCTAAGCATGATTTTGCTTATTTACTACGTCAAACAAGTGAAGGATATGGAGCACTACCTTACAATTATGCAAATGGAACGTTTACATTTAATGCAACTATAGGTGAACACTACTACTTCTCTACGGATAAAAAATCATTTATTGATACTCAAAATGTATTTAGTCGTGATGCAATAGAAGAATTAGCGAGTCGACATATATTAGTTGGTACGGGAAATGATAAATTTAGTCCGTATACACATATAACAAGAGGGCAATTGGCTGGTATTGTTGCCAATGCACTTGACTTAAAGGCAAAAGCTAATAATAACTCATTTGCAGATACAAAAGGCCAATGGTTTGAAGAGAAAGTACAAGCCTTATTCGAAGCTGGTATTACTGTTGGTACAACGGAGACTACATTCAGTCCTTATGCAAATATTACTCGTCAACAAGCTGCAGCGATGTTACTACGAGTGATTGAAATGTCTGATGTGAAATTGTCTTATAGTCAACCGAAGTTTAAAGATAATGCTAAGATTGCAGATTATGCAAAAGAAGCAGTAGGGACTTTACAGGCGCTTGGCATTGTTAGTGGTAAAGAGGGCAATATTTATGAACCTAATGGAAAATTAACACGTGCCCAATTTGCTCAAATGTTTGTGAAAACATTGCAATATACAGGTCAGTTCTGATAAAAAAATTGTTACAAGAATAAGCTACCGTCTATGACAGTAGCTTTTTCAATTACTTTAAAACGAGCTATTTGTACTGAACGTGCTATAATATGGAATTAATGTTAAAGGCTTGTAAAGGTAGCTACTTTAAAGTTAACGGGGTGTTATTTTGGAACGAATCCGAAAAGAAATGACAGAGTGGTTAGATAATTTCTGTGGTAATGATAAAAAAATAATAGAAGATGTAAGAACCATGCTTAAAGCTAATAAACCTTTGTTTGACACGATAAATAGAGAGTTCAGTCAGGGGAACATGCAAAACATTAAGGAATCAATCAAAAGTTATTTAGATAGTAAAAACGTATATATAGAAGATTGCAAATATTGTAAGTCTAAACAGATCTTCAGGGAAATCAGTGTTGAAACTCATATTTGTGATAGTTGTGAAAAGAATCTATCTATTAAAGAAGTAAGGAATAATAAAAGCAAAAAATGTATGTATTGTACAAATGATGTTATGCCTATAGAGAATGCTATTACTTGTTACAGATGCGCTAATGTCGGTTTTTCATACTAATCTAAGAAGTACAAATAAGAATGCAAATTACCTCCATTCCTCTTAAAAAGGATGGAGTTTTTTAGGAGTCCACCATCGAACATTTAAACCTTATACAAAACATTTGCAAATTATTAAGAATCATCATTTCCTAATTAAGTTAATATGGTAATATTATGAAAAATACATATAACTAAGGGGCTATTTTAGTGAAAAAGAAAGCATCGATGCTTATAAGTTCATCTGTACTAAGTGTTGTACTATTAACTGGTTGTGGCGAAAGTAATAAGGACATTGCCAGTGGAATAGTAGATGAACTAGAAGAGAAACGTTATTCGCTTGTAGAAAAAACTTACGAGGATGCTACAGATGAACTTACAGCGGAAGAAAAGAATGAGCTAGATAAAGTAATATCAAAAGAAATAATTAGTTTTTTAGAAACTAGTTATAAACAAATAGAATCAGAAAGTAATAAAGTACCCTTCTACAATCTAACAAATGAAATCAAGAACTTAGGGATAGAGAATGAAGATTTAAGCTCAACACTTAATTTGTATGCTGAAGAGGACGAAGAAGCAACGAAAGTTGTCCAAAAGGTCCCTTCGCAAAAGGATAATAGCCAAGAGCAATTAGAGTTAGCTTTTGAGAATGATCTAGCTTTATTCAACACGCTTTATAATGAACTAGTTGTCACTGCAACACCAGTAATAAAGGGATTTACTAATGAACCTATTGATGTTGATGAAGCTTCAGTGTATGCGTTGATTGATAAGCTAGATGAATTTGTAATGTATATGAGAAATCGACAGGATTATTCTGGATTAGTAAAGTACGAACAAACCAATAAATACTTCATGGAGGGTGCAGCAAAGCTGATTAAAGCCTATTCATATATGTCTGATAATATGACAAGTGCAAATTACGACCTTGTTATGGAAGGGCTACAGGCTTTTGTTGAGGCAGAGGACATGTTTGTAAAAGCAAGTGAAATGTATAGCCAAGAATTACAATAATACTACGTCAATAGAACTCTATTCGCACCTTTTCTTAATAGTACAATCATCCTTATAGGATTGACGAAAGTGTCATTCTGTGCTAATCTTTCAATATCATCTTTTTTGATTTCCTGATATCTTTTTAGTAGTGTTTAAAGGTATCAAAAATCAAAATGAAGTGGGTCTTTACCCACTTCACACATACATCTAAAACTTTAATACAAACTTAAACTTAATAATTGATATGGGAATACCCCAATCTTAGAGAAGGCGATTGTACGCATAAGTGTACTTTATCGTCTCTTTCAAGATTGGGGTTTTTTGTTTTCAAAAATCTAGGAAAGAAAGGAGAGCAAGCATGTCAATTTTATTAGCAATCGCGCAACCTATTATCTCAAATCAGCTTAGAAAAGAGTTAGTTGAAAATGGCATGGAAGTGTTAAGTGTTGAGGTGGTCCATCGGAAGTATTTGAACGAAACCATTGAATTATCATCACCTTCAACTGTTATCATTCATGATCTATATTTACCTTCTGAACTCGAAGAGCAGGAAGAACAAGATAAAGAAATTCTACAAATGATTGAGTATTGGCGCTCAGTCTATGACAACAATCTGCGAATTGTATATTTATGTGTACGAGAACGTCACGACCCATTTATAGGTCAGTTGGTAGCCCGAAATGTTCTTGATATTTTCCACGAACAGAACTTACGTATCAAACCGTTTATCGAGCAAATCCAACAACCACCGCGCTTTATTAATGTTCAAAAATACGGTACGGGAAATTTAAACATTGAATACATAGATGAAGAAAAGGACGAAAGTGCGGACAGAACGGAAATGGATCCAGTAGAAGAGGTTCCTAGTGTTCCAAAACCCACTTTAAGTGAAAAGGCAGCCAAACTTGGTAGTCAGCTCGTTGAGGGAGCGGAAGGTCTAAAAGAAAAGATTCCGAAGAGAGCACCTGTAGAGAAAAAGGAAAAGCCACAGAAGGAGCCAAGACCACCAAAACCACCTAAAGAAAGTAAAGAATCCTCTACTAACGAAATGATGATGGAGGATATTTTAGACTTACTACCTGTTGAAATAGCGCATCCAACGAAGTCTGCTGTTATTGGTACGGTTCTTATAGGTATAGCCAGTGTGGAATCACACTTAGGTTCAACTCATACAGCGCAGTCTGTCGCTAGTTATTTAAAGAGCTTAGGTAATTCTGTCGCTTTGATTGAATCAAATTTTTCTGGAGATTTTGATCGGATTCATGCCTTATCTGAGGGCGAACGCTTGTTATTAAAGGAAAAGGACAACTTTGAGCTATATGGCATTACCCATTATAAGTATCGAGATAATTTAAATCTAAATTCTCTCTATTCTGCCTACGAATATGTAGTAATGGATTACGGCCATATAGATGATGATACACCTTATGCTGATGAATTTATGAGAGCGCATGTAAGGTGTGTTGTTTGTTCTGGTGATGAATGGAAATTCCATTGGATAGAAAGCTTCTTCAAACGACAGCGTATTGAGAAGGACGCATGTACATTTGTAATTCCTTGCGGGTCGGATGAAAAATCGAGAGATTTACAGGAACGGTTGAACTATCAAGATGTTTATTATATTCCCCTACAAGAGAATGCTTACAAACCTTTAAAAGAAACGGTTGATGTACTACAAGATGTTTTAGGGACTTTTGTTAAGTCCACACAACGAACGTTTTCAAAAAAATCCATGATTGCTACTAGTGTAATTAGTGTAGCAGTCACAACATTGATCATTACAATATTTAGTTTTTTAGGATAGGGAGGAACCAAGAGTGGCAATTCGTTTAAGAACGAAAAAACTCATTTACTCGGGACTTGCTGGTGCTGGAATAATGTTAGTTATTTCATCTACTGGAGGTTATCTATTTTACCAAAAAGCCCAAGAACGAGAAATTGAGTTGAAACAAGAATATCAGGAGCAAGTAAAGGAATTAGAGCTAACTGCTTCACAGAGTGTACAGGCTTACGCTCTTAACACTGATGTGATAAAAGGTGAACTCATTACATTGGATATGCTAACGCCAGTTTATGTACCGGATGCCGCAGCTTCTGACGATTTGTTTGCTGTCGTTAATTTAAGTGGTGAAAATGCAAAAAACTACTATGCCAAAACCGATTGGAAGGCAGATACAGTCTTAACCGATTCAATGCTTTATAAAGAAACGCTAATTACTGAAGACGTTCGTGAAGCTGAGTATTCTTTCATTGAATTACCTACGAATATAGCGAATGAAGATTATATTGATATCCGTATCCAATTCCCAAGCGGTGATGATTTCATCCTTCTTTCAAAAAAGCAAGTAAAGAATGTAGCTGGATTAACGCTTTGGTTGGATGTTGATGAAGGAGAAATCTTAACAATGAGTTCGGCAATGGTTGATGCATACCTCGAAAAAGCGAAAATTTACGCTATGCCTTATGTAGACGAGCATATGCAAGGTGCTTCTGAAATGACATATCCAGTGAAAGCAAATGTTAAAGAGTTAATTGAAAGTTCACCAAATATCGTGAATAGAGCGAAATTAAATTTAACTGATCAGAACCGCGCTCGTGTAGAAGCAAACCTAAATTCAATGGACGCAGGAGACGCTGAAACTGTACGAAGCGGAGAACAAAATACTCAAAGTGCTGTTGAAGCAGATAAACAAGAACGCTCTGTTGAAGAACGTGTGAATGATGCGAATGCAGCTGCAAATGAGATTAATCAACAAGAAATTATTGGCGGAGGTGATGGAGAGTGAAACTAGTCCAGTTATTAGGAAGTATGAACAAAGCTGATTTTGCTCTTTATTTGGGTTATACAATTGCTTCTTATGATAAACGTGTATTAATCGTGGATTCTACTAAAGATCAGGTGTACCGATACGGTTATACAAGATTAGAAGAAAATGAATATTTGTATGAACTCCAACATGTAGAAATCTTAACTGGGGCTGAAAATTGGAGAGATGTTGTGAAGTCACTTCAAGAGGATGGAGATGATGCAAGTAAGTACGATTGCATTATTGTAGATGTCGATTCTATGCCAATACTTTTAGAGCAATGGCCGAACTTTGATGAAGTGCTGTATGTAAGTGACAACGATCGTTTGAACGTACAAAAGGATATTCCGCTACTTCACCGTTGGTTAGATGAAAACAGTGCGAAGGAATTGAGACGAATTCACTTCGAATCCGCTTATAAAGTTCCAGAAGGATTGATTTCATTATTAATGAACAATCGGATTGAATTTTCACCGTTTAGTGAGACGTTAGAATACGACGATTTGGGAGGTCGCTTGCGACTAATCATGCAACATGACGAAATTATTCCTTATAAAAAGTTAAGTAAACAGTACAAACAAGTACTTACGGATTTAGTAACTGAGTGGTTGGATATCAATGATTTACCAAAAGCTAAACCTTCATTCTTTGGTTTTGGTAAGAAAGATAAACACCATGAACATGAAGTATTGGAGGGGTAGTGATGGGAAAAACGATTGTCAGTTGGAGTCCTGTGCATGGTCAATCCGGTACTACATCTAATATTGCAGCCCTTGCTTCAATGTTTGCCTTAAAGTATCAAACAAGAAATTTAATCACACATACACAATTGACTTATTCCTCTCTGGAATCGCTATTTGGAAAAGAAATCTTAGAGGGCGGTTTCGAAGGTGGAATGACGGCACTTGAACGATTAGCAAAAAGTCACTTATTAAAAACTGAAGCGGTAATGGATTATACAGAATCGATTTATAATGGTCGATTGGATATCCTAGGCGGAACTAAACAACCAGAGTCTAACCAAGAACTTGTTGAAATTCTAATTACCATTTTGCGAGATGCTTACGACATTGTTTGGATAGATGCCCATTCCGGAGGATACAACAACCTCTCATTGGGATTACTGGAAAGTGCAGATATTGTACTGGTGAACTTACCGCAAAATCGATTTGTCTTAGATCGCTTTTTTGAGGGATATGATTTTCCAGAGGTTTTAAAAGATAAAGAGATTATTGTTCTTATTAGTTCTTATGACGAAGAATCATCCTTCTCTGTGAAGAAAATTAAACGTCGTTACAAAACAAAATATGAAGTATTACCAATTCATTACTCACATCATTTTAAAGATGCAGCCAATAAGTTAATGCTATCAGAGTTTTTCTATCGTACTCATTCTGTAGAAAGACAGCATCCTTCTTATAACTTTATTAAATCACTTGACACAGTCAACAAAGTGATTGCAAAACGAGTGGGAGTACACAAAGCGCGGGAGAGAGAGGAAGATGAAGAAGAATGAATTACTGGGTTAACCTTTCAATCATCTTCATCATAATAGGGTTCGTTATCTTTATCATTTCTTTGTTAATGGTTCAACAGAGAAAAGAATCAAAAAACTTTAAAAGTGAAGATAATCGCAGAAATTACAAACTGGATTTGTTGTTGGAATTTATTAAAAAACGCATGACCGAAATTACTACACAAAATCTATATAACGAAAACTATACAGAAGAAGAGTTCAAACGGCATAAACGTCGTCGCCAAGAGTTATCTGAAGCATTAAAGAATTGTAATACAGGTGATATTTCTTCAAAAATTTATGTTCGTGAGTATATCTATGATCTATTACTAAACGAATATGGAATTGATGAAAATAAAGTGGATTGGACAATTCCTTATGATACTCCAAGTGAAATGTCTGCTCGTGAGAAATTTGAGACACTACTTCATTTATCCATTGCTAAGAATGGTAACAATGGATTAGCCGTACTAATTGATAGTTTCCAATTAAACAGCCAAAAACTAGACGGTTCTTATTCTATTACAGAAGAAGATATCAACAAAATGTACAAAAAGATTGTCGGAGATCGGAAAGTACCTTTTGAGGATAAACTACGTGTTATTACACAATTGGTCTACAGTTCATACAAAGGCTTTGGGATTATTGATGAAATTCGTGATATGAAGATTGATGGTGTCATGGGTGGGGTGTCGGGCTCACCGGGAAGAATGACTGGCTATTTATCACAAAATGAGTTTTTAGAAAGAGCAAAAGCTAAATCAGACACTGGCTTAAATAGTGCGTGGATTATGTATAAAGGAAAAAGTATTCACTTAGATTTTTTAAGTTTTGAGCATGAATCTGAATTGCGACGTGTTATCACGAACCTATATAAGTATGGACACCCTGGTCAATTGTCGGAATCTCGTCCGTACATTATTAATGAGATGTATGATGGTTCTCGTATTACGGTGGTACGTCCTAAAATGTCGGAGGGATGGGCGTTCTTCAACCGAAAAAAATACGATATGCGCGCTCTAGAACTAGAAGAATTATATCACCAAGAAAATAGTGAATTACCGATTAAACTACTTAAATTCTTGATGAAAGGTAATCGGTCACTTGCTGTTACGGGTTCACAAGGTAGCGGTAAAACAACATTGCTAATGGCATTGATTAAGTTTATTCGTCCTGACTTGAATCTTCGTATTCAGGAGACGGCACATGAATTAAATTTACGTTCACTTTATCCAAAACGAAACATCCTATCTTTCCAAGAAACAGATGAAGTAAATGGACAAAGTGGACTAGACTTACAGAAAAAAACTGACGGAGACGTAACTATTTTAGGTGAGGTAGCAACCGATCCTGTAGCAGCATGGATGATTCAAAGTTCGCAAGTGGCTTCACTATTTACATTGTTTACGCACCATGCGAAGACATTCAGAGACTTAGTGGATGCTTTACGAAACTCTTTGTTAAAAGTAGGGATTTTCCAAAATGAAAGTATCGCTGAACAACAGGTAGTCGGAGTACTTGAATTTGATACACATTTACATCACACTCGCGTAATCGAACGCATTACTGAATGTGTTCCAGTAGTTTACGAAGATGAAAGTGTTTCAATGGAAGCGGTTCGTAATGCAAATACTCGAGATGAAAAATTAGATGTATTTATTGATGTGGCGACGACTTACTTCCGTCAGCAAACACAACGGAAACAATATGTTGACCAAAACATTATTGAATATCGAAACGGAAAATATGTGGCCGTACATCCGATTAGTGAAAACCGTCAAAAAGAAATTGAGTCCTTCTTAACAGAAGAAGAAAGACATGAATTCAGAGATTTTATTAATGAAAATTGGGGGTAATACACCATGGCAATGCTAGCAAATATATCGCAATATCTAGTGTTAATTGGAATTGTCGGATTCCTAATTATTGCTGCCTTTTTCATTATTCAAATGCTGAAAAATAAAAATGCTCAAAAACGTGCTTTAGGTAAAGTTAAAGCTTCTAACTTTGAAGCAAAGTTCAACTACATTGCACAGAAAAGTTATAATTACACTCTTAAAATACCAGTAGTACGTAATCTAATTACCCGAATCCGTAGAAGAATCGAAACTCTTTCGGTTTATGACGAATATTCGTTAAGACGCGAAGTAATGAAAATCATATACACAGTACTAATCGTAGCGATTTTCATTATTCTTTTGCTATTAGTGGTACTTCCTTCATGGTTAGTTGCTTTATGGATTTTGCTTGGGATTGTATTTATCTCAGGCATCCTAATCGATACGTTTGTTTATCGAGTTGAAGCAAGACTATTAAAACAACTTAAAGAGTTTAATAACCGCGTTCGCTTCTTCTATCAGCAAACGAAAATGGTGGATGAAGCCATCTTCGACAGCATCCAATTTGTTGGGCCAGAAATGAAGAACCATGCAGAGCGTATTTATAACATATTGATTTCAGTCGAACCAGAAAAAGAGCTAGCTAAATATGAGGAAGTAGCACCAACACGATTCCTTAAAGTAATCGCTGGGCTATCACTCTTAGTTCAAGATCAAGGTGATAAATTTAGCGAAAAAGGGAGTGCTTATTTACGAGCACTATCTGCGGTAAATCAAGAATTGAATAGTGAAATTCTATATCGTTCTAAATTAGCTTATCAATTGCGAAGCCTAAGTACACTGGCTCTTGCACCTATTTTCTTTGCATTACCTTTAAAAAACTGGGCAATTGCGAACTTTTCAATTATGCAGTCATTCTATGATTCACGTATTGGTTTTCTTGCAGAAGTATCGGTTTATGCCATTTCAATTATTTGTTATCTGGTAATCCGCAAATTACGTGAAGTCACAGAACCGAAGAACCCTATGGGTATGAGAAGAAAACATTGGGAACAATGGATTTTTGCAAAATTACCATTCGTTGAAAAACTGGTGGTTGCTCTCACACCACAACCGTATTCAAAAAAGTACTTTCAATTACAACAACTCATTAAAGATGCCAATGCTCCTTATAAAGTAGAGTGGCTCACATTACATAAGATTGTGATTGGATTGAGTATTTTCTTCGTATTAACGAGTGGGTTTATTTTAGCTCATGTTCGTGAAGAACATGGTGCTTTAAATAATATTCTTTCGGATACAATTTTCGCTGGAACTTTATCGGAAGAGGATATATTAGCAGAACAAGAAAAAACTGAATTTGATAAAGACGTAATCCAACATATAAAAGAGTCTAAAACAACAATAAGTGATCAAGAACTTCGCACTTATTTATCTGAACAGTTAGGTGTGGACCTTAATAATCCAGAAGTAATAGCAGCGTATGACCGCATAGCGATGAAATGGGAGATTGTTAAGAATTCTTACTTAAAATGGTGGGAACTTTTATCAGTGATTATTATTTCATTTATCTTTTCGTATGCAACTATCTGGAATTTACAATTTAAAAAATTCTTACGTCGTAAAGAAATGGAAACTGAGGTACATCAACATTTAGTACTCATTAGTAGTTTGAAAGAGTTTGACCGTATGAGTGTTTACATCATCCTTATCTGGATGGAACGTTTCTCTGTTGTATTTAAAGAACCTTTACAAATTTGTCTGCAAAGTTTTGATGGAGGACCAGAGGAAGCGCTCAATCAGTTAAAAGAAGATGTTTCTTTTGAAGCCTTCCAACAAATCATAGAACGTCTTAATTTGGCAGTAATCCGTATATCCGTTAAAGAAGCCTTTGATGATATTGATATGGAACGTGAGTTTTATCTTGACCAACGGAAAGAAATTCAAAGTCGTTCTCTTGATACAAAAGGTGAAGTTGGAGGAATGTTAGGGTTTGCTCCAATTGTTGCTTTGACACTAATCTATTTAGTTATTCCATTGATTTATATTTCCGTAGTGAAATCCAATGATACTTTAATGTATTTACAGTAGTTTACTAACTTAGCTTTTACAAGTCATGACTTGTTCAGCATATATTCTTTGAATACAAGTTCCCCTGAGCGTTAAAAACAACTTGTAATAAAACTAACACAACCGATAGGAGAGATAATTAATATGTCAGGTACAGTATCAACAGCTTTAAAATTCGCAGCTGGACTTTTCTTAGTGCTAGCACTAATTGGAATTGCGGTAAACGTATTTAGCCCAGCGACAGATGCAGCAAAGATTGCT